>JALZIB010000130.1 GCA_030860505.1 Actinomycetota bacterium
CTCACGGCGGCGCTGCTTCTCGGCGGGCTGCAGATCCGGCGACGCGAGGGCGCGACCTAGTCGCGCCTGGTACCTATCCGGAGGGCCCCGCGGTGACACCGGCCCCTCCGATGGGGGTCGAAACAAGAGTTCAGGCGCCTTGGTCCGGCGCACCTCAAGTTTTTCGTCACTCCTGACGAACTAAAGAGCAGGACGCAAACGAACCGGACCAAGGATGTGACCTCATGCGCAAGCTCTTTTCAGTTCTCATCGCGAGCCTGGTGCTCGCACTTTTGATTCCCGCCACCACCGCCGTGAGCGCAAGCTGCTGGTCGCACTCGGGAAATGACAAGAAATTCGCAAAGAAGATCAACAATTCCCGCAAAGGCGCGGGTCGCGGCGGCCTCAAGCTTGACCCCCAGCTCTCCAAAGTGGCGATGAAGCAGACGAAGACCATGATCTCGAAGAACCTGCTGCACCACACCCCCAATCTCGGCAAGCGAGTCACTCGATGGAACGCACTCGGAGAGAACGTTGGCTACGGCGGAGGCGTGGATTCACTCCACAAGGCCTTCATGAACTCGCCTTCGCACAAAGCCAACATCCTCAACGGCAAGTTCCGGTACGTGGGCGTCGGCGCCCTGAAGGCCAAAGGCTTTCTCTGGGTCACGGTCGTCTTTCAGGCCACGAAGAACCCGGGCACCACTTTGTGGATGCCGAAGTGCTGAACCGGCCTTAGTCGACGACGAGCCATCGGGGGCCGCTGTAGCCCGGCTCGTGGGCGCGGTCTCGAGGCATCTTTGCCGTGACTTTGTAGCGAGTGCCGCTACGACGATCGGGCAACTGCAAGCTGTGGCTGAAACTCCGGCCCCCCTCGAGGGGCGCGAGGGTCTCGACGAGTTTGTTGTACGTGCCCGTCTTTTGAGATTTCTTGAAGAGCTTCACCGTGACGCTCTTGTTCGAGTGCCAGGGCCGAACCTCTCCCCCGACGAGGACTCTCTTCTCCTTCGGCGAGTAATGGTAGACCCCCTTGCCATTGGGTGACCGGTCCTTCGGAGCCATCGTGACTGCGTGCCTCACATCGACGATCACGACTCTGCTGTCGGAACCCCACAAAGTTGCGCTGGTATCGAAGGAGGCCGCGAAGGCGAGCCTCTTGGCGGGCGACACCGTGGTCGAGAACGAGCCGTCGGGCCCGGTGATCACGGTGGAGTCCTCGACCCAGTGAGCGGCCCCATCCTTCCGATACAGGGTGACGGTCTGAGCCGAGAGCGGCGCGTCGTTCTCATCCGTGAGGTAGCCGGAGAGCTCGGACGATTGGCCGTAGGTGAGCGGAGACACGCTCGCCCGCAGACTCAAGGTCGTCGCGGTTCGGCCTACGCCGATCATCGCCTTCGTCTTGCGGCGGAGTTTCGGAAGCTGATCGTAGAGCTTGTTGCCGGGACAAGCCGTATAGCCGGCGTTGCGGTGCCCCGCTATGCGCTGCATCCGGCGCCCGTTGAAGGTGTGCGATCCGGTCGGGTCCAGACCGTGTCTGTCGGCCTCCCAGGCGAGAACCACCTTGAGCGAACTCTTCATGTTCGAAGGGGGGTCGACGCTGGTGAAGTTGCCCATCAGGCTGATGCCGACGCTGCCAGAGTTGAAGCCGGCGACGTGCGCCCCCGCGGTCGCGTGGTTGCGATGATCCTCGGAGTCGTGTGTCTCCCACGGTGCGTAGGGGCGCGCCCAGCGGCCCTCCAAGATCGTGCCGCTCCAGTCGATGACGAAGTTGTAGCCGATGTCGCACCAGCCTCGGCTTTGCGTGTGGTAGGCGTAAATCGCCCGCATCGTCGCGGCGCCGTCGGTGTCATAGTTCGAGCCCGCGGTGTGATGGACGAACAGCTGGCGGACCGGATGAAAGGTCCGTTCGCATTCTCCCGTCGTGCGCTTCAACGACTCGTCGGCGCCCCACTCGGCTCGGGTCACGATGTCTGGCGCGCCGGCATCCTCCTCACCGGTCGAGCGCAGAGTGACCTCGCGCAGAGGTCCATCGAGGGTGTTGATCGACTCCATCGTGATCGCGCTCATCCAGGAGCTTGTTCGGTCGACCTTGGCACGAAAACGCTTCCGGTACTCGACGTGCACGGGCCTGTCCACGGCCATCAGTCCGCTGAAGCGCGTGGTTCCCATCTCCATGTCGTGGCTCACAGGGGCAACCCGCCACTTCGAAGTTCGTCCGTTCTCGTCGACGGTCCGGTAGACGACGCGCGCGTCGTGGCTCCCCTCCCAGGTGAAGCCCACGTGCGTGGGCGGGACCGACAGAGCAACGCGGCCACGCGCTCCGTCGAAGGTCACGCTACTCATGAGCGTGGAGGGCACCCGGACGGTCTCGGCGGGAGCGATCCGCGCGTTCGCAAGCGACGCTGCGATGAGACAGACGACGACGAGGACACGAGCCCGCGCACCGCGTTTCAGTTGTGATGATCGGCCCACATCGTCCCTCCCGCGACAGCGGCATACGATAAGCGCAGCGCGGGCGGATGACCAGAGCGAAGCGCGGGTTTCGGACCCGAGCGCTTACTTTCCTATTTCTCCCAATCACCATTGACACTCTTATAGGAGTGCTATAAGAGTAACCATCATGAGCCTCATCGAGCCGACCACGACCGAGCCCGCGCCCCCCTCCCAACCGGAACCGGGCACAGGGCCCAGGCCGTCCTCCACGCCTCAGCACCCTCTCAAGAGGGTCGCCACCGCCCTATCGTGGACCGCGCGGCTGTTGTTCGCCCTGTTTCTGTTCGTCGGGGCACTCCAGCTCATGCGCGTCGGCGCGTCGAGCCTCGACATTCTCCAACCCGGAGGTTTCCTCGTCCGCAACCCCGGCTCGACGCTCGGACTGGGTTGGCTCGGTTCGCTGCTGGTGCTATCCGGGTCGCCGATCGCGGCCACCTCCTTGACCCTCGTGGCCGCCGGTGAGCAAGTCGCCGAGGGAGCGCAGCGGTTCAGCGAAATGCAGGGCTTCGCGATGCTTACCGGCTCCCGCCTCGGCGCCGCCTTCGTGGTGCTGCTGACGGCCGTGATCTACGCTCTGCGTGGGGGCGACGGCCGACGAAAGGCACCTCTTTCGACCGCGGTTATGGCCCTGTGCACGACGGCGGTGATCTACATTCCGTCGGCCCTAATCGGGGCCGCGCTTCTCAACTGGGGACCGTTCGCGCGCATCGACCTGCAATTCCCCGGACAGTTCGCCGACCTCATTGGGCTCGTCTACGGACCGCTGCTCGAACGCCTCGAGAATCTTCCGGCCGCGCTCCTCTTCCTCGGGGGCCTCGGGGTCCTCTTGATCTCGTTCAAGGCCATCGACACCGTCCTGCCGCAAATGGACGAGGGCCGGATGGAAGGCCCGCGCGCGGCGTGGCTCAAGCAGAAGTGGCCCATGTTCGGGATCGGCTGCGCCGTGGCTCTGATCACGATGTCGGTCTCGGTCGCGCTGACCATCCTCGTGCCGCTGGTGGCAAAAGGCTACGCAAAACGGGAGAACATCCTTCCCTACATCATGGGGGCCAACATCACGACCCTTGGCGACACCATGCTAGCGAGCTTTGCTCTACGCTCCCCGGGGGCCGTACGCATCGTGCTTGCGCAGATCATCGCAACAACTATCTTGAGCATCATCATGCTTGCCTTTTTCTATCCGCAGATGCGAAGCGGTATCTGGCGCTTCCAGCGCCAGATGATCAAGAGTCGACCCCGTCTGGCGGGGTTCACGGCGGCGCTGTTCGTGTTGCCGATCATGATCATCGCCGTCTCGGGACTGGTCGGCTAATTGGTGGCGACCCGAGAGAGCAGAGAGGGACAGGTAACCCTCAAGATTCCGAGGCCGCTGTACGACCAGCTCAAGCAGGTGATCGAGGGTTCCGGCTTTCACTCGGTCACGGAGTTTGCGGTCTACGTCCTGCGAGACCTGGTGTCTCACCACCGGAGTGGTCACCTCCCGGTCGAAGGTGCCGGCGGCGGAGCGCGCGCGGCCCTGGACGCCGACGAGGGTGAGGTCGAACCACTCAGTCCCGACGAAATCGAGGCCATCCGCAAACGCCTCGAGTCGCTCGGTTATCTCTAGAAGCCTGCGGTTCCTCCGACAGAGCTAGTACACTTCGCCCACATGAGGGAACAAGAGACATCACAGTCGAGCACAACGAACGGCCATCTGGTCGAGTTGAGGCAGGTTCGCAAGAGCTTCGGCGCCAATTTGGTGCTCGATCAAGTCGACCTCACGGTCAAGCGGGGCGAGGCCATAGTCATCGCAGGCCCCTCCGGTTCCGGCAAGTCCACGATGCTTCGGTGCGTCAACGCTCTCGAGACCATCGATTCCGGCGACATCATCTTCGACGGAACATCCGTTTCGAAGGCCGGCAAGAACGTCTACAAGCTGCGCGCCGAGATCGGCATGGTGTTCCAGTCGTTCAACCTCTTTCCGCACAAGACCGTGCTCCAGAACATCATGCTCGGCCCAATCGAGATCAAAGACGTCCCGAAGGCGGAAGCGAGAGAGCGGGCCCAGAAGCTGCTCGAGCGTGTCGGGATTCCCGAGAAGGCCGACGCGCTTCCCAACGATCTCTCAGGCGGCCAGCAGCAGCGGGTCGCCATTGCCCGCGCCCTGGCCATGGAACCCAAGCTGATGTTGTTCGACGAGCCGACCTCGGCGCTCGACCCTGAGATGATCCGCGAGGTGCTCGACGTCATGCGTGACCTCGCCAAGGGAGGCATGACGATGCTCGTCGTCACCCACGAGATGGGGTTCGCCCGTGAAGTCTGCGACCAGGTGGTGTTCATCGACGAGGGCAAGATCGTCGAACAAGCGTCGCCGGACCAGTTCTTCAACCACACCAAGAGCGACAGGGCGAAGGACTTCGTCGACAAGATCATTCACCACTAGTTGACTGTTGGCCATAGGGCCGCATTGCGGCGGTCCAGAAAGGGGGAGGTAGATGCAAAGTAGCAAGCGGCTCTGGATCATCGCTCTGATGATGGTTCTGGCCCTGGTTGCGGCCGCGTGTGGCGACGACGACGAGGGGGCAGACGACACCGAAGCGGGTGGTAACGGAGAAACCGAGGCCGAGGAGTTCGAAGAGGGCACGCCGATGGCCGAGTTCCAGGAAGAGGGCGAAGTAACGATCGGCGTCAAGTTCGACGTACCACCGTTCGGGTTCGAGAACCCGCAGAGCGGCGAGGTCGAGGGCTTCGACGTGGACATGGGCAACTACATCGCCGACAAGCTCGGCGTGGAGGCCAACTTCATCGAGGCGATCTCGGACAACCGCATTCCGTTCCTCGCCGACGGCACCGCTGACTTGATCCTTTCGACCATGACCATCACGACGGATCGGGACACCGAGATCGACTTCAGCCGGCCCTACTACGTCGCCAGGGGCCGGATCCTGGTGCCCGAGGGCTCCGACATCGCCGGAGTGGACGACCTCGGGGGCACGCGCGTCTGCACCGCGCTCGGCTCCACCTACGAGGCGACGCTGGCCGAACAGGCGCCCGATGCGGAACTCGATCTCGTCGACGCTTATTCCGAGTGCCTCGAGAAGATCCAGAACGAGTCCGTCGACGCGGTGTCCACCGACGACGTCATCCTTACCGGAATGATCATCCAGGACGAGTCGCTCCAACTCGTCGGCGAACCTCTGACGACCGAGCCGTACGGCGTCGGTATCGCGGAGGGCGAGACCGAGCTCGCCGAGTTCCTCGACGCCACGGTCGAAGAGTCGTTCGAGGACGGCACCTGGGACGAGCTCTACGAGGAGTGGGTCGGCCAGTTCACCGGCGAGGAGGCCGAGCACCCCGAGGGGCTAACGCTCGAGGATGCATACGAGCTCTTCCCTTGCGACGAAACCTGCTAGCGAGGCACAGACGATTCGGTTGAGGAGCCTGGCCTAGGTGGACCGACTGGTTCCGATCATCGTCAACAACTACGACACCTATCTGTCGGGGTTGTTGCTTACGGTCGAACTGGTCGGCATCTCGTTTGCGATTGCGATGGTCGTAGGGACGCTCGTTGCGTCCCTACGCATCGCGCCGGCCAAGCCCCTCAACTGGATCGGCATGTTCTACGTCGAGACCTTCCGCAACGTCCCACTGCTGGTCCTCGCGATTATCTTTTCGGCAGGCCTATTGCGAGCGGGATTTGATATCGGGCGCCTGTCCTCGGCCAGCATCGCGCTTGGTCTCTACACCGCCGCCTACATCGCCGAATCGATCCGCTCGGGCGTGAGCGCGGTGAGCAAGGGGCAGATCGAGGCGTCGCTCAGTCTCGGGTTCACCTACCGGCAGACGATGCGGCAGGTCATCCTTCCGCAGGCGTTTAGAACGGTGATCCCGCCGATCGGGAACCTGATAATCGCCATGATCAAGAACTCGGCCATCGTGGCGGGATCGCTGATCGCCCTCACCGACATTCTCAAGGTCGCGAGGGTCGTCAACAGTCGGACCTTCGCAACCAACGAGGCATTCTTCTGGGCCGGCGTCGGGTATCTCTTGTTGACCATCCCGGCGACGATTATCGTGCGAAGGCTTGAAAAGCGCTTCGCGATCAAGAGGTAGCGCATGGACTATCTCTTCGATTCGTCCAACTGGGAATGGGTCTTCGCGGGACGCAACTTCATGTTCCTGTTCGAGCGTTTCCTGAACAACATCGTTCTGGCGCTGGTCACCATGGCACTGTCGCTGATCGTCGGTTTGGGTGTGGCGCTCCTTCGAATATCCAAGAACAGGTTCGTGGCGGCGGCCACCGGGTTGTGGATCGACGTCTGGCGCAACCTTCCGGTCCTATTGCTTCTTTTGTATTTCGGACTTGCTCTGCCTCAGGAGGTCAAGGAACTCTGGGTCGACAATGCCCCGGGATTCCTTCCCGAGCAGATCCGGGGCAGCGGGCAGGTCATCGCCAGCATCATCGCCCTCACGGTGTACAACTCTGCGGTGATCGCGGAGATCTTCCGCGCCGGCATCCAGTCGCTCGAGCGGGGGCAGGGTGAGGCCGCCGCCGCTCTGGGTCTGCGCTACTGGAAGGCCATGCGTCTCATCATCCTGCCGCAGGGGCTGCGGCGCATGGTTCCGGCCACCGTCTCGCAGCTCATCACGCTGACCAAGGACACCAGCCTGGTCAGCATCCTTGCCATCCAGGAGCTCGTCAGTGCGGGCTCGATCGTGAACAACACCAGCGGAAGCCCGTTCGGCGGCGTCGGGGTTCCGGCCCCCATCCTGCAGGTCTACATCGTCGTGGGCGCCATGTTCGTCGTGTTCAACCTGGCCCTGTCCCTGCTGTCTCGCCGTCTCGAAGTCCGAGAGCGCAAGCGCTCCGGCGATGTCGAGACGGTAACGGGGCTCGAGGACCAAATCTCCATCAAGCCCATCTGACGGTTCACCACGATACGTGCGCACCTCATCTAGGCTGCCCCCGATGCCAAAGAGCACCTTGACCTTGTGCGCGTGCGCGCTACTCGCGATGAGCGCGGCGGCCTGCGTGCCGCCCGAGGCGGACGCGGAAGACCTCGCCGGTTTCGGCCCCAACACGACGATGGCAGCCCTCCAGAGCCGCGGCGAGATGACGATCGCCCTACCGGATGATCTCGGTCCCTTCAGCTCCATCGGAGAGGACGGCGAAGCCGAGGGCTTCGTGGGTGAGCTCGCCGGGGAGATCGTCGAGGCTCTTGGCGTCGAGGCAACCTATGTCGCCGCCTCGGGCGACGAAGGATTGGGTCTCGTCGACCAGGAAGAGGTCGATCTCGCGTTTCCGACGATTGGGATCACCGAACGCCTTGCGCGCGAGCACAACTTCTCCGGTCCTTACTGGGTGGCGCACAAGCGCCTGTTGGTGCCCAGCGATTCCGATATCGACGAAGTCGAGGGACTCTCGGGCGAGCCGGTGTGCCAGTACGAAGAGGAGGCAACCGCGGTCGACATCCGGGGATTAGATGAGTCAATCGACGTCCACGAGGCCGCAGACTTCGGCGATTGCATCGAGCAACTCGAAGACGAGCGGGTCGTGGCGGCCAGCGCTCCCGACATCTACCTGATCGCGCTCACAGAATCGCTGGACGATTACGTGATTCGCGGCGAGCAATTGAGTACGATCGGTTACAGCGTCGCCGTGCCGCCGGACTCGGCCGACATGACGACGTTCGTCAACCGGGTCCTCACCGAAACGAAGTCGGAAGGGCGCTGGCTCGAGTTCTACGACGAGTGGCTCGCGTCGGTCGCCGACATCGGTGGCCCTAGCGCTCCCGACCTCACCCTCGAGGAAGTGGCGACCTTGTGGCCGCGCGACCTCGAACCGTAGATCTGGACGCTCCGTTTCCTAGGGATACTTGTAAACGTTGCCCGGATTTCGGCGCGACTGGAAGATGTGCATCACGTAGATCCTCCCATTGCGCTTTTCTGTGCCGACGCCCATAAAACGCCAAGCACCGAGTATGTTTGCTCGATGCCCACTCGAGTGCTTGAAGGCCTTGAACAACTCTTTGCAGCCCCCACCGGTGCCAACGTTCTGTCCGAGCCTCTTCCAGCGCGTCACCGTAGAGCCTAGGTCGCTGTCATGAAAAATCGCCGACTTTGAGGCCATTCCGAGTGAATGACGGCGGGCGACGTAGCCGAGCTGCTTGTCCCGCTGAAGTCGTGTCCTCCCGTTATGAGCCCGCATGTCGTTGATCTTCTTGAGAAAGCACTTCTCTCTCTGAGAAAACCTGTACTTCCCCACCGGTTCAGCGTCGATCAACTTGCCCGGCGTGGATGGCGCTGGAGTCAGCGCCAAAGCCAGAACCACACCCACCGCTGCGGCCATCTGAACTCTCGGGGCAAGCGCACTACGTGCCGCGCGCATAAGCGACTCCTTCCAGTTCGTATGTTGCTAACGGACTCCCGCGACGAAGTCAGGAGCAGAGATACCACGTTCAAGCCGGGGGTGACATGTGATTCGGCCACCCTCTGTGACCGTCCATCAGCGAGGTGTGAGACTTCGCTGGTCACAGACTCATAAAAAAGTTCATCCACTCTGGACAACCGGGGTCGACTCATTCAGTCTGATGAGCCATGACCCAGGATGAGCGCGACTCGCTCCGGACGGTTCTCATTGTCGATGACGACGAAGAGATAAGGCACGCGCTCAGGCTGCTGTGCGAGTCGGAGGCAATGGAGGTCGTGGGTGAGGCCGCAAATGGAGTCGAAGCGGTTCCTATCGCCCTCAACCATCAGCCCGATTTCGTCATCTTGGATTTCATGCTTCCTCGACTCGACGGGGAGGGGACCGCAGAGATCCTGCGCGCGGTCACCCCGGAGACCAAGATCGTGGCCTTCTCGGCTCTTCTCGATAGCCGGCCACCGTGGGCGGATGCCTACCTCAACAAGGACCGCATCGCCGAGCTCATGCCGTTGTTACGGACGTTCATCCGATAGCGTGCGCGACGCTCCCTGGGCCTTGCTAACCTGCGGTCATGGCCAAAGACTCCTCATTCGATGTCGTGTCAGAAGTCGACCTGCAGGAAGTTCGTAACGCCGTAGATCAGGCAAGCCGCGAGATCTCGCAGCGCTACGACTTCAAGGGGACGGACTCCTCTGTCGAGCTCGCAGAAGATGGAGGCGCGCAGGTCCTCCGGATTCATTCGAACACCGAGCAAAAGGTCAAGGACTGCGTCAAGGTGCTCGAGGAAAAGCTCGTCAAGCGCAAGATCGCGCTCAAGGCCGTGTCGCACGGAAAGATCGAACAGGCCGCAGGGGGCACGGCGCGCCAGACACTGACGCTGAACCAGGGCATCTCGACGGAGAAGGCGAAGGAGATCGTCAAGTACGTCAAGGACATGAAGGTGAAGGCGCAGGGCAGCGTTCAGGGAGAACAAGTGCGCGTGTCGGCCAAGTCAAGAGACACCCTCCAGGACATCATCGCGAGCCTGAAGGAAAAGGACTTCGGCATCCCCCTGCAATTCACGAACTACCGCTAACCACGGTCCCTACAATCTCTCACTCTCTACTGAGCACCGTGCTCGGCCTGGGACGCTGCGGGCGGGGTCGCCCCGCCAGCTTCCAAGCGTTTTCATGAACATCCTGGCCGGATAGCGAACACAGTGCTCAGAACATCGCCGAGACACTCTCATGAGCACCGTGGCCGGATAGCCAACACAGCGCTCAGAACATCGCCGAGACACTCTCATGAGCACCAGAAGAGTGCGATCTCGCGACCCCCTTCTGGGCCTGTTAGATGAACTGTGTCGCACGTCACAGCGCGGCCGGGATTCTCGCTGCATGGTGGTCGCTATGCGGTCATCAGAGTCACGACACCGGAGAGAGTGCGATCTCGCGACTCTCCTGAGAGGGCAATACGGCGCGGCTGCTCGCAATCAGCTGCGGTCCCTAGGTTACTCCGACTCCGCCATCGCGAGAATGATCAAGAGCGGCAGGCTCGAGATCATTCTGCCGGGCGTGGTTCGAGCGACGGCCTCCCCTTTGACCTGGGAACTGGAAGCAATGGCGGGGTGCCTTCGCAGCATCGGCAACATCTGGCTCTCTCACGGTTCCGCCGCTGTGATTCATCGATTCAACGGCTTCGAGAAGAACGGCCTAGAGCTGACCTCTACTCGTCGGTTGCGCCCGCGGCGAGGACACGAGATCCATCTGGTGGGGGAGATGCCGATCTGCGACGTTGAGACGGTGCGCAACCTTCCGACCACCACTCCCGTCCGTACCTTGATTGATCTCGCAGCGGTGGTCGATGAAGAGACACTCGAGATCGCCCTCGACGACGCTGTGCATACCGGGAAGGTCAGATTGCCGCGACTGCGATGGAGGCTCGACGAGCTGGGTGGCAGGAAGCGCCCCGGCGTGACCAACCTACGAAGCCTCTTGGAGGTACGGGGCGATGGCGTAATGGTTCCGACCACCGTCCTGGAGACGAAGCTCGTTCGAGTTCTTCGCAGAGCGAGGCTGCCCGTGGCTCAGACGCAACATCGGTTCCATGAGAACGGGCACTTCATCGCGCGCGTGGATTTCGCTTATCCGGAGCAACGAGTGATCATCGAGGTCGATGGTGCGAGGTGGCATTCAGGAAGGCAAGCCCGTATCAAGGACGCGCAGCGCGACAACTACTTCAACCTCCAGGGATGGACGGTTCTGCGCTTCACCTGGGAGGATCTCGAGCGGCGCCCCGAGTATGTAGCTCGACAGGTGGCTCAGGCGCTCGGTGTCTCGGCGATGTTCTGAGCGCTATGTTCGCTATCCGGCAACGTGTCGTGACTCTGATGACCGCATAGCGACCACCATCCAGCGAGAATCCCGGCCGCGCTGTGACGCGCGACACAGTTCATCTAGGTCAGGCTCAGAAGATGTCGCGAGATCGCACTCTCTCTGGTGTCGTGACCGTGGTGGCCGCATAGCGACCACCACGGAGCAGAGAGCCCGGCTGCGCTGTGACGTGCAGACCACTAGCGGGCCACTTGGCTAGGTCAGGCTCAGCAGGGCCTCTACTTCCGGTATCGATTGTGCGGGATCCTTGTGGAGCACCGTCGCCATGCCGGCCTCGCGGGCGGCCTTGAGATGGCCGGGATGATCGTCGACGAAGACGCACTCGGGCGGCGCGAGGCCCAGCTTGTCGACCGTCAAGGCGAAGATCGCCGGGTCCGGCTTGCGCAGTCCGACCTCGCCGGAGATCACGACGACGTCGAAGAGAGCCTGGATGCGTTCGAGCGGGTACAGGCCCATGCCCCAGGAGTTGGATAGGAGCGCGGTCTTGTAGCCTTCGGCTCGAGCGCGTTCGACCAGATCGAACATGTCCTCTTCGAGTTCGAGCGTCTCGAAGAGCCGATCGACGAGCCCGGCGTGAGCCACCTCGACCCCCGAATAGTCCTTCAACCTGGCCGAGAAGGCGACGGCGAAATCGTCCTCCGACGTCTTGCCGGTTTCGAAGTCCGTGACGAGCGCGTCCTCGCCGCCCATGTAGGCGCTGAGCGCAGCGCGCACGAGATGCTGCACCTCGATGCCGTGACTCTGGGCGAACCTCTGCATCGACTCGTTCAGGGAACTCGTGAGCACTCCACCGAAATCGACCACCAGGGCCTTGTAGCGCGTCATGAGTGTGCGGTCTCCAATCCTCGTCGTGCCAGTGCGGGGACCCCGAGCTCCATGCGAGCGAAGAAGGGATCGTCGGTCATGCCGGCTAGATGTCGCGCGTATGAACCCTCGAGCAAGATCGCAAGCTTCCACCTCGCCAGCGCGATGTACCACTCGAGCGCGTCCACGTTCCGGCCGGTGGCGTCCTCGTAGCGACTGATCAAGTCAGCGCGAGACCGGAATCCGAGGAGTCGAGTGACCTGGTTGAGGTCGGCGAGGACATCGTCGTCGCCTTCTCCGGGCTCGAGCCAGAAGGACGCCATCCAGCCGAGATCCGCCAGTGGATCGCCGAGCGTCGACATCTCCCAGTCGAGGATCGTCACGAGGCGCGTGGGAGTCTCGGGCGCGAACATCACGTTATCGAGCTTGTAATCGCCGTGTACCAGCGTCGCCTGCGGTGATTCGGGGCGGTGGGAGTGCAGCCAGTCACCGAGTTGCTCGAGCTCGGGCACCGGCCTCGTCAGCGGCAGGGTCAGCTCGAGCTGGCCGCTCCAGCGTTTGAGCTGTCGTTCGAGATAGCCGTCTCGCCGGCCGAAGTCACCCAGCCCGGCGGCGTCGACGTCCACGTCGTGCAATTCCACAAGGGCATCGACGAGCTCATCGCCGAGCGCAGCCCTCGACGACTCATCGACCGAATCGGGGAGTTCGGTGCGAATAACGATCCCATCGACGCGCTCCATCACGTAGAAGGGCGCGCCGATAACGGATTCGTCGTCGCACGCGAGCACGGTGCGCGGAGAGCGGACGCCCGTAGAGCCGAGGGCGTGCAACACTCGGTACTCGCGGCCGACGTCGTGGGCGGTCGGCAAGAACGCGCCGCGCGGCGGCCGGCGCAGCACGTAGTCTCCGTCGCCATAGCGGACAAAGAAGGTCTCGTTGGAATGGCCCGCTTGATGACGCCGCGCCGAGAGCTCCGCCGGCGAACCGAAGTGCGCGTCGAGGTAGTCCTTCAGCGCGCCCTCGTCGACCAGCGGCTGCGGCTTGTCGTCCGCATTGCTCACGCGAGGCCCCCGGTCGCGCTCTTGGTTCCCTCGCCGCTCATCGACGCCTTGAGGACGTTGCGGGCGATCACCATGCGGTGAATCTCGCTCGGCCCGTCGTAGATACGCGCCGCACGCGCGTCTCGATAGAAGCGCTCGATCGGAAGATCTCCCGAGTAGCCGAGTGCCCCGTGAACTTGGAGCGCCCGGTCCACTATCGAGTTGAGGATCTCGCTGATGTAGACCTTGGACATCGAGACCTCTTGGCGATAATCGTCGCCTCGTTCGATCAGATAAGCAGCGTGCAGAACCATGAGGCGGCCGGCGTACAGCTCGATGGCGGAGTCGGCAAGCCAGTTCTGCACGGTTTGTCTCTCGGCCAGCGGCACTCCGAAGGTGGCGCGCTCCAGCGCCCGCTCGGCCGCGAGATCGAGCGACCGCTGCGCCACACCGATCCAACGCATGCAGTGAGCCAGGCGAGCGGGACCGAGCCGGACCTGAGCTAGCTTGTAACCTCCGCCGACCTCACCGAGCACGGCGTCCCCATCCACGCGGCAGCCCTCGAGCCGCACCTCGCAGTGGCCGCCCGGCCCATTGGTGCCCATCACCGGAACCTCGCGTACGACCCGCCACCCCGGGTTGTCGGCGTCCACCAGGAACAGCGTGTAGGCGTTGCGATCACCCACCTCCCCGCTTCTGGCCACCACGATGGCGAAGCCGGCGCCCGCGGCCCCCGTGATGAACCACTTCTCGCCGTTGATGATCCAGTCCTCGCCGTCGCGCTCGGCCACGGTCTGCAGGCCCAGGGGATCCGAGCCGGCGGCCTGCTCGGTCATGGCGAAGCAGGAGCGGACGCTGCCCTCGGCCAGGGGTCTCAGGTAGCGCTCGAGCTGCCCGGGAGTGCCGGCGTGCAGCAGCAGGTGCATGTTGCCCTCGTCGGGCGCCATGGCGTTCAGCCCGTAAGAGGCCAGGGCGCTCACACCGCACTCTTGGGAGACGATCGCCATGCCGAGGGGGCCGAGTCCGAGACCGCCCCACTCGGAGGGAAGATGCGGATTGAAGAGACCCCGGTTCTTGGCCTCGGTCCGAAGGCGAGCGACGACGTCGTCGAACCGCCGGCTCCCGATTTCGACCTCGGGGCCCAGTTCCACCTCCGCCGGGATGGCGAACTCACGCACGAAAGCCGCCACCTTCTTCTGCACCTCCGCGACCTCCGGGGGCAGCTCGAAATCGATCATCGTTTTACTCCGTTCGGCTCGCCTGGGATTCACAAGAGTATCTAGCAGGGAGAAGGGCGATCCTCCCTGTACCCTCGACGCAATGAGGATTCGCCGGCCGATCGTAGCTGCGGGCTGCTGCCCGGTCATCGCGCTCGCGAGCTGCGCGCCTCAACCCGCGAACTCGCAGGGTGAGGAGGTCAAGACCCTCTACGACGTCTTTACGATCATCGCGGCGGTGATCTTCGTCATCGTGGCGGGGCTCATCGCATGGAGCATCGTTCGCTACCGGGCGAAACCCGGCGACAACGAGCTCCCCGACCAATTCCATAGCAACGTCAAGCTGGAGATCCTGTGGTTCGCGATTCCGACCTTCATCGTCATCGGGTTGTTCGTGGTTTCGGCCCTCGCCCTCGGCACCGTCAACGACGAGGCGGATGACCCGGCAGCCGTCGTCAACGTGCAAGGCTTCCAATGGGGGTGGCGCTTCGACTACGAGGGTTCCGACGTCTCGATCATCAGCCGGCCGGATGAACCCGCACAGATCTCCTTGCCCGTCGGCGAACCGGTGACCTTCGTGATCACCTCCAACGACGTCCAACACTCCTTCTACATCAAAGAGTTTCTCGTGAAGCGGGACGCGGTTCCAGGCAGGGAGAACCGGCTTCCCGTCACCATTCAAGAGGAGGGAACATACGGGGGCGTGTGCGCAGAGTTCTGCGGGCTGCTTCACTACGACATGCCCTTCATCATCAATGCGGTGCCCGCCGACGAGTACGAAACGTGGCTCGAGGATCAGGCAAGCGAGCAAGCGAGTGATTAAAGGGGGTTGGCGATGAGCGCGGTTGACACGACGGTTGAGCGAACGAGCCCGCCGGACGACCTTCACGATGGGGGCCGGACGGGGCTGCTCGACTACGCTACGACCACCGACCACAAGAAGATCGGCATCCTCTACATCTACGCGTCGATGTTCTTCTTCTTCGTCGCCGGTCTGCTGGCCCTGTTCATGCGAGCCGAGCTGGCCGAGCCGGGATTGCAGATTCTCGACAACCAGACCTACAACGAGTTCTTCACTATGCACGGCACGGCCATGATGCTCTTCTTTATCGTGCCGCTGGCTATCGGGTTCGCCAACTACTTCATCCCGCTTCACGTCGGAGCGCCCGACGTCGCCTACCCGCGCGTAAATGCGCTCACGTTCTGGCTCTTTCTTCTCGGGGGGCTCACCGCGTTCTCCGGCTTCTTCACGTCGGGCGGCGCGGCCGCCTTCGGATGGACGGGCTACGTGCCGCTGTCCGACAGCACCTACTCGCCGGGGGCGGGTGGCGATCTCTGGATCGTCGGCCTCGCCCTCACCGGGCTCTCGGGCACGTTAGGCGCGGTCAACTTCGTGGCGACAATTTTCGGAATGCGCGCTCCCGGCATGACCATGTTCCGGCTTCCAATCTTCGTGTGGAACATGCTCGTGGTGAGCGCGCTGATCCTGTTCACCTTCCCCGTGCTGACGGCAGCGTTGGCGATGCTGTTCATCGATCGCAACTTCGGCGGCGGGTTCTTCGATCCGGCACAGGGCGGTGACCCGATCTTGTGGCAGCACCTGTTTTGGTTCTTCGGGCACCCCGAGGTCTACATCGCCATCCTGCCCTTCTTCGGCGTGATCACCGAGATCATCCCTGTGTTCTCGCGCAAGCCGCTGTTCGGCTACCGCGGCTTCGTCCTGGCGACTCTTCTCATCGGCGCCTACAGCTTCTCCGTGTGGGCTCACCACATGTTCACGACGGGCGCCGTCGACGGGCCGTTCTTCTCGGCCACCTCGATGCTCATCGCCGTGCCGACGGGCATCAAGTTCTTCAACTGGATCTCGACCATGTGGCGCGGCAAGATCCGCTTCGCATCGCCGATGCTGTTCTCGATGGGCTTTCTGTTCATGTTCCTAATGGGGGGCGTCACCGGAGTGTTCCTGGCCTCGCCCCCGATCGACTTCGCGACGCACGACACCTACTACGTCGTGGCTCACTTCCATTATGTGCTCTTCGGTGGCAGCGTCTTCGCCGTGTTCGCGGGTCTCTATTACTGGGGGCCGAAGATCTGGGGGCGGATGTTCGACGAACGTCTTGCCAGGATCCATTTCTGGCTCATGCTCGTTGGCTTCAACCTGACCTTCTTTCCGATGCACCAGCTCGGTCTCGACGGAATGCCGCGCCGCTACGCCGACTACTCGGCCGAGAGCGGATGGCAGCCTCTCAACGTCGTTGCGACCGTGGGCGCGTTCATCACCGCGCTTGCGCTGGTCGTGTTCATCGTCAACTTCGTCAAGATGAGGCGCAGCGGGGCTCCCGCCGGCGACGATCCCTGGGGCGGCTACACACTCGAATGGGCGACGTCCTCTCCTCCCCCGCATCACAACTTCACGCGGCTCCCTCGTATCCGCTCGGAGCGTCCCGTGTTCGACGAGAAGCACGCCGACGAACTCGAGGCGCGCTCGAATCGAGAGAACCGCAAGTCGGGCACGGACGAGCGCAGGAACACGGAGGATCGACGTGGCTGAGGAGGTCCGCTTCTTTCTTCGCACCGCGCTCTACACGCTCGGCATCACGGTCGTCTACTGGTTCGTCGCTTACGAGATCGTCGGCTCGATTCTGCTGCTGAGCCTGGGGCTTTCGGCCGTCTTCTTCGTCGTAGTCGGCGTCGTGATGATTCGCCACGCCGGCGACGAGGTGGTTCCCGAGGACACGGGGTCGACCAACGTGGTCGGCCGCACGCTGGGCTTCGACGAGCCCGAGGGCGAGACCGTCACCCCTCCGTTGATCATCGAGGACGATCCGATCCCCACCGGAAGCATCTGGCCGTTGCTCAGCGCGCTCGCCGCGCTGTTGCTCGGCCTGGGACTGATCTACGGAGGTTGGATGTGGGGGCCCGGAGTCGCCCTGGCGAGCGTCGCCCTGTGGGGCTGGGTGACCCAACTAGACGCCTGAGCGCGCTTCGTCCGGACTCACTTCCTCGAAACCGCCGTCCGGCTTGCGCCGCAGCCTCACT
Source organism: Actinomycetota bacterium (assembly GCA_030860505.1). GTDB lineage: Bacteria > Actinomycetota > CADDZG01 > CADDZG01 > WHSQ01 > WHSV01. The sequence goes on from JALZIB010000130.1 coordinate 17,351, forward strand.
CCCCTGCGACGACGCAGTGGGTGTGCGCCGGACGACTGCATCTCCCTACAGAGGCGGTAGGTAACGACCCCCCCGAGCAGGGGGATGACGAACAATCCGATGCGCAGGAACCACACCATCGCCTCGATGGGCACGTTGAAGGTCAGCGCGAGGACGTCGTTCCCTCCCGCCACAGTCAGAATCGTCACGTAGAGGATCCCGGCCATGCCGATTGCCGTACGCACGGGCCTGTCGCGCGGTCTGTCGAGCAAGTGGTGCATCGCGCGGTCCTTCGTGAAGCGCTGCTCGATGAAGGGCCACAGGGCCATAATCGTGAAGCCGATGCCGGGGATGACGACTCCCGGGATGAACATCGATGGAATCGTGACGCCGAAGATGGTCGGCTCGAACGGGGGCCACAGACGGATCGCGCCCTCGAGCCAACCCACGTACCAGTCGGGCTGGCTCGGCGCGCTGACCGCGGATGGGTCGAAGGGCCCGTAGTTCCAGACCG
>JALZIB010000023.1 GCA_030860505.1 Actinomycetota bacterium
GGGTCGGTGACGGCGACACGGCGCGCCCTATCGGAGGGCTGCCCGTTGATTCGAGCCTCGTGCTGCCACTTGCGTCCAATCGATCGCAGCAGCATCGGATACACGAGCAGGTACCGGAACGGCTTGATCGCGCCCATGTACGCCTTTCCGAGCCACCCGTTCGGCTTCGTCAGCACGGCCATCTGAGCGTGATAGCCGGCTCCGGAGTCGTCGCGCACCCAGCCGATGTGCATCAACGAGTGCACGGTCTCGTTGGCGAGCTCGGCGACCCACTCGTCGTGCGTCAGGTAGACGGAAATGAAGATTGGCGGCCCGTCAGTCTCTGTCCGCCCCGGGACCGCGCGCAGATCCGGACCGCGGGGAACCTTGAGCAGGTCGGCTGGCAACCGCTCGCGCAGCGAGCGCACCCGCTGACCGACGCCGGAGTCGGCCTTGTCCCAGCCGAACAGCTCCCCCAGCTTCCAGCGTAGGGCGAACAGAGCGCGGAAGACCGCCGGATAGTCGCGGTCGTCCTCCTCCTGGGTCGCGACAAGCTGCACGAGGCGCGCGAGGTCGTCCGGACCGCCCGGCGTCGGCAGTTCCCACACGTCTTCGAGCTTGAAGTCGCCGGTGAACTCGTGAACCCGCCACGGTCGCGAAGTGTGCGCTGTCTCCGGGAGCCTCACAGTGAACCGCCTTCGGTCGACCCATCGGTCTGGCGGACGATCAGATCGGACGCGAGGTGATCGCGTGAGGTGCGCAGCTCCCGGGTGTGAATGCTTGTGATCGGCAAGACGAACTCCCTACGGTGGCGTATGGTCAGGCCCGTACTATAGCGTATTGTCCGTACGGTCGCGTATAGTGTCTCAGTGGCTCAACCGAGATCACGAATCCGGCTCACTCGAAAGGACTGGATCGACGCGGCGCTCCAGGCGCTCGCCGACGACGGTCCCTCAGGAGTGGCGGTCGAACGACTCGCTGCACGACAAGGGACGACGAAGGGCAGCTTCTACTGGCATTTCAAGGACAGGGAGGAGCTCGTCACAGAGGCCCTCGTCACCTGGGAACGGGAGGAGACCGACGCGCTGATCGAGGAGATGAAGGAGATCAGCGACCCGGTCGAGCGCCTGCGCACCGGCATGGTCATGGCAACCGAGTACGAGGAGGAGGAGAGGCCCGATGTGCGCCTCCTTCCCTCGGCCTCCGACCCTGTCGTCGGCGAGGTCGTCAAGCGCGTGCAGCGCAAGCGCCTCGACTTCCTCGCCGAGACTTTCCGCGATGCCGACTTCACACCGGCCGAGTCGCGCCTCCGAGCCCGGCTTGCGTACAGCCTTTTCCTCGGCTGGCACCACCAGCGGCTGAGCGAGGGCTCCGAGCGTGCGACGCCGAGGGAACGCGCGGCCTACCAGCGGCGCGCGGTGGAGCTCCTCATGAATCGCGCTCTCGACGCCGGCTCAAGCTGACGGAGCACCTCGCCTCCTCCACCAGGTTCCGATGAGCGGCTGTAGCGACGAATCCCACTCCCGACAGCGGACGAACTGCCCCAACGGCCCATCAGCGCCCAACTAAGCGCCAAGAGCCAGAGGGCTACTTCCCATGCAAAGAACCACGTTCTCGGTTCGCTGGCGCGCAGCCGGGCGCGCACGAGACGCGCACCTGGTCGAGGGTCTCGAACTCGTGGCGCCAGACGCAGCGCTCCTTGAGCTTCGAGAACCAGCTCTCGATGAACGCTTGGGACTCGGGGTCGCGGTAGCCGGCGCGGCGGTAGGCGATCTCGCGCGTGCAGCAGTCGATGATCGCGTTCAGGTCGCACCAGCCGTGCTCGGCGACCCAGATCGCGGTCATGTCCATGTGCCAGAGCTCGGCGGGCCTGCTGACCCGGAAGAACCCGGGACGGTGCCTGCGCGGCTGGAAGCGGCGGCGCTGGATCAGCCGGTGCTGGCGCATCACCCGCAACACCCGCTTGCGGTTGATCGCGATCCCGAGCTGCGGCGGGTGAGGGCCCAGACCATCCGGTAGCAACCGTAGGTTGGTCTGGACCGGCGCACCCGACAGCTTACGTACCTCGGCGAGGTGGTCGCCGAGCGTCGCTGCAAACGCGGGCCACTCATCTCCTCGGACAGCTCCTCCACCGACTGACGGATAAAACGGCTCCAGCGCAGGCGCGTCTCCTCTCAGCACGATGGTGTGGACGGCCGCCATGAAGCGTAGCGGCAGCATCACCTCCATCTGAGGCGCGGGAAGATGAGCGCTGAGCGCCCTCCACACGAGTCCGCCACGTCCGGCATCCGCTGCCGCCTCGGTGAGCAGGCGCGCGTGAGATCGGAGCCGAGACGCTCGCACCATTCCGCCTGCCGCCGGAACTGCTCGGCGAGCTCCGCTCGCAGGTCCGCTGAGTTGTCTCCGTCGGACCGCAGAGAGTCGGGATGAGGATGGCTAGTCACGAATCTAGTACAGCACGAGCGAAAGGGATCGGCGCGCCGCCAGCGCGCGTGGGTCGTCGGCCGGGAGCGCGTCCAGCAACTTCAGCAGGTGAGTCCGCGCTCGGTCGCGTTCGTCTCCGGCCGTCGCGCGCACGGCCTCGATCAGCACCTTCGTCGCGCCGTCGAAATCGTCGCGCGTCGCCAGCAGATCGGCCAGCGCCGTGGCGGCGTCGACATCACCCGAGCTTCGAGCGACCCGGCTTCGGAGATCGCCTTCGTCGCCTCCCGCGCGCAGGTGAAGCTCGACCCGACTCAGGGCGGAGCGCGCCTGTGAGTTGGTGGGCTCGGTCGTCACCGCCGCCCGGTAGCGGTCGGCGGCGAGCTCGAGGTCCCCTTCCGCCTCCGCCTCGGCCCCCTCGGCGACGAGCAACTCGGCCGGGGTCGGGCCGAGCTTGTCTAGCCAGGCCCGCACCTGCGGCTCGGGGAGCGCGCCGGTGAACTCGGCCACGATCTTGCCGTCCTTGATCGCCTTGACCGCCGGAATGCCCTGAATGCCGAGAGCTCCGGAGAGCTGCTGATTGGCGTCAACGTCCACCTTTGCCAGCGTCCATGCCCCGTCGGCTTCGGAGGCGAGCTTCTCGAGCACCGGACCCAGGGCCCGGCAGGGCCCACACCAGGCGGCCCAGAAGTCCACGACCACGGGGGCCGAGAAGCTGCGGTCGATGACCTCGGTCTGAAAGGTCGCCTCGGTCACGTCGAGATAAGTAGTCATGCCCTGGTCAACGCCCTCGGGTGGACCGCGCTTCCCGAGCTGGCCGGACCGACCACCCGAGGACGCTCACATGGGCGTTCTTCTTCCAGTGACTCCGGCCCTTGTTTCTGGTCTTCCACGCGGTGCAAAGGCTTCGCCGGTGATGTCTGATTGCGGTCGGGGGAAGAAAGGCCGCCGCCGTGGAGCACATGATGCAACTCGCACACGAAAAGTGGTTCGTCGACGATCCCAGTGCCTTCGGGGCCGACTGGAGCTTCTTTCTCCGGCCCATCGGAATCGGGCTGGTCGTAGCCTCGCTGGCCTACACCTTGCTGTGGCGACGGATCGCACTGCACTTCGGCTCGCCTGAACTCGGTTTCCTTCGCCCCCTGGGACGGCTCGCTCCCTGGGTTCCCCGCCTGCTGGCGATCCACCTGGGGGTGAAACTGTTGTCGCTCGCCGTTGACAACGCCTACCTGGCGCCGTCGCTCGACCTTCCCACCAACCCGGTCGGGACGATCGTCGCCATCGGTGAGGGCCTCGTCGGCGTGTGGCTGATAAGCGGAGTAGGGCTCCGTCCCGCCGCTCTCGCCGTCGCGCTCATGGGCCCGGTGGCCCTCGTCCTCGCAGGGCCCGTAGCGATGCTCGAAGCGGCCGACGTGCTTGGCATCGCGCTGTTTCTCGCCTTGCTTCCCCCCGGGCGCGACGGCTGGGGCCGAGTCGATGCGCATCCCGAGCGCGTGGGCGTCGCGGTGTGGGCGTTGCGGATGGGGGTCGGCGGTGCGCTCGTGGTGCTCGCCTTCAGCGAGAAGTTCGCCAACTTCGGCTTGGCGGAAGAGTTTCTCGACCGCTACCCGGCCTTCAATCTCTTCTCCGCACTCGGGTTAGAAGTCAGCGCGGAGACCTTCGTACTGATTGCAGCGGCTCTGGAGCTCACGCTGGGGCTTCTGCTGCTCTCGGGGGCCGCGCCTCAGGTCCTCGTGTTGGTCGCCGCGATCCCGTTCAACGCAGGTCTCTTCACGCTGGGGCGCACGGAGTTGATCGGGCACCTACCGATCTACGGAGCGATGCTGGCCCTGCTCGTCTACGGTTCCTCCGAGCGTCATGCGCCCGAGATGGCCCGGTTGTGGCCCTTCAAGAAGCACGCGGCGAAGGGTGCGAGCCGGTTGAGCCCGAGCGATGCCGAGACCGTGTCGTCGCTTGCTTCTCGGCCCCCATCCGAGCCCTCATCCCCAATCGTCCCCTGAGGCTTCGTCGGCGAGTGACCCCTTGGTCCATTCGACGAGGCGGGCATTGGTCGAGCTTCGTCGGCGAATGTCTCCTTGGTTTACTCGACCAGACGTCCCTTGGTCTCCATCTCCTCGGCGGGCCTCGCCCACCGTTCGAGTTCGTCGGGTACGCCGGGCACCGGCTCGGACGTGAGCTTCAGCTCGCCGTCGCCGGTCAACTCGCACTGGATGTTGACCTCGAGTGACTCATCGAGCTCTGGATAGTCGGTGCGGATGTGACAGCCGCGCGTCTCCCGGCGCTCGAGAGCACCCAAGAGGCTGGCGCGGCCCGAGACCAGTGCGGAGCGCAGGTCGAGGACGTGGGCGAGGTCGGCGTAACCCTCGCTCGAGGGCCGGACGTCGACATCTCCGATCGAGGACGCGATGTCATCGAGCTTGGTCACGCCCTCGACCAAACCGTCGGCGCTGCGCACGACGCCGCAGTGTTCCCACAGCGCGTTGCGCACGGCCCTCTGCAGGGGACGCGCAAACTCCTCCCCCGGTTTGATGAACGAGTCGAGTTCATCACCGGCGGCTGCGATCGTCGCGCGCGAGCGAAGCTGCACGTCGCGACTCCGTGACAACGCCGCCGCGGCCTCGCCTGCCCTACGACCGAAGACGATGGTCTCGGCGAGTGAGTTGCCTCCGAGCCGGTTCGCGCCGTGCAGACCCGCGGTGACCTCCCCCGCCGCGTACAGTCCCTCGACGGCGGTGGCGTGGGTATCGGGATCGACCACGACTCCACCCATGGAGTAGTGAGCCGTGGGTGCAACCTCCATAGGCGAACTCGAGATATCGAGCATCTGGTACTCGATGAACTGCCGGTACATGCGCGGCAGCTTCTCGAGGATCAGGTCTTTGCCGACGTGACTGATATCGAGGAACACTCCCCCGTTGGGACCCCCACGTCCCTCGGCTATCTCGGTGTAGTTGGCGAGCGCAACCCGGTCGCGCGTCGACAGTTCCATGCGGGAGGCGTCGTAGCGTTCCATGTAGCGCTCGCCCTCGGCATTGAAGAGGCGACCGCCCTCGCCGCGCACCGCCTCGGTCACGAGGGTCCCCGCGACCTCCTCGGGCATGACCATGCCCGTCGGATGAAACTGCACCAGCTCCATGTCGGCGAGCCGGCATCCGGCCCGCAACGCAAGGTACATGCCGTCGCCGTTGTTCTCGTCGCGACGCGAGGAGCTGCGTCGCCAGATGCGCGTGTGTCCACCGGCCGCGAGCACGACCGCGTCGGCGAGCCAGACCGTGCGATCGCCGGTGTTGATGTCGAAGGCGTAGGCACCGAAGCAGATGCCGTCGTCCACCAGCAGGCTGGAGACGTACTGCCCCTCGATCACCTCGATCCCGAGATCGAGCACCTTCTGTCCGAGCGCCTTGATCATCGCTCGTCCCGTGAAGTCACCTGCGTAGCAGGTGCGGCGGTACGTGTGTGCTCCGAAGAAGCGCTGGTCGATCCGCCCGTCGGGGGTGCGAGCGAACTCGCAGCCCCACTCGTCGAGCTCTCGGATCGCCTCCGGGGCCTCGCGCGCCATCAGTTCGACCACGCGCGGATCGCTGAGCCAGTAGCCCTCACGCAGTGAGTCGCCGAAATGCTGCTGCCAGGTGTCCTCTGGATCGCGCGTTCCGAGTACGGCGTTGATGCCCCCCGCAGCAAGCACGCTGTGTGCGTCCTTGCGGGCGCGCTTGCCGATGACGGTGACCTCGCACCCGGCCTGGTGGGCCGCGATGGCGGCTCTCAGACCGGCCGCGCCTGTGCCGATGACGACCACGTTAGAGAGGGAGGTCCGATTCGGCGGGCGATCGATCACAGCTCTATCTTCGCCGATTGTGGGTCGTGATGCGCGCTGCACGCGCATGAGCACCGACTATCGGCGGCTAGGACACACCCTGGCGGGCGGCCAGCTCCTCGCACTTGGTCCGGATCGCCTCGGCCGCCTCGTGCAACTGTCCTCGCTCGTCGTCGTTGAGGTCGAGCTCGACGATCTCTGTGACGCCGGCCTTGCCGAGCTTGGCCGGGACGCCGAGATAGACATCGTCGACACCGTACTGCCCGGTGATCCAGGCGCAGGTCGGATGGACTTCGCCGTCGTTGGCCATGACCGACCCGACCATCGCAACGGCCGACGACGACGGCGCGTAGAAAGCGGAGCCCTTCTTCAGGAAGCCGACGATCTCGGCCCCCCCATCTTTCGTGCGCTGGAACAGTTCTTGCAGGGTGGACTCGTCGACCAGCTCGGGCAGCGGCTTGCCCTGCACGGTCGCGTGGCGAGGAAGCGCCACCATCTGGTCGCCGTGGCTTCCGAGTGTCATGGCCTCGACCTCGTAGGGGCTCACCTCGAGCTTGGCGGCGATGAAGTAGCGCAGGCGGCTCGAGTCGAGCACGCCGGCCATCCCGAAGACCTTCTCCTTGGGAAGTTCCGAGACGAGGGCCGCGAGGTAGGTCATCTCGTCGAGCGGGTTCGAGACGACGACCAGGATGGTGTCGGGGCTGTGCTCGAGGAGCTGCTTGGAGACTCCGCCGACGATCTCGGAGTTCTTGTCGAGCAGATCCATGCGACTCATGCCCGGCTTGCGCGGCAGGCCGGCCGTGATGACGCAGACGTCGGAGTTTGCGGTGTCGGCGTAGTCGTTGGTCCCCGTGACGTGTGCGGAGAAGCGCTCGACCGGCGCGCTCTGGTTGATGTCGAGCGCAAGGCCCTGGGGAAGCCCCTCGACGATGTCGATCATGACCACTTCGTGCGCGAGGTCCTTCTCGGCGATGCGCCGGGCGGTGTTCGAGCCGACGTTTCCTGCGCCGACCACCGTCACCTTCGTGTCGCCACCCTTGGCGTGATGCATCAGCCCTGGTCCATCTTAGCGATAATCGCGTCGGCTACCTCGGATGTGCCGACGGCCGAGGGATCGTCCCTGTGCGGCTTCATGTCGTAGGTCACATCCTTGCCCTCGGCGATCACGGCTTCAATCGCCCGTTCGAGCCGGTCGGCCGCGTCCATAGCCTCGAGGTGGCGAAGCAGGAGCACTCCCGACAGCATCATGGCCATGGGGTTGACCTTGTTCTGGCCCGCGTACTTGGGGGCCGAGCCGTGGGTCGGCTCGAACACCGCGGCGTCGTCCCCGATGTTTCCACCGGGAGCAACACCGAGGCCGCCGATGAGACCGGCCCCCAGATCACTCACGATGTCGCCGTAGAGGTTCGGCAGCACCAGGACATCGTAGAGCTCGGGCTTCTGCACGAGCTGCATGCACATGTTGTCGACGATGCGATCTTCGAACTCGACGCCCGAGTCGCCGTACTCTTCCTCGGCCACCTCGCGCGCTGTCTTCAGAAAGAGCCCGTCTGAGTACTTCATGATGTTGGCCTTGTGCACCGCGGTGACCTTCTTGCGCCCCATCTTCACCGCGTAATCGAAGGCGCCGCGCACGATGCGCTTGGTCCCGGTCACGGAGATCGGCTTGATCGAGATGCCCGAGTCCTCCCGGATGCGCCGGGCCCCCAGGTCGGTGATGAAGTCGATCAACTTCGTGGCCTCGGAGCTCCCCTCTTCGAATTCGATGCCGGCGTAGAGGTCCTCGTGGTTCTCGCGCACGATCACGAGGTCGATGTCCTCGTAGCGGGAGCGAACGCCGGTGTAAGACTTGCAGGGCCGCAGGCACATGTAGAGATCGAGCTCCTTGCGCAGCGCGACGTTGACGCTGCGGAAACCCGTCCCGACCGGGGTCGTGATCGGCCCCTTGATGGCGACCTTGGTGTCTCTGATCGAATCGAGCACGGCTTCGGGCAGAGGTGTGCCGTGCTCGTCCATCACGTCGACCCCGGCGTTCTGCACATCCCAATCGAACTTGACTCCCGTGCCCTCGAGCACCCGCCGGGTGGCGTCGGCGATCTCAGGGCCCGTCCCGTCTCCGGGGATGAGCGTCACGCGGTGAGTTTTCTCGGCCATCCAGACTCCTGTGAGTAGCGGCTTTGCGGGAGAAAGCCGAACCACCCTACCTGTTAGGTTTGAGGGCAAGAGATGGGTGAAAAGAGACCGTTTGAGAGGCCTTTGACGGCGGCGCCAACCGAGCGTGAAGAAAGGCAAGGGTGTTGATGGCTGGACCCGGCAAAGGTCTTGAGGGAGTCGTAGCCGCCGAGACTGCAATCAGCGACATCGACGGACAGAAGGGCGTCCTTTTCTACGTCGGTTACGACATTCACGACCTCGCTGAGCATGCAACCTTCGAGGAGACGATTTACCTCCTGCATCATCTCGAGTTGCCGAAGGAGCAGGAGCTTCAAGAGCTCAAGGACCAACTCGGTCGTGAGCGCGAGCCGAACCGGTTCGTGATGGACCTGATGCCGTCGCTGGCGGGCAACGAGAAGCCCATGTCGATGCTCCGCAGCGCAGTTTCGGCGTCGACCGCGAAGGACCCCGATGGCGATGACATGTCGGAAGAGGCCAACTACCGCAAGGCCATTCGGCTCTGCGCCGTGATCCCTACGCTGGTCGCTTACTACGACCGCCTGCGGAACGGCGAGAAAATCGTCACCCCCGACCCAAACCTGAGCCAGGCGGCCAATTTCCTCTACATGCTTACGGGCGACAAGGCCGACGACGACAACGCTCGCATCTTCGACCTGTGCCTCACCCTGCACGCGGATCACACCATGAACGCATCGACCTTTGCGGCGCGTGTGTGTGCCGCAACCCTCAGCGACATTCACTCCGCAACGACCGCCGCCATCGCCGCGCTCAAGGGCCCGTTGCATGGCGGTGCCAACGAACAGGTCATGAAGATGATGACCGAGATCGAAGAGCCCTCCAAGGCAAGCGCCTACATTCAAAAGAGGCTCGCCAGCAAGGAAAAGGTCATGGGCTTTGGGCACCGGGTCTACAAGAGCGAGGACCCACGCGCCACATGGCTGCGCCGCATGTCAAAGGATCTCGCCGAGAAGACCGGCGACGGCAACTACTTCGAGATCAGCCAGGCCATCGAAAAGACCGTCATGGACGAGAAGGGTCTTTACCCCAACGTCGATTTCTATGCGGCGTCGGTGTATGGCTACCTCGGGATCCCGACCGACATCTTCACCACGGTGTTCGCCTGTAGTCGCGTGTCGGGGTGGACTGCCCACGTCAGGGAACAGTACGCTGACAACCGACTCATCCGCCCGGACCACGCGTACGTCGGTCCCGAACCCCGCCAGTGGACTCCAATCAACGAACGCTGATCCCGGGAAACATGACCACGCGGGATAACCGAAACCTGGACGACTCATTGGACCAACCGGACCCTGTTCGACGCCGGGGTCCCGACTCCTTCCCTCGATTTGGTTGAGAACTCTCCCCGTTCGGGGGATGTGCAGGTCGCCTCGTCTCTGCCACATTGATTGATAGGGCAGTTCCGGCGCGCGGGCCGGCACACACCACCTAGTCCGACGCACGGCGATCTGCCTCTTTTGTTACTTCCCCAAGAGCGGAGACGAGCACATGACAGGACGGAGCTACCCCTTCGTCGGAGCGACGGGCGGGGCCACTACAAGGACTCCAACTGCTGCCGCGTTCCGAGACGCTCGCATCCTCGTAGTGGACGACCAACCCGTCAATCTGAGGCTCGCCAAGGCCGTCCTCACCTCCGCCGGGTACACGAACTTCGAGACCATCGAGGATCCCCGAGAGGTTGTGGACGCAGTCGCCGCAAGCGGCGCCGACCTCATCCTGCTCGACCTCCACATGCCGAGGCTGGACGGATACGCGGTCATGGAGGCACTCGACGAGATCGTCTCTCCCGACAGTTATGTTCCGGTCGTGGTGCTGACCGCCGACACCTCGCCCGAGGCGCGCGAGCGCGCCCTCGCCCTCGGTGCAAAGGACTTCTTGACCAAACCCCTCGATCCAACCGAGATGACCCTTCGCATCGCGAACCTGCTCGAGACGAGATCGCTTCACCTCCGACTCCGCGCGCACAACTCTCGCCTCGAGGATGTCGTCATCCAGCGCACCACCGCGTTGTCGCGCGCGCTTGAGCGTGTCGAATCGATGCGAGAAGAGCTGAGGTTGTCCCAAGACGAGACGGTCAAACGCCTGTCGATGGCGGCCGAGCTACGCGACCCGGCGACGGGTACGCACATCGAGCGCATGAGCAGGTACTGCATGCTTCTGTCCGAACGCGTGGGACTGGCCCCGGCGCGCTGCGAAATGATTCGCGTCGCCAGTCAGATGCACGACGTCGGAAAGATCGCCATCCCGGACAGCATCCTGCTCAAGGCGAGCGCCTTGGAGCCGACCGAGCGACTCGAGATGCAGCAGCACGCGGAGATCGGCAGACGCGTACTCGCCGGGTCGCGCTCGAAGCTCATGCAGACCGCGGCAACGATCTCGTGGACGCACCACGAACGGGTCGACGGGCAGGGGTATCCGCGCGGGTTAAGGGGAGCTCAAATCCCCGTCGAGGGCCGCATCGCCGCCATCGCAGACGTCTTCGACGCGTTGACGAGCGACCGTGTCTATCGGAGGGCTATGACTCTCGACGAGGCCCTCAAGATCATGGAGGACGGCAGAGGGCATCATTTCGACGCTCACCTGCTCGACGCGTTCTTTACCCTCATGCCCGAGTTGATTACGATCCGCGAGCGGCACGGCGAAGACCTCGCCTCCTGAAGGGGCATCTTTGCAGGCAGCCTCTTAGCTCAGAGCTCTCTTCGTGTTGGCCACGACGTTGCTCAGAAGCATGGCGATGGTCATAGGACCCACGCCTCCCGGCACCGGAGTGATGGCAGCGGCGATCTCCTTCACGGTTTCGAAATCAACGTCGCCGACGAGGCCCGCGTCGGTACGGTTCATGCCGACGTCGATGACGACGGCTCCGGCTGCGACCATGTCGCCCGTGATCGCGTGAGCCTGCCCGATAGCGGCAATGAGGATATCGGCGCGCCTGGTGTGGTCGGCGAGGTCCCTCGTGCGCGTGTGACAGATCGTCACCGTCGAGTTGGCGCCCGTCGCCTTTTGCATCATGAGCGCGCCCATCGGCTTGCCGACGATGTTGCTGCGTCCCACGACGACGACCTCGGCCCCCGAGGTTTCGACTCCCGAGCGCACCAGCAGCTCCTGGATACCCGCGGGGGTCGCGGGGGCGACGACCGGGCTGCCCGCCAGCAGTCGTCCCAGGTTGAAGGGATGGAATCCGTCTGCATCCTTCGTCGGCGCCACCGCCTCGACGATGGTCTGCTCGTCGAGCTGGTCGGGCAACGGGAGCTGAACGAGGATCCCGTGCACCCCATCGTCGGAGTTGAGCTCGCCGATCAGCTCCAACAGCTCGTCCTGCGGCGTGTCGGCCGGTAGATCGTGATCCCAGGACTTGATTCCAACCTCGGCGCAGCTCTTGCGCTTCGCACGCACGTAGACATGGCTCGGCGGGTCCTCGCCGACCAGGACGGTGGCGAGCCCGGGGACGACCCCCCGAGCGATGAGGTCCGACGTCGCACGGGCGACCTCGGCCCTCACCTCAGCGGCTATAGCTCTGCCGTCGATTATCCTGGCCGTCATACGTCACCTCGTCGTCGTCGTGCGGTTCGGGCGTTCGTCGAGACGGTCACCGGTAGCAACCCGCTCGCCCCGCCGAGAGGCTAACCCGTCAGGGATCAGCCGATGAAGCAAGAGACAGGTCAACCCGACATCGACGCGTCCTCGGCTGTGCCGGAGGGGCCCAGGCCCGCGCGCCGCGGGCGCATGGCGATGTTCCGTCCCTTGAAGATCCGAGACTTCGCCCTGTTGTGGACGGGATTCAGTGTGTCGCTGCTCGGGGACGGCATCTACTACGTCGCCCTTCCCGTGCAGGTTTACGCGCTCAGTAACGTCACCACCGCTCTGTCGCTCGTTGGAGTTGCGTGGACGCTTCCGCTGGTGCTCTTCCTGCTGTTCGGGGGGCTGATCAGCGACCGCTTCGACCGTCGCAGAGTCCTCATCGCCGCCGATCTCATGCGGGTCGCGGCGATCGGCGCGATCGGGGTCCTTTCCGTTGCCGGCGTGCTCGAGCTCTGGCACATGATCATCCTCGTCGCCTTCTACGGCATCGGTAACGCGCTCTTCAACCCCGCCTTCGGGGCGATCGTGCCGGACATCGTGCCCAAGGAGCAGTTGACCGAGGCCAACGCTCTCGACCAGTTCGTCAAGCCGTTCATGCTGCGGCTGATCGGACCGGGCCTCGGAGGACTCATCGTCGCCTTCATGGGTGCGGGAGGCGCCTTTCTGATCAACGCGGCGACCTTCGGAGTGTCCGCCTGCGCGCTGGCGCTGATGACGCCGACCACGCGCGTCGCGTCGGGCGACATTACGGTGGCGTCGGTGCGAGCGGATCTCGCCGTCGGCTTCTCCTACGTTCGCTCGCAAACATGGCTGTGGGGAACGCTGCTGGCCGCCGCGTGCGCGTTGCTGACCTTCTTCGGACCGTTCCAGGTGCTCGTGCCCTTCGTCATCTCCAACAACCTCGGAGGAGGTCCCGAAGACATCGGCTTGGTCTACGCCTTTGCGGGGGCCGGCGGAATCCTCGGCGCCGTGGTGATCGGTCAGCGAGGCTTGCCGCGCAAACACGTGCTCTTCATGTACGTCGCGTGGTCTGTCTCAGCGCTCGCGATCTCGGGATTCGGCCTCGCCACCTCGCTCTGGCACATGTGGCTCGCCGCCTTTGTCATGGCCGCATCCAACACGGCGGCCATGGTGGTGTGGGGAACGCTGCTCCACAGGCTCGTCCCACCGGACCTGAGGGGTCGGGCTCATAGCTTCGACTGGTTGGTCGCAGTCGCGCTCGTGCCAGTGAGCTTCGCCCTCACCGGTCCCATCGCCAATGCGGTGGGCGAACGGGCCACGCTTATCGGTGCCGGCATTCTCGGCGCAGCCTCAACTCTGCTATTCCTCGCGCTCATCAAGGGGTTGCGCGCAACCGAGTCAGACCGGAGCGTGACCTCGCCTCAGTCGTCCAGCATCTCGTAGACGGCACTCACGGTGGCCGCATAGGCGAGGTGGCGAAAAGCGTCCACGGAGAGTTCCTTGCCGCCCCACTGAGAGGCCGGCGGCGCCACGTCGAGCGACGGCAGCATTATCAGGGCGCTACCCCACACCATGCCGAAGTGTGCCAGGGTTGCGACGGGGCCTCTGAAGCCGAGGGCTCCGATCACTCCGCGCGCCGCTCCCCAACCGGTTCCGTAACCCCAGTGAGCGACGTTCGAAAGCTTCGTTTGACCCTTCTCGCTGGTCGGCTCGATCTCGAGCACCTTCTCCACGGCGTCGGCGGGCGCGGTGCTCTCCTCTTTGCCTCGCAGCTTGCCCTCCGCCATCGTGATGGCGGTGATGACCGCGGTTCCGGCCGCCCCGGCGACAAGTCCTTTGCCGATTGCCTCCGGCAGGGTGCGCAGGCCCCCGCCTGAATCTCTACGCATCGTCTTGGGCATGGTGACGTCCTTTGCTTGATCCTGTGTTTGATCCTGACCTCTTGGTCACGGGCTCAGAGTCCCTGACTTCGACTCACTTGCCCACCGGATTGCCAGCGAAACCAAAGGGACGTGTCAGCATGGCGTGATGCGCTATGGAATGAGCGTCCCCTGCTTCGGTGAAGATCCCCGCGTGTTCGGACGACTTGCCCGCGAGATCGAGGCCGCCGGTTGGGATGGCTTCTTCGTCTGGGATCACATTCGCTGGCGCACGCACTGGCCCGGAGGAGTGCTCGATCCCTGGATCCTCCTCAGCGTCGCGGCCACGACCACCTCGAGAATCAAACTCGGCACCTTGGTCACACCGCCGGCGCGCCGTCGCGTGGCGAAGCTCGCCAAGGAGACCGTCACCCTCGATCGCCTCAGCGATGGCCGTCTCGTGTTGGGCGTCGGACTCGGCTGGCCACCCGACGTCGATTTCGGATGGCTCGGCGACGAGGAGGACAACCGGGTACGTGCGGCGATCTTCGAAGAGACGATGGAAGCCCTCGTCGGCCTCTGGAGCACAGAGCCGTTCTCCTATCACGGCGACCACATCCGCATCGAGGAGGTCCAACTCCGCCCCGGGCCCCTCCAGCAACCCCGTCCGCCTGTGTGGGTCGGCGCCAAGTGGCCGAACCGCAGACCGTTCGTCCGCGCCGCCCAGTGGGACGGCATCGTTCCGGTCATGGACACAACCAAGCACGACCGCGCCCTGAGTCCAAACGACGTGCGCGACCTGCTCGAGTTGATCGGCGAGCAGCGGGGGTCGCTCGACGGTTACGAGGTCGTACTCGGGGGCCGCTCCGAGGTCGGCACCGAGGGGGCCGACCGCATCGCCGCCTTCGCCGAGGCGGGTGTCACCTGGTGGGTCGAGGCGATTCAGCCCGAAGGGGACTGGTTCGCCGACGCCGCGACTCGAGCGAGGGCCAGCCCATCACGATAGGTTCCCGTCGGCGAGACCACCTGCTAAGGCACGAGTAAACCCAAGGATAAG
>JALZIB010000054.1 GCA_030860505.1 Actinomycetota bacterium
CCGGCCCCGCTTCCAAACGACGCGCGAGCAGCGCGACGAGCTGGCACGACGGTTCTTTGCGGCCGCCGAGCAAGGCGATCTCGCTGGGCTCGAGGCGCTGCTCGCTCACGACGTGGAGCTGACCGGCGACGGCGGCGGCAAGGTTCCGGCGCTCGCGCGGTCGCTGCGCGGGCGCAACCGCGTCGCGCGCACGCTAGTCACCTGGATCCTCCTGGGCGCCCGCCTTCCGGGCGTGTCGTTGCGTCCCGTCGAGGTCAACGGCGGCCCGGGAGCGCTCTTTCTCGACGAACAGCAGCGGCTGATCGGCGTGATGGCACTCGATATCGCCGGCGGTCAGATCACGAGCATCAGCTCGATCGTCAACCCCGACAAGCTGACGCACCTCGGGCCGGTCGCCGACTTCAGGTCGCTACTGCGGTCTGCGAGATGACTGGTCCGTGCATCACCACGAAGTGGGGTTTCCGGTGTCCTACCTGAGTAGGAGAGAGCTCCCGGCAAGGATGAGTGGCGCCACTTAGGGTGAGGTCCGTGGCGGGACGCATAGCGGTGCTCATCTCCGGCTCGGGCTCCAACATGGGGGCCCTCGCCGACGCCTGTGACGATGGCCGCGTCCCCGGCGTCATCGTCGCGGTCCTGGCCGATCGCGAGTGCACGGGGCTGAAGCTGGCCGAGCAGCGGGAACTGAATCACCTGCTCGTGCGTCCCAAGGATCATGAATCACGAGATGCCTGGAGCGAGGCCCTGCGAGACGAGGTGGCGGCTCACCAGCCCGACCTCGTCGTGTCCGCGGGCTTCATGCGCATCCTGGCCTCCGTCTTCGTGGACGCCTTCGCCGGGAGGCTCATCAACCTTCATCCCTCGTTGCTGCCGTCCTTCAAGGGTGCCCATGCGGTGCGCGACGCGCTCGAGTTCGGGGTGAAGGTCACCGGCAGCACGGTCCACTTCGTCGACAACGAGGTCGACCACGGCCCGATCATCATGCAGAAGCCCACCCCGGTGCGCGACGGTGACACCGAGGCCAATTTGCACGAGCGCATCAAGGCCCTCGAGCACCGGCTGCTGCCGGAGGTCTGCCGTCTGTTCCTCGAGGACCGCGTACGCATCGTCGACCGGCGCGTTCGGATCACTGAGCGATGACAATGCAGGAGTCACCCCAAGCGGCGCTCGTCTGCGAGGGTGTGGGCCGCAGCTTCGGTATGAATCACGCCCTCAACGGGTTTTCGATGTCGCTTCCCCGCGGCGAGGTCTGTGCTCTCGTCGGACCCAACGGGTCGGGGAAGACGACTCTCTTGCTGATACTGGCCGGTCTGCTTGCGCCCGACAGAGGACGGGCTTGGATCGGGGGCGTCGACCCCGTTGCCCATCCGTTCGCCGTGCATCGTTTCGTGGGCTGGATGCCCGATTTTTTCGGAACCTATGATGACCTCACCTCTCGCGAGTATCTCGAACTCTTTGGAGCCGCCCACAAGATGCCGTCGACCAAGAGTGGGGCGCGGGCGTGGGAGTTACTCGACATGGTTGGGTTGATGGACAAGGCGGATGCTCCCGTGCACACGCTGTCGCGCGGCCAGAAGCAAAAGCTGGGCTTCGCCCGTACTCTGATCCATTCTCCTCGCATCCTGCTCCTCGACGAACCGGCCAGCGGTCTCGACCCACGAGCTCGAGTCGAGTTGCGCGACCTCGTTCGGAGACAAAGGGAGGAAGGCGTGACCGTGGTCGTGAGCTCCCACATCCTTTCGGAGCTCGAAGAGATGAGTGACATCGTCGCCTTTGTCGATGCAGGCCAGTGCCGGGGCGTCTATCCGCTGTCCGAGTTGCCCCAGACGGCATCTTTGATGCGCCGCTATCGGGTGCGGGCCCTCAACGACATCGAGTCATCGCTCCGAGCGATGGGAGTGCCCTATACGCGCTTGACCCCCGAGCGCGTCGAGGTCGAAGCCATTAACGACGAGGCCGCGTCCGAACTGCTGGCGCAGCTCGTCGGGCGCGGCGTGCGGATCGTCGAGATGACCGCGCTCGGCGGAGGGCTCGAGGGAGCTTTCATGGCGATGGACCAAAGTGGGCCGGCATGAACGCCTTGATACTCAGCGAGATCAAGCAACGCGTTCGCGGCAAACGGTGGTGGATTCTGCTTGGGCTCTGGACTCTGGTTCTCGCCGGTCTCACGTTCCTGGTGAGGCTGGCTTCGTTTTCGGCTCTGAGACAGGCGCGGGACTTCGGCCAGGCAGTGGGTGATGTGCCGATCGGACCGGCCATGTTCGGCTCCCTCATGCTTTTTACTTTGACGCTGATCTGCCTCGTGGTTCCTTCGCTGACATCGACCTCAGTCAACTCCGAGCGTGACAAAGGGACGCTCGCAGTCCTGCAGGCGACGATGCTCCGCCCGTACGAGATTTTCTTCGCGAAGTTTTTGTCAGGCCTCATCGTTGCGTTGGTGTTTCTGGCCATGACCATCCCACTCACGTTGTGGAGCATGTTGGAGGGGGACGTCGGCGTCGTCCGGTCGCTAATCGTCTACACGGTGGTCGTCTTGGTCTGCGCGGTGCTGTTGGCCGTGGGACTAGCGATGTCGACGTTGTTGCGTCGTCCCGCGTTGAGTGCGGTCATGTCGTACGCGGTCGTCTTCCTGCTGACGATAGGCACCCTCATCGTATTCGCTCTCGCGCTCATCACCGCGCCGGTCGAGGAGGTCCGAATCGACAACGAGTTTGGGGATTTCACCACCACACAACAAGTGATCGGGTGGCGTTGGGTGCTGCTGGCGCCAAATCCCTTCGTCGTGCTTAGCGACGCGGCCCCCCGCACGAACTCCAGGTTCGTCCCCGATCCACTGGAGGCGATCAGAGGATCGGTGCGCGAGGCGCGGCGACCTGTCGGCTCTCCTCAAGGTTTCGGTCTCGGCGGCCCCGAACCACCCCCCCTGTGGCCCGCCGGCGTAGCGATCGAGGTGATCCTGGCTGCCGGGGCCGGATATCTCACGATCAAGCGTTTGAAGATCCCTGCTCGTCGCCTTGCTCCGGGCCAGAGAGTCGCTTAGACGCAGACGGGGAACGGCCGGCGCTCCAGACGGTCGACGTAGGATGCCGCAATGGTGATGAAGCGGGCGCTGATAAGTGTGTCCGACAAGACGGGGATCGTGGACTTCGCGCGCGGTCTGGCCGAAGCCGGGTTCGAGATCGTATCATCGGGGGGCTCGGCGACGGCGCTGGCCGTGGCGGGGCTCGACGTAATAAAGGTGTCCGACGTCACGGGAGCACCCGCGCTTCTCGACGGCCGCGTCAAGACTCTGCATCCCAAGATCCACGCCGGCATCCTCGCCGACCGCCGCAAGAAGTCACACGTTGCCGAGCTCGCGCGCGAGGGGATCGACGCGTTCGATCTCGTGGTCGTGAACCTTTATCCCTTCGAGCGAACCGTCGCGCATCCCGACGTCGACGAGGACGACGCCCTGGAGAACATCGACATCGGGGGCCCGGCTATGGTGCGCGCCGCGGCCAAGAACTGGCACTCGGTCGCGGTCGTGACCGGACCGGGGCGCTACGGCGTCGTTCTGAACGAGATCAAGAGCTCGGGCGAGGTGTCGCTTGAGATGCGCAGGGCCCTGTCCCTCGAGGCCTTCAGGCACACGGCCGCCTACGACGCGGCCATCGTCGAGCACTTCTCGAGAGGAGACGAGTCGTGGCCAGAACGCTTCGTCCTACCGGCGACGAAGATCATGGATCTCCGCTACGGCGAGAACCCACACCAGTCGGCTGCTTTCTACGCGACGGGGGCGGAGCGCACCGGACTGGCCGCGGCCGAACAGCTTCACGGCAAGGAGCTGAGCTTCAACAACCTGCTCGACACCGACGCGGCCTACACGCTCGTGAGCGAGCTCGACGGGTTCGGATGCGCCATCGTCAAGCACTCGAATCCGTGCGGCGTCGCGCTCGGATCCTCGATCGACGACGCTTACGTCAAGGCCTACGAGTGTGACACGACCTCCGCGTTCGGCGGCATCATCGCGCTCAACTCGCTGTGCACCCAAGCCGCCGCCGAGGCCATCGCACAGATCTTCTGCGAGGTCGTGATCGCACCAGCATTTGAAGACGCCGCCCTTGATGTTCTGACCGCAAAGAAGAACCTACGCATTCTGCGTGCCCCGCGCTTCGGGCATGCCGGCGTCGAGCTGCGGCGCGTCGCCGGAGGCTTGCTGGCCCAGTCACCCGACGCGCGCGACGACGCGACGGGGTCCAAGGTGGTGACGAGAGCGCAACCGACCGAGGACCAGCTCGGCAACCTGCTTTTTGCCTGGACGGTCGTCAAGCACGTTAAGTCGAACGCGATCGTGCTCGTGAAGGATCGTGTCGCCGTGGGCGTCGGCGCCGGGCAGATGAGCAGGATCGAATCGACTCAGCTCGCTGCGAACCGAGCGGGCAAGCGCGCAGCAGGAACGGTGTGCGCGTCCGACGCGTTCTTTCCCTTCCGAGACGGGCTCGACGCGGCCGTTGCGGCCGGCGCGAGCGCGGTGATCCAACCGGGCGGGTCGGTGCGCGACGACGAGGTCATCGAGGCCGCCGACGAGCACGGCATCCCGATGCTGTTCACCGGCCGGAGACACTTCCGCCACTAGCTCTTGCTCGGCAGGTGCTCCGCCACATTCTCGGCAATACGGATGATGCGCTCGATGTTGTCCCCACCTGATATCTGAACTTCGAGATTCCCTCCCACTACCATCCGAAGAAGAGCGGGATTCGCTTGTTCAAGGTCGTGCGGGGACCGGGGCTCATTGACCAGAGCGGTGATCCCGTCGATTCGAATGATTCGTTTGTTCTCTGGCTTGTCCCGAACGCTTTGTAGATAGAGTTCACTTGGGTCTCCAAGGGACCATCGACCAAAGTAGATCTCTATGTACTCTTGTCTTATGGGAGGGTTGGTAGGACCCGGCGACTTGAAATCGAGGATTACACGTGACCCGTCTCGCGGCATCCACACATCGGTCAGGTTGTCTTGGTTGGCGTCTGCGTCGGTTGGTACCACGAACGGAACCGCGACGCTGGACTCGTCTGCCTCTTGTAGGCTACTCCGCCAAGGAGCTGGATACTCGGGTGTGAGTGGATTCGTTCCGCTCATGATTCCCGGAACCTCTTTACTTAGACCGCTCCCGAGCCCGCGAGAGCGGCTGCCGTTGGCATTCTCATCATCGCCAGCAGGCACGAACAGCCACCACCCAAGCAGTATTAGACCGACTAGGACGGCAGCGACCCATACCGGATGCAGGAAACGATGACGATCAGTCTGCCTGGACCTCAACACTGCCCCCTAATGTCGAATGACGTGTTGGAGTTCTTGCAGAACCGATAGTCAGTCGTCTCGTTCACCCATTGCGTTAAGTCATCGAAGTTGACCCATCCACATCCGATGCCGTGACACTTCTTTAGATTCCTGAATTCGGCGAAGAGCACATCACTGTTGCAGGTCCGTTCGGCGAGCGCAATCGATGTCCCGTTGTCCATAGCGACGTGCTCGTTGCCTAGGCTGTTTCCGCCGTACGCCAACGACCAGGAGTTGTTGCCGTCTTGATCATGAACGCGGAATCATGCCTGACACCGTCACTCAAGTTGATGTTTTGAAACGTATGGGTCCTCAGGTCGCCGTCATCGGCCCAAGTCTTGAAGGGATGTTTGCCGGCCTGGTGTTGCTCGTTTCTCTGCCATCCAGTCTCGGCGTAGTTGTTCCGGTTTACGAACACTGCAACATCACGCCATGTGTTGTGTTGGGCCGAGCCCGTGAAGCTGTTGACCAGGATGTCGGCGCGAGTCCCTCTGTTGTTGGAGGCCTGATTCTGCTGCCCCCCGATTCGCGTGTGATTGTTAGCGCAGTCCGCTTGCGCCCTGGTCGTGAGGACCTCTGGGTCGAGGATCGATCCAAAAAGACCGGGCAGCCCGACCAACCCGAGGAGGACGAATACACGGAAGAACCCAACCACCGCAATCTCTCTCTCTAACCATTACTCCGAGGATGCGGGGATGGGAAGTCCCTTATCCTTGGGTTTACTCGTGCCTTAGCAGGTGGTCTCGCCGACGGGAACCTATCGTGATGGGCTGGCCCTCGCTCGAGTCGCGGCGTCGGCGAACCAGTCCCCTTCGGGCTGAATCGCCTCGACC
>JALZIB010000066.1 GCA_030860505.1 Actinomycetota bacterium
GTCGCGGAGGTTGGGTTTCCGAGCGCGTCGCTCAAAGGGGCGACGGCGCCGAAGTAAGACTCGCCTGCGACCGTCTGCTGGAGCGTTTCCCCGCCCCCGAAGACGAACTCGCGCCTGACTTCCTCCGGCACCAGCGACTCCGCGGTTACCCCCAGGGGCAGGGTCGAGGCCGCCACCTGGTCGTCGATCACGAGCGTTGCTTCACTGGGGGCAAAGGACTCGGCAACCGCCTCGACCGTTAACTGGTCGACCCAGCGCGCGGTGACCAGGTAGCCGACGACGCCGCTGCCGTCCAGAGCGGTGACCTGGGCACCCGCCAGCTCCATGACTATGCTCGACTTGGGAATCACATCGATGCTGGAGGCGCCCTCACCGTCGTTCAAGAGGTCACCGACCACCGGTGAGCCGAGCACCGACAACACGACAACCGGCTTCAAGACAATCTCCTCGATCTGCCCGCGCGCGTTGAGGGCAGTCGGTCCCTGCTTCGAGAAGGCAAGCTGTCGCCCGTTCCGGTCCAACACGGCGACGAAATCCACCTGGAAGAACTCCAGGTCTGTACGGATGGCCCGGACAAGATCCTGCGCGTCTTCTCCCGAGGCCACTGCGCGCCTTACATCGGAGAGATTGGCAATCTGACCGGTTTCCTCGAGCAAGTCTTCACGGTCGGCGTCGATGCTCTGAGACGCCGTGTTGAGCTGCGACTGCACAGTTCGCAACTGCTCCTCGCCGACGTTGTTTGAGATAACGCCGGTCAACGCGGTCGACAGCACGAGCACGACTACGACCAGCAACGCCGCGAAGGCTGCGACGAAGCGGGTTCGAAGCGACTTCCTTGCGCTTCTTCCGAGCCACGAGGCCACCGCGATGTAGCCGAGAAGCTTTGCCCCGTGTGCGCCGTAGGCATAAACGCTGACCAATCCGGAAGAAAAATCTGCTTGCGGAGCCACCGAGGTGAGCGTCTCTGCCACCGTAAGCAGCAAGGCGCCGGCAGCGATCGCGTCAAGCGCCCGGTCCCCGGTACGACGAGCACGTACGGCTGCCGCGACTGCAACCGCTACGGCCGCCGTCGCGGGCAGAAAAAGCAGGGGCTCACGAATCTCGAACGCGGTCACCGCAGGCGCCGCGCTCGCCGTCCTGGATGGCAGCGACAGTCCACCTGCCAGCAACAACAGGCCGGTAGCGCGCAGCGCGACGAGGACGCTATCTCCGTCGTGAACGGCGACCTCGAAGTTGGCGCCGTGAGCGATATTGGCCACAGCGAGCACGAGGAAGCCCGACGCGACCGTGTAACGCCCGATGCCCCCGCCGCCAAGCGTCTCGGGTCGCGCCAAGACCAGCACGGCGCCCCCGGCGAATACCAGCAACCCCAGGAACTCGACCGTGAAGTGGAGAGGGACTGCAAGG
Source organism: Actinomycetota bacterium (assembly GCA_030860505.1). Lineage (GTDB taxonomy): Bacteria > Actinomycetota > CADDZG01 > CADDZG01 > WHSQ01 > WHSV01. The sequence goes on from JALZIB010000066.1 coordinate 1,408, forward strand.
AAGCTCTCGAGCATCTCTACAAGTCTGCCACGTCAGTTGACGCGAAGGATGTTACGAGCCCTCCAGGAAGTCGAGAGCGTCTTGAAAGGTGGCAACCTCGACGACCTCGATCTCGTCGGCGACCGCTAACGCCGCTTCGTAGTTGCCGGAAGGAGCGAGAAAGACATCCGCCCCCTCGCCCTCGGCCCCCGCGACCTTTTGTTCGATTCCACCGATGGCGCCGACCTCACCGCCGCATCCGATGGTTCCGGTTCCCGCGACCTGGCGCCCTCCGGTGAGATCCTCGGGCGTGAGTTGGTCGTAGAGCGTCAGCGAGAACATGAGTCCCGCCGACGGCCCGGCGATCTCGCCGGTGGCGAACTTCACGTCTACGCCGGGGTCATACTCGAAGCCCTTGTTCGTCATGAACACCCCGACATAAGCCTTGCTCGGATCCTCCGGGTTCTCGGCAGTGGTGAGAGAAAGGTTCCTCTCCTTGCCGTCACGGAGCACCGTTAGTTCGACTTCGTCGCCGATCTCGACTGCGCCGATGGTCTGCGAAGCATCGCAGGTGGTTTCGACGTCGCTCCCGTTCACCGACGTAATAACGTCGTCGGTTTCAAGCGTGCCACCGGCAGGCGACTGCTCCTGGACATCGAGGATCTTGGCTCCGTCACCGGTCGGAGAAGGATAACCAAGAGCGTTCAAGGCCACGACGCGAGCCTGCTCTTTGGAACTCTCCATCTGCTGCAACTGGATCTCTTCGAGGCGGTCGAAAGATCTCCCGCCGGTGACCTCGTTCTTCGACACGATCAGCTTGGTGGGATCAATGGCCGCCTCGATCCACTCGACGACGGTGACGTTGATGTCCACGCGCACGGTGGTCAGATAGAGACTCCCGTCCGACGAATAGGTGCGCTCGCCCGAAACCTCGACGAGATTCTCGACATCGCGCGCCGGTCCCGGCTCGTAGGCATAGACGACTGGAATGGGGACGTTGAAAGCCGCCCACACGAGAAACCCGAGCATGAGCGCGGTGACGATCCAGCGCCGCGGAAGGCGCGCTCCGTGCTCCGGAGGCGGCGGAGGGCCTGGAGGCGGTTGGTCTCGGACTTCGGCTTGACTCTGCATGTGGCTCAAATGCTAGATGCAGCAGGATTTAAGCGAAGTAAAGGTCGAACCCAACTCGCGCTGCTTAGCGCTCTACTCACTAGGCGTGGAGCAGGACGGACTTGGCGCTTTCGAACGCTTCGAGACATTTCCCAGCCCCCAAGACCACCGATTCGAGAGGCTGATCGGTGATGTGCACGGGGACCTCGGCGGCCTGGCTCAGCAACATGTCGAGTCCTTGGAGCATGCCTCCCCCGCCGGTCAGCGTGATGCCGTTCATCAGCACGTCCTGCACTAGATCGGGCGGGCTCTGGCTGATGCAGTCGATGGTGGCATCGACGATCGAACGAACCTGGTCGTCGATCGCGCTGCGCAACTCTTCGGATGACATCGTGATGTTCTTCGGAAGACCCGTGGCGAGATCGCGGCCCCGGAGATCCGCCTTCTTCTCTTCGGCCAGGGGAAATGCCGACGCGATGGCGATCTTGATGCGCTCGGCCGTGCGCTCGCCGATTGCGAGCCGGTACTCCTTGCGGATGTAGTTCTGAATCGACCCGTCGAGATCGAAACCGCCCACGCGCACGGCGGTGTTGGTGACAACTCCACCGAGTGAGATCAGCGCGACCTCGCTGGTCCCGCCGCCGATGTCCACGACGAGGTTGCCCATCGGCTCGTGGATCGGAAGCCCGGCGCCGATAGCGGCCGCCATGGGCTCCTCGATCAGAAAGCATGACCGGGCTCCGGCCGAGAGAGTCGCCTCTTCGACGGCCCTGCGCTCGACCTCGGTCAGCGCCGATGGCACGCACACGAGCACCCGAGGGCGAGACAGACGATTGACGCCGGAACGCTGCAGGATGAGACGGATGAGCTTCTCGGTGACCTCGAAGTCCGAAATGGCCCCGGAACGCAACGGCCTCACCGCCACGATGTAGCCCGGCGTGCGCCCGATCATCTGCCACGCTTCGTCGCCCATCGCAAGCACGTCGCCCGTTTCTTTGTTGAGCGCGATGACGGTGGGCTCGGCGAAGAGAATGCCCTTTCCTCGCTGGTAGACGAGTGTGTTCGCCGTTCCTAGGTCGATAGCGAGATCGCGCGCCACATGTGCTCTTTTCTGCTCGGGTGCATCGTGGCCCGCCCGGGCCTGACCTCTTAGTGTGCCACCTAGAAGGCGGCTTGACGCGCGGCCCTGCGGGCCTCGATCCTTCTCTTCGCAGCAGCCCGGCGAGCGGGGTCGAGTTTCTCCGGCCTGCGGTGCGCGCTACGCGGAGTCGCTTTGCGGCGGGGCGCAGCCACCCGGCCCCCCGCGCGGCGTCTCTCAGGAGTGCGCGTGGGCGCGGGCGTCGGGTTGGCCGGTTCGGACAGGCGCTGAAGACTGCTCCGAAAACCGTCCACGGTCTGCAGATGAGAGCGCTGACGACGCTGCAGCATCCACAATCTGCCGATGGACAACGAAGCCGCGAGCACCAGGATTACCAGGTAGATCATGCTGCTTCTCCTCACGTCTTGGTGCGCCGGTGTCGCGCACATTCCTCAGACCCCACTGGGAATGGCCCCGCACGAAACCGACTGGCGCCGGAATGGATTGCTCCCGCGAACCGGCGCTGAGAACCGCATGAGCTTACCAGATAGTCCCTCCCGGGCGACGGCAGGCGCCCTGGAGTGAGAAGAAATCTTCCCAACGGTTAGGAGGAGTTGGGCCTGCTAACGGTCCTAAGGGCCCGCCGCAAGATAACTCAGGCGATTCCAACGGCCATCGCCGCCACTGGCGGCGTCGTCATCCGCTCGACGTACCCTCCGGTACGCCTCGGTCGTCCTCCTTGCCATTGACGACGCTGCCTCGCCGGAATCGCGCTTCTTATCCTGCGGCGGACCCTAAGGGCGGGTGCGGCGGGTCGCCGCGACGCTCGACGCCAGCAGGGCGGCCGCCACCAGGGTCGTGGCTCGCTTCAACGACGTCCTGCGGAAACGGGACCTTCCGATGCGGACGAAGGGACGAATGTGAGACAGCGCTTCGGTCAGCGTGCCGGCGTTCGAGTGCTCGCAGATGAAACCGGCCTTGGTCAACTTGTCGGCCGACAGTACCCAGGGGTGCATGACGTAGTGCAGCATCCCGGCCGGGGCCTCCGCAAGGCCCGCTCGCCACAGGCGGTCCATCACCGAGAAAGCCGTCGACTCTGAGAGTTCCGCGCGGCTCCGTCCGATGAGCTCGGCGGCCTCGTCGTTCTCGAGCCAGCCGCGCGGCGCGAGGTTATAGGCGCCGTTGAGGTCGTTGAATATCGCGAACGCCGCACCCGAGGCGACATCGTCCTCGTGCACGAACTGCCACGGTGGCGAATGACCTTTGACCCCAAACAGCAAGGGGGCTTCCATGAAATGAGACCACGCGTTGTCGACGCCGTCCCCGAACACGATCGCCGGCCGGAGCAGCGTGAAGATGACGCTTGGATGCTCGGCTCGGAACTCCTTGACGACGTACTCGACCTCGAGCTTGTGCGCCGCATAGGAAAAGTCGAGGTTGGCGCGCAGCGGAGACTCTTCCGTCAGAGGTACGTCGTTGTCCGGGTGCGCTCCATAGACCGTGGCCGAGGATGAGTACACGATCTTGCCGACGCCGGCGTCGGCAGCCGCGCTGAAGACATTCTGGCTCCCGTTGACGTTGATATCCCGCATGACGGCTTCATCGTGGATGGGATCCATCACGAAGGCCAGGTGGACGATCACGTCGACGTCACTCAGGCGGCTGCTCAGGCGCTTGTCGCGCACGTCGACGACGTCGAAGATGAACTTGTCGGACTTGAACTGGGGGGGCCCAAGGTCGAAGCCCAGCACGCGGTCGATGCGCTCATCGGAGCACAGCGTTCGGATGAGCCGGGTACCGAGGTACCCGGACGCCCCGGTGACCGCGACGGTGAGCCCATCAGCATGCTTCATATGGTTGGGAGCGTACTGCGCGACGATGGGACAATGTCACAACAACCTTTCGGAGACATTCCGCTCTTCCGCGAGCTGCAGAAGCTGCTGTCGTCGAGCTCCGGTCCCATCAACACAGAAGTCGCGCGCCAAGTCGGAGGGGCCGTTGCGACGCAGGCCGGAGCGGAACCGCCTCCCACATCCGAGATCGGTCAATCGTTCGGCGAGGCTGTCCGCAACGCCGAAGTGCTGTTGTCGGGCTACACACGACTGACGCTCGACGAACCCATGCGCAGTGAGCTCGTCAACCGCACCTGGTGGGTGAACTCGACGCTCGAGGCGTGGAAGTGGTTGCTCGAGAAGCTGGCGGAACGCTTCACCGGGGAGCTCGGCAAGATGGGGGGAGAGCTCGGAGGAATGCCGGGCATGGAGGGGGAGGGCAGCGACAACCCGATGGCCGCCGCGATGGGCCAGGTCGGCCCCCTGTTGCTGGGGCTCCAAGCGGGACAGCTTCTCGGCGGCCTCTCGACCGAGACGCTCACCCGCTACTACCACCCGATCCCCCGGGACGATGCGGGCCAGTTGTTCTTCGTGCTCGCCAACATCGACATGGTCGCGCGTGACTACGGCTTCGAGGAAGGGGCGTTTCGCAAGTGGCTTGCGACTCAAGAGGCCGCGCGTCATCTCGTGATGTCTTCGGTTCCATGGCTGCAGCGCTACGCGCGCAGCCTGCTGATCGATCTCGTCGACTCGATCGAACTCGACGTGGGAGACCTCGAACGCCGCATGATGGACCTGCAGACCAAAGGCATGGAGGCTCTTGCCGAGAACACTCCGGCCGACGCGCTGCCGGTCGTGCAGAGTGAACGCCACAGTCGCGCGCTCGACCGAGTGCGCGCCTTCTCCGCTCTGTTCGAGGGCTACGGGGCCCATGCCGCCGAGGCGGTGATGCAGAACGTGGTCGATGAGGGCGCTCGCATCGACGAGGGCATGGCCCGTCACCGCGCCTCGCCCAGCGAGGGGCAAGCCGCGCTGTCGAGCATCCTGGGCATCTCCTACGACCGCGCGCTCGAGACCAAGGGCGAAACTTTCTGCGCGGCGGTAGTGAAGATGAAGGGGCTCACGGAGCTGAACAAGGTGTGGGAGGCCCCCGACAACCTCCCCTCGTCCGAGGAAATCAAAGACCCGTTCCAATGGATGGAACGGGTCCTCGATCCCCCGAGCTAGAGCCCTCCGCTACTTGAGTTCTTGGTCCTAGCTGCGCGCCGACGTGCGATCGGCGTCAAGCGTCGGCTACGCGCCCGCCTCCCCTGAAGATTGCCGGCGAGCCACACGTCCTCTGACGACCAGCGATGCGAGCCCCATCACGAGCCCGACGCCGAGGAGCAGGAACGGGAGACCGGAGTCGTTCTGGGTTTCCGTCTCGATCACAGCGTTGGTGCGCCGGCCGCGGTCACGCTGGCGTACGCAGTCGTCGCTGGGCGTCACGCCCTCGAGATCGGGTCGATTGTCGAACACGTTCACGTGGGACACGATCACGTCGGCGCGGCCTCTTTCCGAGATTCCCGCGTCGAAGCTGCCCGTGACCGTCGAGAAACACACGGTGCCCGACGAGCGACCTTCGTACTCGATTCCCTTGCCGGGATCGGGATCATTCGCGCGTGGGAAGTCGCCGGCCGGAGAGACGCGTCGTCCCGTGGCCTGCACGCTGGAGTTGGAGATTGCTACTCTGGCCCGACCTCGCACCTCGACGCCATAGTCGGTGTTGTTCTCCGCCGTGACGCCGTCGAGCGTCACGCGCGAGCCGCCCCGAATTAGGAACCCACTCGTCCAGTTGCGGCTCATGATGTTTCGGATGGAGACGTGACGGTCGAAGGGAGCATCAACGACTATGCCTGGCTGATTCTGCCGGTCGGTGGTGCCGGGGTCGCCCTGAAGCACCGCGTCGACGTTCGCCTCGACTCCCGGCGCCGCCTCCAGAGTGACGTTTCCGTTGGCCGCTGTGATGGTGACCTGCTCGGCGAAGACGCCCGAGGTGACGATCGTCACGCTGCCGTTCTGGTTTGCTCCGGTGGTGGCGTCGTTCAGGGCCGCGTTGATCGTGCCGAAGACCCTGTCGCCGTCGTTGTCCTCTGCGGTTCCAATGTTGCCGTCACCGTCGTAGTCACCGCAGGTTCCGGGGGTTACGGGTCCCGGATTGCCGGCCGGCGGGTTGAGGCAATTTCCCTCCACCAGCACGGGGTGGTTTGCTTCCGCCTGCCCGGCGGTCACCACGAGCCAACCTGCCACGATGGTGAGCGCCATCAAGAGCCTTGCACCTCTGAACGCGGATCTCGTCACTATCTCCTCCTTCACTCGAACTACGCGAACCTCCACCAAGAGATGACGCGAGAGCGCCGCGCGTCACACCCGGATCTGAGGAATCGAGCTCAGGGGACTCGACGACCGACCGTGCTTTAACAAGGATGTCTCTCCGGACACGAGCCGGGAAGCAATGGGATAGTGACGTTCGTCGAGTAATCGTCAATTGGAGATAGGTGGAGAGAGAAGAGCTCGAGGCGCTGGTCGAGGAAGCGAGAAGGAGCGATCCCGACGCGTGGGAGGTTATCTATCGTCACAGCTACGCGCGTCTCTTCAACTACGCTCGGCGCAGGTTGCCCGATCGCGAGCAAGCGGTCGATGCCGTCGGCGAGACCTTCGCTCGAGCCTACGAGGACATCCATCGGTTTCGGTGGCGAGGCGCCGGACTCACCGGGTGGCTCTACGGCATCCTCCGCAACGTTGTGCTCGAGATGGCGCGCAGCGGCCGCCGAGAGAGTCCAAGCCTCGAGCTCGACCACCCTGAGACCGGGACGGACGCGAGCGACGGAGTCATCGCCGCTGAGGAGGCGAAAGCGGTGCGTGACGCCTTCGCCTCGTTGCCCTCGGAAGACCAGGAGCTGCTCGAGCTCCGCGTCATCGGAGGGCTCGACTCGAAGGCGGTGGGGGCCGTCGTGGGAAAACGGGACGGAGCCGTACGGATGGCGCAGTCTCGTGCGCTTCAGAAGTTACGAAAGCTGATGGAAGAGCAGGGTCATGAGTGACGACGAACGACTGCTAAGACGACTCGAGGCGGCGCTGGGCGCCGAGAGCGAGCGCGAACCGACGATCGAAGAGGTCGCGCTGGTACGCGCTCGGGCCGAGCTCGGCGCCCGCTCGACGAACGGTCGACACCGGCGAGCGCGACGCGCCCGGGTCCTCGTCGCCGCGGTCCTGGTGATGGGCCTTGTTTTCGGTGCGGGAGTGCTGCTCGGCGACGAGCTCCCCCGTTCGGTGCGAGCCGCCGCGCACGATCTCGGCCTTCCGATCGCCTCGCCCGAACTGGTGGACGCGCAAAGTGCGCTGCACGATCTCGGCGTTGCTCTTGCCAACAAGGATGTCGACGAAGTCCGGAGCTCCGACGCCAGGATGGTCGAGCTGGTCGGCTCGTTGAGTGAGGAGGAGGCTGCCGAGGTCGAGCCCGTCGCCCATGAGGTCCATCTGCGCGCGGAGCAGTTCCTCGAGCAACGCGGGGGCTGAGTGCAGCCAGTAACTCCGGCTAGACGGGGAAGATCTCGCCTTCGACCTCGCCGTTGTCGATCCACAGTAGGCCCATCGACGTAAAGGGGGCCCGGCGTTTCCACGTTGGACTACCTGGGTTGAACAGCAGGAAACCGTCCTCGTCTTCGTTGAAGGGCATGTGGGAGTGGCCGAACACGACGACGCGGGCGTCGGGGAAGAGCGCGCGCAAGCGCTTGCGCCGGCCCCCTCCGAGCCCGGAATCGTGAACCATTCCGATCCTGATCCCGCCGAGCTCCACCTCGGCGGTCTCGGTCGCTCCCCAGTCGCGCACGTCCCACGCGTCGCAGTTGCCGATCACCGAGGTCACCGGCGCCAGCGCCTTCAGCTCGTCGAGGACCGCCGTATCGACGACGTCTCCCGCATGGAGGATGTGGTCGGCCGACTCGAGATACGGCCAGGCCCCCATGGGAACCGTGCGGCTCATCCCGCGCGTGTGCGTGTCGGCAATGACGGCTACCTTCATCGCAACATTGTGACCCGAACGAGGAGCGAGCCGTTCGCTCAGGAAAATGGCACGGTGTCTACAGCAGGCCCAAGACCGTCAGGAGCGCCTCGTCGATGCCCCACATCTCCTCTGGGCTGACGTGGCCCACCAGATCACCCAGGCGGGTTGCGTCCGCTGCCCCCAGCTGCTCGACGAGAACCTTCGTGGGCTGCTCACCGATGACGATTTCAGGTCGAAAGGAAGCAGACCTGGCGCTGCGCGAAGTCGGGGCGATGACCACCACCGAGCGCGGGAGCAGAGCGTCCGCCTGCACCACCACACCGAGCCTCTTGCCTCGCTGTTCGTCACCGCGACCTTTTGGAAGACGAAATTCGTAGACGTCACCCCGGCGCACGGAGGCTCTCCATCAGAGCCGCAACCTCGAGCATTTCCCGGCGATCCGCCTGATCATCTTCGAGTGCTCTCCCCTCGGCTGCCAGCGACTCGCTCCTTCGCAACCGTTCCGCAGCGTCGATGACGGCTTTTCGTATCGCCTGCGATCGGCTAAGCCCGACGGCCTCGAGACGCGCCAGCGCTTTCAGGGTCTCATCATCGAGGCGCACCGAAACCGCTTTGGCCACCCCAGAATCGTATCACGATACGTGATACAGCCGTCGTGGAGGTCGCCGGGTCGAGGAGCCATGCCGAGGGCGCGCGGTGGGTTCAGGCGTGGGCGGCGTCGCGTTCGGCCGCATCCATGGCTCTTTCGGTCACCACCGTCATGCCGGCGAGCAGGGTGAGCGCCACCACCGCCATGATGACGAAGACCGCACGGAGCCCCAGGATCTGCGCCAGTAGGCCCCCGGCGGCGGCACCTAACGGCCGCATGCCCCAGGCCACGAGCCGGTGTCCGCTGCTTACTCGCCCGAGCAGTCGGTCGGGGGTGATGCGTTGCCGCAGCGACACCTGGATGACGTTCCAGATGACGATGGCGACACCCCCCACGAAGAACCCGACACCTATCACGAACGGGTCCGCCGTCACGGCCGGGACGCCGATCATCAGGGCGCCACCGAGGGTGGTCAGCACGAGCGAGAGGGCGCGGCCGAGCCTCCGCTCGACCCGCTCAGCGACGAACGAGCCGAACAGGCCCCCGGCCGCTGTGGTGCTCAGCAACAGGCCGAAGGCCGGCTCAGACAGCCCCATGGCGGACGCGGGACCTACCGCGTAGAGCACGAGGATGGCCCACGTGGCGTTCGAGGCGAAGTTGAAGGCGCCCACCATGACTGCGAGGGTCCGCAGGATGCGGTGGCGCCACAAGAAGCGCAGCCCTTCAACGATGTCGGCGCGCATGGTGGTGCGCTGATCCCGCTCGATCCGGAACGGGCCGCGCACAAACAAGAGTGCCGCCACCGCGATGGCCCACAGTGCCACCGGGGTCGCGAAGGCGATGGCTGCGCCTGCGGCCACAAGGACCCCGGCCAGGGGCGGGCCCACGAACTCGTTGGCGGTCAATTCGGCGGCGTACAGGCGCCCATTGGCGCGCGACAGTTGGTCGCGCGCTACAACCTGCGGCAGGATCGATTGCGCCGAGGTGTCATAGATCGTCTCTGCAACGCCGATGCAGAGCCCGACGACGTACAGAGCCCAGATCGAGCCGGCATCGACCATCACGGCAAGCACGAGCACCGCAAGCAGTGAGGCCCGGACGACATTGGCGCCGAGCATCGCCCGGCGTCGGTCGAGCCGATCGGCAAGTGCGCCGGCCGGCAGCGCGAAGAGCAACCACGGGAGCGTCAGCGCAACGGTCAGTCCCGCGATCAGCGTGGGGGAACGTGTGAAACGGAGGGCTACCAGCGGCAGCGCGACCTTGACGATCCCGTCGGCCAGGTTCGACAGGCCGGACGAGCTCCACAGCCGCCAGTAGCCGATTCCCAACGGAGGTCGCACCGCGCGAGACGTGATCCGGTCGTTCTCGCGCGCGTCATCGTGTGCCATCGGTCGACGATTGCAGATCGATCGAGAGAACTCAATCGGTGCAACGTCTTGTCGGCAGCTTCGATGAGCGCCAGGTACCCAGACGCTCAGAAGGGGTTAAAGGGTGGCGCAGACCGGGCAGGCGGGGTCGCGCTTGACCTTGACCTCCTGGAAGGTCGTGGCCGCGGCGTCGAAGGTCAACAGACGCCCGACCAGTGGTTCGCCGTACCCCGCTATGAGCTTCAGGGCCTCATTGGCCTGAAGGCTGCCTACGATGCCCGGGAGCACGCCCAGGACGCCGGCTTCGCTTCAGGTGGGGGCCAGTTCCGGAGGCGGGGCTTCCGGAAACAGGCAGCGGTAGCAGGGACCCTCGCCGGGAATGAACGTGGACGCCATTCCATCGAAACGAAAGATCGAGCCGTGCACGACGGGCTTTCTCAGCTCGACCGCGGCGTCGTTGACGACGTAGCGAGTGTCGAAGTTGTCGCACCCGTCGACCACGACGTCGTACTGATCGATGAGCTCCGTGGCGTTCGAGTCGTCGATGCGGAAGGGGTGAACCTCGACCTTGACGTCGGGGTTGAGCTTGGTGATGGCCTCGCGCGCCGACTCCGCCTTGTTCATCCCGATGGTGTCGCTCGAGTGAATGACCTGACGCTGGAGGTTGCTGGTCTCGACCACGTCGGCGTCGACGATCCCGATGGTGCCGACGCCGGCGGCTGCCAGGTAGAGAAGCGCAGGGGAGCCCAAACCTCCGGCCCCGATCGACAGCACCTTGGATTCGAGCAGCTTGATCTGACCCTGCTCGCCGACCTCGGGAAGTATGAGGTGACGCGAGTAGCGGTCACGCTGGGCCGCGTCCAGCATCTTAGGTAGCGCGTAGTCGAGCCCGAGGTCCTTCCAGCGGGTAAAGCCACCGGCCATCGACGAGACGTTCGAGTAGCCGAGCTCCTCGAGGGTTTTCGTGGCAAAGGCGCTGCGGACTCCTCCGGCGCAATAGACCACGACCTCCGCGTTCTTGTCGGGCAGGACGTCCTCGACCCGGCTCTCGAGGTGCCCGCGCGTGACGTGACGGGCGCCGGGCACGATGCCGTGCTCGACCTCTTCGTTCTCGCGCACGTCGAGCACGAGGAAGTCGTCGCCCCTGTGAAGACGTTCGTCGACCTCTTCGGGGTTGACCTCG
>JALZIB010000091.1 GCA_030860505.1 Actinomycetota bacterium
TTCTCCTCCGCTCGGTAACTAGGGTCTGGAGGTCCCGCGAAAGACCCCTGCCGACCTCTTGTCTCCCCCGAGGCCGGGCCGTCCGGCATCCTGCCATACTCCTGGACTAGTAAGCAATCAGCAGCCCGGCAAGGGCCGAATAAAGACGCCGTCGGGTCACCGAACTCCTTGCAGGTTCTCTTCCTGTGCTTGCCTTCCTTTATGCGCCCGTCACAAAGGAAGCGCGAAACTTTCGTGGAGAACGCGAAGATTTGTCCCTCGTGGGCCTTGCCACCACGGCCGACTTCTCGGTAACTTGCCTCTTGTACCCGTTGAGTCGTAAACCGGTTTCGGCCGGGACGAAGGTTCGGCGGGTACATTTTTTATGCCTCGGAATCCGCTTAGTACCTCGAATCTGCCGTCGGGCTCGTCGAGAGGTTTTCCAGCCCCCGCTTCCGCCAAAGACTGTGGCAAGCGGGAAAATCGAAAGAGGAAGCTGCGAGGCCGGGAGTTTGCTATCCTTCGGAGTGCTATAGGAGTGCGCCGGGGTGTGGCGAGAGTGTGCGGGCGTGGTTCCACGCCGGATCGTGACACCCAGACCCCGTGTGTCTCCCTTCTCAGCACCTAGCCCGATCGACCTGGAGGAACTTCTGTGCCCACGACTCTCAAAGACGTACCCGGCGCCACCCCCCACGGCGGCGCCCTCGAGCTTCGAATGGCCGGCTCCGACGAGAGCGAGCGCCTTCGACAAGAGGGCGAGAGCCTTCCTAAGATCGAGACGAAGTCCCGCCGGGTCCTCTCCGACCTCGAGCTGCTCGCAGTCGGCGCCGTGAGTCCCAACCGCGGCTTCATGACCAAGGCCGACTACACCTCGGTCATCGAGGACATGAGGCTGGCGAACGGGCTCCCGTGGAGCCTGCCCATTACGCTCAGCGCGACCGACGAAGAGGTCGCCGCGCTCGAGCCCGGCGCGCGCGCCGCTCTTGTCCACGAGGGCGAGATCGTCGCGCTCATCGACGTCGAGGACATCTACGACTACGAGGCCAAGCGCGAGGCCGAGCTGACCTACAAGACGACCGACGACGCTCACCCCGGCGTCGCGTACCTCTACGGTCAAGCCCCTCATTACGTCGGCGGCGAGGTCACCGTCCTGTCCAACGTCTTCGCCCACGAGTTCAGTGAGTACCGGCTGACCCCGAGCGAGCTACGCGACAAGATCGGCGAGCACGGCTGGAAGACCATCGTCGGCTTCCAAACCCGAAACCCGATTCACAGGGCGCACGAGTACCTGACCAAATGCGCGCTCGAGATCACCGACGGTCTCGTCATTCACCCACTCGTCGGCGGCACTAAGGGAGACGACATTCCCGCAGACGTCCGCATGGAGTGCTACGGGGTTCTCATGAAGGACTACTACCCGCTCGACCGCGTGCTGCTGAGCGTGTTCCCTGCGGCCATGCGCTACGCGGGCCCGCGCGAGGCCATCTGGCACGCGCTGCTCCGTAAGAACTACGGCATGACGCACTTCATCGTCGGACGCGACCACGCCGGTGTCGGTGATTACTACGGCACCTACGAGGCGCAGGAGATGTTCGACAGCTTCGAGCCAGGCGAGCTCGGCATCGAGCCGCTCAAGTTCGAGCACTCGTTCTGGTGCAAGAAGTGCGAGGGCATGGCCTCGGGAAAGACCTGCCCCCATACCAAGGATGATCACGTCTTTCTCTCGGGCACGCAGGTTCGCCAGATGCTGCAGGAGGGCACCGAGCCGCCGCAGGAGTTCTCTCGGCCCGAGGTCGCGCGCATCCTTATCGGTGCCGCCCAGAAGCAAGCGCATTAAGGAGCGCACATAAATGGGACTTCTCGACAAGTTCAAGAAGAACAAGAGGGAGTCGGGCGTGCTTGCCGCCGGCGCGGCGGGGAACAAACGCCAGAAGGTCATGGTCATCGGCCTCGACTGTGCGCCGCCGGAGCACGTCTTCGACGAGTATGCCGGAGACATCCCCAACCTTACGAAGCTGCGCGAGAACGGGCTCTACGGCCCCCTCGAGTCCATCACGCCGCCCATCACGGTGCCGGCGTGGATGTGCATGATGACGTCGAAGGATCCGGGCACGCTCGGAATCTACGGTTTCCGCAACCGCAAGGACAACACCTACGACGGACTCAGCTTCGCAACCTCGTGGGCCATCAAGGAGCCCACCGTGTGGGACATCCTGAGCGACGCCGGCAAGGACTCGATCATCATGTCGGTGCCGCCGAGTTACCCGCCCAAGCCGCTCAAGGGCGTGCAGATCGGCTGCTTTTTGACCCCCAACGACGACGCCGACTACACCTATCCTAAGGAGCTCAAGGGCGAGCTCAAGGCGAACGCGGGCGAGTACATCTTCGACATCCGCAACTTCCGCACCGACGACACGCAGTACATTTTGGATGAGGCCTACAAGATGACCGAGTCCAGGTTCCGCAATGCCGAGTGGCTGCTGTCGAACAAGCCGTGGGACTTCTTCATGATGGTCGAGATGGGCCCGGACCGCCTCAACCACGGAATCTGGAGCTACATCGATCCGAACCACCCGCGCTACGAGCCCGGCAATCCCTACAAGGAGTCGCTGCGCGAGTACTACCGTTTCCTCGACGGCAAGATCGGCGAGCTGCTGAAGCATGCAGACGACGACACCGCGGTGTTGGTCGTCAGCGACCACGGCGCCAAGGCCATGGTCGGGGGCGTGTGCTTCAACGAGTGGTTGCACGACGACGGCTACCTCGGATTCAAGGGCGATGGCGCGGTAGGAAACCTCGACGAGATCACGCCGCTCACCAAGATGGACCTCGACTGGTCCAAGACCAAGGCGTGGGGCGACGGCGGGTACTACGGGCGTCTCTTTCTCAACGTCGAGGGCCGTGAGCCAGAGGGCATCATTCCCGCGGCCGACTACGACGCCGTGCGCGATGAGCTCGTCGCCAAGATCGAATCGATGGTCGACCACGAGGGCAACCCGATGGGCAACAAGGCTCTCAAGCCCGAGGAGATCTACACCAGCAACAACGGCGTCGCCCCGGATCTCATCGTGATCTTCGGCGGCTTGCGCTGGCGCAGCGTCGGTTCGCTGGGACACGGCAGCATGTACACGTTCGAGAACGACACCGGACCCGACGAGGCCAACCACGCCGAGAAGGGCATCTTCATCCTGAACAACGCCCCCGGTCAGGACACGGGAACGAAGGATGGTCTGCACCTGTGGGACGTTCATTCGACGATCCTCGACATCTTCGATCTCGAACCGGCGTCCGGCGCGCTCGGCACCTCCGTCTTCAAGAAGTAATCAACTCTCCCCGTATACCGACTCGCTTACATCGAAAGGGGCTCCAATGAAGCAAGTAGACAGAGACAGAGGTGTGGTGATCTGGTTCACCGGCCTGTCGGGCTCCGGCAAGACCACCATCGCCCACGTCCTCGAAGATAAGCTCGCCGCGGCGGACGTGCCGGTCGAGTTGCTCGACGGCGATGTCGTGCGAGAGAACCTCAGCAAGGGTCTCGGCTTCTCCAAAGAGGATCGAGACACAAATATCCGCCGCATCGCGTTCGTCGCCCACCTGCTGCAGCGCAACGGCACCTTCGTGATAACCGCGGCTATCTCGCCCTATCGCGCAATTCGCGAGGAAGCTCGAATGATGTCCAAGGACTTCATCGAGGTCTACGCGAACGCTCCGCTCGAGGTCTGCGAGGAGCGCGACGTCAAGGGTCTCTACGCAAAGGCGCGCGCCGGCGAAATCAAGGGCTTCACCGGCATCGACGATCCCTATGAGGCGCCGGCGGGACCCGAGGTCGAGCTTCGCACCGACCAGCTCAGCGTCGAGGAGTCGGCCCAGCGGGTGATCGACAAGCTGATCGAGTCCGGCTTCCTCAAGTAGAAGCGGCGCGGCGTTGATAGACCTTCATGCACATACCACCGTTTCCGACGGTGGCGACGACCCGCGTGTCCTCGTTCAGAAAGCGAAGGACGCGGGGCTCACTGCTATTGCCGTCACCGACCACGACAACGACGCGGGTTGCGCCGACGCGCTCGACGAGGGAGCAAAGGTCGGCATCGAGGTCGTGCCCGGCGTCGAGATCTCCTGCGACGTCGAGGATCTCGACGAGCGCGGGTTCAGTCCGGCCGCGCGCCCGACCATGCATCTCCTCGGTTACTTCGTTCCTCAGCAGGACAATCCGTTGTCCGAGGGTTTGGCGGAATTGCAGTATCACCGCGCCAACCGCAATCGGGTCATCGTCGAGCGTCTCAACGAGCTCGGCATCGACATCACCTTCGAGGAAGTCGAGACCGAGGCGGGCGGGCCGGGCAGTCAGATCGGTCGGCCGCACTTCGCCGCTGTGATGGTCCGCCACGGGGCAGTGCCCGATTACCAGACCGCCTTCGACGACTACCTCGCCAAGGGGGCCAAGGCCTACATCGGGCGAAGACTTTACCGTCCGGTCGACGCGGTCGAGCTGATGGTGAGCGCGGGGGCCGTGCCGGTCCTGGCGCATCCCTTCACGATGAACATCCCCGTCGAGGAGATCGAACGCTTTGCCGACGAGCTCACCGGTGCGGGCCTCAAGGGCATCGAGGGCTATCACGGAGACTGGAGCCTCGAGGATCAAGCCCCCTTGCGAGACATCGCGGCGCGCAGAGGCTTGATCGCCTCGGGGGGAAGCGACTATCACGGCGACATGCGTCCCGATCGGAAGCTGGCCGGCGGCAAGACCGGGACCACCGTGCCGGAAGAGGTGCTGGACGAGCTGAGATCGGCCGCGGCCGAATTGCAGAGGAGCTAGCGATGTTCGTGACGCGCGCGGGGCGCCACGACAAAGCCGATCTCAAGGACTTCATCGAGTCCGTGCGCGGGGGAGAGGTCGACACCTCGCAGGGCACGGCGATGATCGCGCGCGAGGGGGCGATCGTCGGCTGCATCCGCCTCATCGAGGTCGAACCCGGCACACTTGTCTACGACGATGTGCTGATCGCGCCGGACACCGACGCAGCGGTCGCCGGACAACTCATTCAGGCGGCGATGAACAACCAGGGCGGCACCATCTACACGGCCGCCCCCGAGGCCGAAGTCGAGCTGTTCGCCGCTCTGGGCTTCGCCGCCATAGAGCCCGGGGACGAGCCGCCCAGCGTGGCCGCCTACTGGGACGGCCGCTCGAAGCCCGGGCAGGACCCCGTCCACCTGAGGGCCCGCTAACTCCGCTCCTGACGCTGGATGCCCGCCTCAAGCGGGGTGCAGCCCGGCTGGTTATATACCCTCACCCCGCTCGATTTGTAGCGTCCTCGGCCCGCCCGTGCTAACCTCCTTGCAACGCTGTAATTAAGTAATTACAGCAATGCCGAAAGGAAGCATGATGGACGAGCAAGAGCTTCTCGGCTGGTTCGCCGGGCGCATCCCCGACGACTGGTTCACCGAGGGCCCCAGGGTCACGAGCGACCGGGACGAGGTCCTCATCACCGGAGTCCTGAGCCCTCCAAAACTCGACGACGACGCCTCCGACGAAGCCCGAGCCGCTGCGCTCAGATCTCGTGTCGAGGGATGGCGGGAGGAGACCCGCGCCGCCAGGATCAAGATCGCCCGTGCGGCGGAGCACCGCTTCGGCCGCAAGGTCTCGTGGGGGGCAGGCATCGGCGACGACACCTACCTGTTCACGACCGCGGGCGTGCCGGTGATGACGAGACTCCGAATGACTGAGCGCAAGGTGCTCGACACCCTGATCGACTCGGGCGTCGCCCGCAGCCGCAGCGACGCCCTTGCCTGGTGCGTCAGGCTCGTAGGCAGTAAGCAGTCCGAATGGCTCGACGAGCTGCGCGACGCTCTCGTCGCCGTGGAAAAGGTCCGCTCCGAGGGGCCGAACCCGGCCTGAAGTCAGGGGGAACGTCCGGGTAATCCCTGATGTATGCGGCCCGCCGGCAACCCATGATTGGGCCATGGCAGAGCCGAAAGCAGAGGGGGCCGGACGGGAAAGATCCTTCGATGTCGTGACTGCCTGGCTGACGTCGCCATCCGTCAGGCGAGCACTTGCGTGGCTTGCCGGCGTCGGGACGGTGTCCGCCTGGAGCCTGGCGGTGATGGGTATCTCCATGACTCTCGCCGACAGCGATGTCGAGGAGTGGTGGATCCTGCCGCTGTTCGGCACGGCCGTCTTGATCCTGGCGCTTGTGGCTGTTTATCTCTTGCGTCCCCGAGCCGCCCCGTCGAGCCGCGCGCCCTTCGACGATCTCCGCCCCCCGGAACACTCGAGGACTCTCGAGCCACCCCAACCACCTCGGCAACGGCGTTTACCGGTGGCGTCGGAGACCCTCATTGAGCCTCTTAGCGATCGAGAGCTCGAGATCCTCGAACTGGTTGCCACCGGTAGATCGAATCGCGAGATCGCAACCGAGCTCTACGTCGCTACGGGCACCGTCAAGGCTCACATCAACCACATCTTTCGCAAGGTCTCGGTCCGAAACCGCACCGAGGCCGTGGCCCGGGCGCGCGAGCTGCACCTGCTCGGCGATCGCAGCGCCTAGATAAACCAGCTAAACCCCCGAGACGCATCCTTTGGCCGATGTGGCCGGCCACGGTGACACCTAGCGTGCTCCTCGTCCGCACTTCCAACACGAGGAAAACCGCATGCTCACAACCTCAGAGTCACAAGCGGAGCCGCGCTCGGCCGCTGCCAATCCCGAGACCGTCGCGCGCCTGCGCCGCATTATCGGTGTGTCACTCGTCGTCCTGGCGGCGTCGGCGTGGCTGCTCTCTCCGGGTCTGCGCGCCGAGTTATCCGACATCGTCCGCATGATCGGCGGAGGCCGGGTGGAGGCGCTCGGCGCGCGCCTCGAGTCCTATGGACTGTGGGGGCCGCTGATCTCGTTGGCCGTGATGGTGCTGCAGGGGATCGTGGCGCCGCTTCCCGCTTTCGTCGTGACCTTCGCGAACGGACTGGCGTTCGGCACCTGGATGGGGTGGGCGATCAGCATGGCAGGCCATGTGCTCGCCTCGACCGTCTGTTTCGCACTCGCTCGCAAGCTGGGTCGCGCTCCCGTGGAACGTCTGATCACGAGGAAGGGATTGGAGGCGACCGATCGCTGGCTGGGTCGCTGGGGGGCACAAGCCGTGTTCTTCTCCCGGCTTATGCCGGGACTCAGCTTCGACGCCGTGTCCTACGCGGCCGGTCTCACGACGATCTCCTACCGGCGCTTCATCGTCGCCACGACGCTGGGGGTCATTCCCGAGACGCTGGCCTTCGCCTACCTGGGACACGCGGCGCACCAGCACGCTCCGCTGGTAATGGGGATAGCGTTCGCCTTTGCACTTTGTGGCCTCGCCCTCATGCTGGCGCTCGGCAGGAGAACTCGGAGCGACTCCCCATGACTCGTCGAGCCTCGACGTCGAGCGATCTCAATCGAGCTCGAGGGCCCGCCTCACTTCATCCGATTTCAGCGAGGCCGCGATGAGATGAGCGTCGGGTAGCTCGATACCCTCGAACGAGGGAATGCCGATGACGAACATCCCGGCGGCGCGGGCCGCGGCCACTCCGTTGGGCGAGTCTTCGAGCGCGACCGTGTGGGCGGGATCGGCGCTCAGCAAGCGGGCGGCCTCGAGGTAGATGTCGGGCGCCGGCTTCGGGCGCGGGACCTCGTCTCCACAGACGACGACGTCGAAGGCGTCGGTCAAGGAAGAGGCGTGGAGCGCGACGGTGATGAGCCGACGCCACGAGTTCGAGGCCAGGGCGATGGGAATCCGGCCCTTGAGCTCGGCGACCAGGTCCGCGGCCCCCGGCATGGGTTCCGAGGCGCTCATCTCGGCCTCGACCAACTCGAGGATCTCCTCGCCGATCTCCGTAGCCCGCCCGGGCTGCTCGAGAAGCTCTTCGAGGATGACGCCGGTCACCTGCATCGAGGAGCCGATCATGCGCAGCTTGTGGTCTGCTCCGAAGACCTTGCCGTAGCGGGCGAAGAGCTCCGTTTCCGCGGTGGTCCAGTGCAGCTCGGTATCGAGCAGCAGCCCGTCGCAGTCGAAGATCACGGCGTCGAGCGGCCGCGGCACGCCGGCTTGTCCGGTCATGCAGGGCATTGTGTCACGCGTCGGTGCGCCAGGCGATCAGGCGCAGTTCGGCCAGCGACTCCCCTCTCCCGAGGCAATCAGGCGGGCGGCGGTGCGTGACTGCGCGGTGGGATCGAAGATGTCCCCGTAGCCGTAGGCGGCCCAGGTCTGCTCGTCGAACTGGAACAGCCCGTGGTAGCCGGCCTCGTTGTAGGCGCCTGGGTCGAGACCCGACTCGCACGACGCGACGGCAATCAGAAACCCAGGGTCGAGTCCGAACTCGGCCGCGGCCGAGGCGATGATGTCCTCGATGGAACCGGCCGGCGCAACCGGGGCGGCCTCCTCGACCGGCTCCTCGGTGGCCTCCGGCGTCGGAGTTGGGGCGGGTTCGGGCTCGGGCCTCTCGGGCTGCTCGCGCACCTCGACCACGCCCCGCCGGAACTTGACGATCGAGGCGTGGCTCTCGCTCGCCTCGGGGCCCGCGCCCGGCTTGGTCGTGGCGGCCTCGCCGCCGGGCCCGTCTGCGTCGACGAGCCCGAGGGCCTCGAGCGGACCGGTGACCACGGGCACTCCCACGGCCACCGAGGCGACCGTCAGGAGCGCGGTGATGCCGAGGTGTCGCTTGAGTTTGCGGCGCCTCGTTGCGCGCCGATTGAAACGAAGCCGGCTCATGGTTCGTGCCTCCTTCGGGGCAGTGGTTCCCGCGAGCCCCAAGTGGTCGAGTTACGTAGATGTGAGCTATGCGCCCTTCGATACCCGATTCCGCATCGTTAAACACTTGCAAGCAGACGTGAAATGGTTCACAAGCCCGGGGTTTAGGCTGGTCAGAGGCCTGATGTGGGGCGGATTGGTAAAAACGGCGCCGGGTCTTTGTGGGAGGTGGGGACCCTGCGACCGGATATATCCTGCGGGGCATGACCAAGGCGCTCATCACCGGGGTTACGGGCCAGGACGGCTCCTACCTCACCGAGTTCCTCCTCGCCAAGGGCTACGAGGTTCACGGCCTCATCAGGCGGGCCTCATCGTTCAACACGCATCGGCTCGACCCGGTCTACCGGGACCCGCACGAGAGCGGCGTGCGTTTCTTCATGCACTACGGGGATCTTTCGGACTCGGGCTCGTTGGTCAACCTCATACGCGCGCTCGAACCGGACGAGCTCTACCATCTCGGCGCGCAGAGTCACGTCAAGGTCAGCTTCGAGATTCCCGAGTACACGGCGGACGCAACCGCGATGGGAACGGTGCGAATTCTCGAGGCGATCAGGGCGTCCGGAGTCGACACTCGCTTCTATCAGGCCGGCTCGTCCGAGATGTTCGGTAGCTCTCCTCCTCCCCAGAGCGAAACCACGCCCTTTCACCCACGTAGCCCCTACGCGGTCGCCAAGGTCATGGCCCACTGGATGACCGTCAACTACCGAGAGTCCTACGGCATGTTCGCCTGCAACGGAATCTTGATGAACCACGAGAGCGAGCGCAGGGGCGAGACCTTCGTGACCCGAAAGATCACCCGGGCGGTCGCCCGGATCAAGGCGGGCATCCAGGACAAGCTCTACCTCGGTAACCTCGACGCCAAGAGGGACTGGGGCTATGCACCGGAGTACGTCGAGGCGATGTGGCTCATGCTTCAGCGCGACGAACCGGACGACTTCGTCATCGCGACGGGCGAAGCGCACACCGTGCGGGAGTTCTGCGAGCTCGCGTTCGGACACGCCGGGCTCGACTGGCAGGCCCACGTCGAGATCGACCCCCGCTATTACCGTCCGGCCGAGGTCGACTACCTCATGGGTGATGCAGCCAAGGCGCAGGAGGTGCTCGGTTGGAAGGCCCGGACCAGCTTCAACGAGCTCGCCCGGCTGATGGTCGACGCCGACGTGCAGCTTCTCGACGACGAGATGTCGGGGCGGTTGGTCCGAGAGGACAGAGATCACTAGATTGAGGCGCAGACGGCTCAGACGGCGATAGGTTGGGGTCCAGGGGAACAGAGACGACAGGCAGGGGAGCTCAGTGGAGATCGAGATCGGCATCGGCAAGTCCGGTCGCCGGGCCTATGGGTTCGACGACATCGCAATCGTTCCGTCGAGGCGAACGAGAGATCCCGACGACGTCGACATCTCCTGGGAGGTCGACGCCTACAAGCTCGAGCTTCCTCTCATGGCATCCGCGATGGACGGCGTGGTCTCGGTACGAACGGCAATCGAGATCGGCCGGCTCGGTGGGATGGCGGTGCTCAACCTCGAAGGACTGCAGACTCGTTACGACGACGCCGACTCGGTTCTCGCCGAGATCGCCGAGTTTCCCGCCACCGCCGCCACCGCGCGCATGCAGGAGCTCTACCAGGAGCCGATCAAGGAAGAGCTGATCCTCAAGCGCATTCGTCAGATCAAGGACGCCGGCGTCGAGGCGTGTGCGTCGTTGACGCCCCAGAAGGTCGAGCGCTTCCACAAGCTGGCGCTCGAGGCCGAGCTCGACATCCTGGTCATCCAGGGAACGGTGGTGTCGGCCGAGCACGTCTCGACGCGCACCGAGCCTCTGAACCTCAAGCGCTTCATCTCGACCTACGACATACCGGTGATCGTCGGTGGCTGCGCCTCGTACTCCACCGCTCTTCACCTCATGCGCACAGGGGCGATCGGCGTGCTGGTCGGAGTCGGCCCGGGGGCCGCGTGTACCACACGCGGTGTGCTCGGCCTCGGCGTGCCGCAGGCGACCGCGATCGCAGACGCTTCGGGCGCGCGCATCCGGCACCTGGACGAGACGGGGCGCTACTGTCACGTCATCGCGGACGGCGGGATGCGAACCGGCGGCGACATCGCCAAGGCGATCGCGTGCGGCGCCGACGCCGTCATGATCGGCTCACCCCTGGCCGCCGCCACCGAGGCCCCCGGGCAGGGCTTCCACTGGGGCATGGCGACCTTTCACCCGACGCTGCCGCGTGGCGCCCGCGTGCAGACCCGGACCAGCGGATCGCTCGAAGAGATTCTGGTCGGCCCGGCCCACGAGAACGACGGACGCCTCAACCTCTTCGGGGGGCTCCGCACGAGCCTCGCGACCTGTGGCTACGCCAACATCAAGGAATTCCAGAAGGCCGAGGTCATGGTGGCGCCGTCCCTGCAGACGGAAGGAAAGGCCCTCCAGCGCAGCCAGCAGGTCGGCATGGGAGCCTGACCGAAGAACTCAAAGTAGCAAGAGCCTTAGCCCTTAGGTTTCATAGGAAGCCTCCGTTCTTGCGGAGGCTTCTGTGGATCCAGACCCCGATTGACCTTAGAACGAGTTGACAGTTGGCGGGCAGAGCAGTAAGGTTTCCAAAGTAATCGTGACGTTGGACCTAGAAGGTTGGTGGTACTCGTGTTTATAAGCCTAATAATCGTAGCCGTCGGGATTCTGAGCTTCGACTTCTTGGCGTCCCGCTTCGGGTCTCACACGCGCGACGGATCCGACTGGAACAACCACTCCGACGGAATCGAGCAGGCCGCTGCTCAGAGGCTGGTGAACATCTAAATGCCGGACCTAGCGCTGTTGATTCGTTATCCACTGGCGCCGGTCAGGACCGACCCCCCGTCCGACCGGCGTCCTTCCCCTCGTCGCATCCGGAGAGGTCGGTAGCATGGCTGCCGGCCCCGACCGGATCGATCACCACATCCTCTCGCTGTTGCGCGAGGACGGACGAATGAGCCACGCGTCGATCGCCAAGCAGGTAGGCCTCTCGGGCCCGGCCGTGCACGAGCGTGTGCGCAAGCTCGAGCAGGCCGGGGTGATCGCTGGCTACACCGCGGTCATCGACCCCGACAAGATCGGACTTCCGCACGTGGCCTTCTGCCAGGTGACCCTGTCCGAGGGCAGTGAGTTCGCCATGGACGAGCCGATCGTCGCCCGCATCTGCGAGGAGCGGGGCGTTCTCGAGTTCCATCGCATCGCAGGCCAGGACTGCTACCTCGTCAAGATTCGAACCTCGACCAACAAGGAGCTCGAGCAACTGCTGAGGCGGATCCGTTCGATTCACGGAGTCGCGCGCACCCGCACGACGATCGTGTTGTCCACCGAACACGAGCAGCCGACCGTCGATCTTCCGGACTTCGTCGATGCAGCGAAGGAACTAAGCGGCACTTCCTAGCTGATAGCTTCGGATCTCTTCCGAGCCAGAAGTCTTCCTCGTCGATCCCGCGGATGTCTCGCGACGAGCGAGGCCGAGCTCCTGCGGGAGCGCACCTTGATCCGAGTCAGGACCACCAGCCTCGAGTAGGAGCCTAGAAGTCCGCGCTGTCGCGCGCCATGACGGGTACGCCCGGAGGGATTCGAACCCCCGACCTTCCGGTCCGTAGCCGGACGCTCTAATCCACTGAGCTACGGGCGCATCGTGGTACCGACCGACTCTACCCGACCCTCTCGAGCACGGGCCATGGGTGGTCGAGAGGGTCGGGGGCCGGACGGCGGAGGCGCGGGGATTTGAACCCCGGAACCGGCGTAAACCGGTTAACGCATTAGCAGTGCGCTCCCTTCGGCCGCTCGGGCACGCCTCCGTGAGGAATCATAGCGGCTAGGGGGAGGCCCCCTCGAAGAAGGAGCCGTCTAGGAGCTCTCGCTGGATCTCGAACTCTCCCCCGAGACTGCGAAAGCTTACGTAGTCGACCGCTGAGGGAAGACCGTCACGAAGGTAGACGAGCTCGGCCTCGTAGGGAAGGTCGGCCTTGATCGTGAACGCTCCGAGTCCCGTGGCGCCGGTCGAGCCGACTACCAGTTGCACCGAGCCGTCCTCGATCCGGAGGTCACGATCGTGGGTGTGACCCGAGAGCACGAGCGGAACATCGCCGTAGGATTCGGTCGCCAGGCGTTGGTCGTGTACGGCGAGAATGTCGGGCTGGAGATCGGAGACCGAGGCCTCGACCTCCGATGCCTCTTGGTCTCGCACTTCGTTGCCCTCCTCGGTCGTGATCTCGTTGGACGCCGTGAAGGTTGGATCCGCCCACCCGAGCACGTCGAGACCACCAACGGTGGACGTCTCGCGATCGAGAAGGGTGACGCCTTCGATGCGGCTCAACTGAACCCGGTTCGCCGTCGAGTCGTGGTTGCCGGGGATGAATAAGTAAGGGACGGGGAAGCCCTCGATCAGCTCACCCACGCGTGCCTCGATGGGACTGCCGAACGAGGTCAGGTCCCCCGTGTCGATGACCGCAGCGACGTCGAACTGAGTGGCAAGCTGCCGGGTTATCTCGATCCCCAGGGGGTTCGAATGGATGTCACTCACGTGCAGGATCGAGACGGTTCCCCCCTCCGGATCGTCGAGGGGCTGCGCGAGTAACGCCACCAGATCCGATATGCGTCGCGAGGCGATTTGAAAACGGTCCCTGAGGTTGTCGATGGAGCCCAGGTTTCTGTTGACGACCTCGAGCATGTCGGGGGCGCGCTCGAGTGTCCCCGTGAACTGCGGTTCCTCCCACCCGTCGGGATCGAAGGTCAGCAGTGACATCCCGAAGAGGGTCGACACGGCGAGAAAGCCGCCTGCGGCCGCGGTCACGATGTACTTCCATTTCCGGTACGGCATCAGCGCGCCCACGAGTGCTCCCCCTGCTGCGCCCGCCATTACCAGCAGGACGCCCGCTCGTCTGAGCACGCCACCGAGATCTCGCTCGATAAGGTCGGCGAGCTCGTCTCTGCCTTCGTCCGAGGCGACGGCCGTGCCGATCGAGGAAAGATCGAGCTCCACCAGCTCGAGACCAAACGAGATCGGAGCATCGTGCGTCTGAGCCGTGATGCGACCGAGTGGTGGGATCACGACGGCGGTGTTTCCTCCACCCATCGTCGCGGTCGTACGTACCTGGGCGGGTCCGAGCTGCTGGTCCGGCAACGGCACGAAGCGAAGCAGGAGGAGCGCGCCGAGACCACCCAGGGTGAGGACCACGAGATAGCGCAGCATCCGCTTCGCTCTCACCTCCCGGGCCCCTCTTTGCACCGGTTTGAATCGCTTAGACGTCCGGTTACTCATAGACTGACGACACTAAGCGCACACCTTTCGGAAGGGTTTGGCCGTGAGAATCAAAGTTGCGATGCTTGTGGCTGCGGTTGCAGCGTCGCTCGTGCAGTTCGTTTCGCAGGCCGCCGCCCTGCCTCCGAAGACCAAGGTTCAAGGTTACAAGTCGGGGCTCAACTTTCCGATCGATATGGCCTGGGTTCCCGGTACGAAGAAGCTCTTCTTTACCGAGAAGAGCGGCAAGATCCGCATCCTGAAAGGCCGCAAGCTGAAGTCGCGTCCATGTGCCACGCTCAACGTCAACTCTCAAGGGGAGCGGGGCTTGTTGGGCATCGCGCTGCACCCGAACTTCAAGAGCAACCGCTATCTCTACGTCTACTTCACCAAGGCCTCACCGCTTCAGCACCAAGTTAAGCGCTTCACCGTGCGAAAGGGACGGTGTCGCCAGCCAAAGGTCATCGTGAGTGGCATCAGCGCGAAGTCCAATGGCTACCACAACGGGGGGCAGGTCGAGTTCGCGGGAGGCAAGCTCTACGTCTCGACCGGAGAACAACACGACCCCGGACTCGCGCAGGACACCTCGAACAGACTCGGCAAGATCCTCCGCTACAACCCCAATGGATCGATTCCCAAGGACAACCCGTTCGGCAACGCAGTGTGGAGCTACGGGCACCGCAATCCCTTCGGGCTCGCTCATAAGCCGGGAACGACCAAGGTCTACTCGACCGAGAATGGCCCGAGCTGTGACGACGAGTTCAACGTCATCAAGAAGGGCCGTAACTACGGATGGGGCAGCGGCTATCAGTGTGGGACGAGGGGAGTCGGGCCCAACCCCAAGAAGCCGGAGGTCCGCTGGAGCAACATCATCGTGCCGACCGACCCGACTTTCTATAAGGGCCAAATGAAGGCCCTCAACGGTGATGTCTATGTAGGTGACTTCAGAGGCAACGTCCGCAGACTGATCATGAACTCCGACGACACACGCGTACGCAAGCAACGCTTGATCCTGCGCGACCAGGGCGGCGTCACCGACGTCACGAAGGGTCCAGGCGGCTGGCTGTACCTGGCCACGACGACCTCCATCAAGCGCATAGTGCCCAAGTAGCGGAGGGTGCTGCTCCCCCTTCCGTGAGGGCACTCGTCTACGCTCATCCACATGGGTGCGGCCATGGACTCTTCGGCGGCCGAGCGTTACCGGCGAACGCTCGCACGCGGCGCGCTTGTATTTCGCTGGGTGACGCTCGCTTGGATGTCGGTTCTGGCGCTGACTGATACGGGGACTCTCGAGCGACCCGTGCTCGCGTGGCTGGCGATAGGGACGTCGGCGGCGTGGACACTGTGGCTGTCGCTCAGCGACTCGCCTCCGTCGAGCGCGGTACTGGGGTTCGATCTGCTCGTGTGCATATCCTTGGTGCTGCTCTCTGGTCTCGTCGTCTCCGACGGAGTGACGATCACGAACCGGCCTTTCTTCGCCGCCGCATATCCGGTCAACGCCGTGTTGCTGTGGGCCATCGTGAAGGGTCCCACGGCGGGGATAGCTGCTGGGGCCATGGTGGGACTCGCTTTCGCCTTCAGCCGGCCGCTCAACGGAATCGCGTTCGCCGAGTTGACGAGGCCAGAGTGGCAGAACATCGGCGGAGCGACGGTGCTCTATTTGGTAGGAGGCGGCGCGGTCGGACTCGTAGCGCGCGTGCTTGTTGAATCGGGTGTCGCGCTCGAGAAGACGACGAACGAGTTGCTGACCGAGCGCGAGCGGGCCGGACGACTGGCCGAGAGGGAGGCACTCGCGCGCGAGATTCACGATTCGGTTCTGCAGGCTCTTGCTCTCGTCCACAAACGGGGCAGGGAGCTGGCGACGTCGCAGAGTATTTCCTCCGACGAGGTTGCCTCGCTCGCCGACATCGCAGGAAAGCAGGAAGGAGAGCTGCGCAGCCTCATCTTGCGACAACCTCATGATGCTGCCTCGGGCCGACTCTCGCTTAGAGATGCGCTCGAGAAACAGGCGCGCGGGGTCGAAGGCGTAAAGGTGACCGTCAGTTCCGTCGGCCCCGTCGTGCTTGATGCGCAAGCGGCGACAGAGATGGCCGCAGCGGTGCGCCAGGCGCTCGAGAACGTCGTCCGACATGCAGACGCGACGAACGCATCGGTGTTCGCCGAGCACGAAGCCGGCGTGGTGACCGTCGCCGTACGCGACGACGGCAGAGGATTCGATTACGACGAAGCTGAGCTCGAAGCCGGGGGCAAGGTCGGCATGCTCAAGAGCATGAAAGGTCGCATCGTCGAGCTCGGCGGCGTCATGGAGGTCGACAGCGCGCCGGGTCACGGAACGGAGATCGAGTTCCGAGTCCCCATTGACGAAAGGGACGGAGCATGACCGAAGAAAAGATCAAGGTCGTCGTGGTCGATGATCATCCCGTGTGGCGTGATGGCGTCAAGGCCGACCTCGAACGTTCGGGTCTCGTTGAGGTCGTCGGCGAGGCATCCGACGGAGGCGAGGCCGTCGAGAAGACGCTCGAGTTGATGCCGGACATCGTGCTCATGGACCTCCAGATGCCGAACCTGTCCGGAGCGGAAGCAACGCGTCTCATCGTCGACGAGGCCCCCCACGTCAAGGTGCTGGTTTTGTCCGCCTCCGCCGAAGAGGCCGACGTCCTCGAGGCCGTCAAGTCGGGCGCCTCGGGCTATCTGCTCAAGAGTTCGACGTCCACGGAGGTGCGCGACGCCATTGCGCGCGCCATGACCGGCGACGCGGTGTTCACGCCGTCGCTCGCCGGCCTGGTGCTCGGAGAGTTCCGCCGCATCGCGCGCGACGATCCGGGCGAGCCTGGCCTGACCCCGCGCGAGAACGAGGTGCTCAAGCTCGTCGCCAAGGGCTACAGCTACAAGGAGATCGGCGAGAAGCTATTCATCTCCACGAAGACCGTGCAGAACCACGTGCAGAACATCCTCACGAAGCTTCAGCTCAAACGCCGCTACGAGCTGATGCGTTACGCGATTCAAAAGGGCTTCGACCGACTGCCCGAATGAACCTCTTCTACAGGTAGGTGCCCCCACCGGGGTCCTGTTGTTGCTCGTTTGGATCCCTACCCGGAGGCAGACCTGGACGACGCATCTCGTCGAGTCGAGCCCGCGTTTCCATCTGTTGGGCGAAGAGCATCGCCTGGATCCCGTGGAAGAGGCCTTCGAGCCACCCCACGAGTTGTGCGTGCGCAATGCGCAACTCCGAATCGCTCGGAACTTCCTCCCGGTCGAAAGGCAGACTCAAACGCTCGAGCTCCCCCTGCAACTCGGGGGACAGAACCTCCGAGAGCTCAGCGACCGAGGTTTCATAGATCTCGCGCAGGCGGGTGCGGCTCGCCTCGTCCAGGGGGGCATGCCGGACCTCGTCGAGAAGCTGGCGCACCATCGAGCCGATGCGCATCACCTTCGCCGGAGACTCGATCGTTTCACTTTGCTGCGCCGTCTCGTCTCCTTCACCTGCGTCGGCCTTGGGCTGCCCCGGGACGACGATCACCGGTTGCTCCTGGTTCTGCTCGGGTTGCTGGGACATGCCACTCCCTTGATCGACGTGCGAACTTAGCGATCCGCCATCGTAGTCGTCTGCCCGTCTCAGCCGACGCGAATCAGGCATCGGGCGCTCGGTGCCTCAACTGCCTTCTAGTGGCGCGAAGTCTCCGAAATCTACGCGAATCGTCGGGATGCCACGCGGGTATGAGTGCAGATCTCGTCCCGAGGCTCGCAGTCCGGTAACGTCGGGCCTTGGCGAACAGAAAAACGATGGAGCGGATGAATACACGGGCGCCGGAACCGCAGGTAGCAACCGCGAAGATCATTCCACCGGTGCGCGGAGCGACGACACTCGAACGGCCGCGACTCGACGGTCTGCTTGGTGAAGTTATCTCTCGTCGGTTGACGACCGTGATCGCCGACGCCGGCTTCGGAAAATCGACGCTGCTCGGATCGTGGTCGGCTGCGATCACTCCCGCGTGGTACACGATCACCCCCGAGGACCAGAGCCTTCCGAGCTTCGCACTCGGGCTCCTGGCGGCCCTGCGGCTGCGCATCCCGGATCTTCCCGGCGAGCTCGGCGCGGGCATGACCGGCTCGAGTGGACCAGATTCGGGAAACGAAGACGGGGCCCGGGCCCAGGCGTTCGCCGCGGTGCTGTCTGAAACGCTTTACAACCAGCTCAAGCGTGATCTCGTTCTCGTGCTCGACGACTTCCACGAGCTCGGTTCCGCCGCTGCATCCGTCCGCATCGTCGACGAACTATGCCGTCAGGCGCCCTCGACGCTTCACCTCGTTCTCGCGGGCCGAGACGAGCTCCCGTTCCAGATCGAGCGACTGCGGGGACAGGGCCAAGTGCTCGAGGTGACCGGAACCGAACTGACGTTCTCGCTCGAGGAGAGCACCTTGTTGCTTCGCGGCACGTTGGGCCGGTCGGCCGAGGCGCTGGCCCCCGAACTGCAGCGCGTGACGGGAGGATGGCCGGCCGCAGTGCGGCTGACGCTCGAATCCCTCAAGACGACACCTGAGGACGAACGTGCGCGCCGGCTCGCGGGAGCCGCCGGACGCGGGGGCCCGCTGTACGCGTACCTCGCGCGCGAGGTTTTCGAGAGCGAATCGCCCGAGGTCCGGAAGCTGGTGCGAGAGATGGCCGTAATCGATCGCTTCACTCCGGGAATCTGCGAAGAGCTCGGGATTCGCAATGCGGCGGACCTCTTGACGGTGCTGGCCCGGCGCGGACTGTTCGTCGAGCCCTCGGGAAGCGACGACTGGTTCACTCTCAACGCGCCCCTGGGACAGTTCGCACGTGAGGAACTGCCTCTTGGTCCCGACGAGCGGCGTTGGGTGCATCGCACGGCGGCCCGGTGGTTCGAGTCGCACGGCTATATCGAGGAAGCCGTCAAGTCACTCGAGGCGATGCAAGACAACGTCGCCCTCGCGCGCTTGCTCCAGGATCACGGCTCGACGCTTCTTGCGCGCGGAGCAGTCGAAACGCTCCTCCGCGCGATTGAACTGCTTCCGCCGGAGGAACGCGACCGGCACATCGATCAGCTCGAGGGAGAGGCGCTCCAGGTGCGCGGTGACTGGGTGGGTTCGCTCGCCTGCTTCGAGCGCGTCGGGAATTACTCCGAGCACCTCCAACCGGCGCTCGCGTGGCGAATGGTGCTTATCCATTACCTCAGCTCGGAACCCGACCAGGCGCTTGCGACGTTCGAGC
The DNA here is from genome assembly GCA_030860505.1 of Actinomycetota bacterium. Taxonomy (GTDB): domain Bacteria; phylum Actinomycetota; class CADDZG01; order CADDZG01; family WHSQ01; genus WHSV01. Next base: position 19,230 of record JALZIB010000091.1, read on the forward strand.
GAGCGCGCCTCGATGGTTCGGACCCACGCAACGAAGCACTTTTACTCGCCTGGACCGCAACGGTTTACTGGATGCGTGGCGAGGCCAAGGCCTGTCGCGAACACGCAGAGCAAGCCATGGCGAAGGCGCGCTCGGTTGCCGATTCCGAAGCTCTTGCGGTGGCGCATACGGTTATGGCGCTGCTTGCGGCTATGGAGGCGGACCGGCGCGCCAACGACGCTCATTACATTCAAGCCTTGGAACATGCTGAGCGAACCAGGGACGTCTTGCTGATAGCACGCGTTCGCACCAACCGAGCGTCGCATCACATGGAGGAAAGCTCTTACTCCGAGGCGCTCGATGAGCTCGACATCGCCATTCGTCTTGCCGACCTCGCCGGATTCGTAATCATCCAGGCCCTTGCGTTGGCCAACCGTGGTGAAGTCAAGTTCTATCTCGGCAAATTAGACGAAGCCATTGCCGACAACGAGGCGGCCAAGGCCCTCTATCAACGAGCGAACTCGCGTCGGGTCGCCTATCCCCTGTGCACGCTCGCCGACATCCACCGAGAGAGAGGAGAGAACGCGCTGGCGCGCGCCGCGTACGAGGAGGCGATCGCTCAGTCGGAGGAGCCCAAGGACCTCCAGGCCCTCGTCCCCGCGCTGGCGGGGCTGGCTCGCTTGCTAGCGACCGAGGACCCGGTGCGTGCCACCGAGTTAGCCGAGCGCGCGTTGACGCTGGGTGTCGGACTCGAGCGAGTCCCCGCGCTCCTGGCGGCGGGCTGGGTTGCGGCCGCGCAAGCAAATTCCGACACGGCCCTCGCCCTTGCAGTCGACGCGGCCCAGGAGGCCCGTAGTCGACGCGATCGAGCGGGGCTCGCCGAGGCGCTCGAGCTGCGTGCGCTCACCTGTGGTCAGAGCACCGAGGGCGTGCGACTTCTCGAACAAGCAAAGACGGTGTGGCGAGAGATCGGCAATCCCCTGGGGGAGGCGCGCGCCGAGCTTGCGACGGCGCACCTGCGCGGTGAGCCACCTACGAGCCCACGCGCCGAACGGGCCGATCGCATCTTGCGGGAGCATGGAGTGAGACCTGGATCGACAAACTCGGCAGGACTGTTGTTCAGTCTCCAGAACCAGTCCGTTGGCACGGTCGAGGTTCACACGCTCGGCGGCTTTCGGGTCGTGCGCGACGGAAATGCCGTGCCCATGACCGCGTGGCAGTCGAAGAAGGCAAGAGACTTGATCAAGATCCTGGTCGCTCGACGAGGCCGGTCGACCACGCGCGAGTACCTCATGGAGACGCTGTGGCCGGACGAGGACCCGCGCAAAGTCGCCAACCGGTTATCGGTCGCGCTCGCGACCTTGCGCGGCGTGCTCGATCCGGACAAGAGATTTGACCCCGGGCACTTCGTAAGTGGTGATCAGCACAACGCCAAGATCAACCTCGAGCATCTCAATGTCGATGTCGAGATTTTCCTCGGACACGTCAGGGAGGGGACCGAGTCACAACGAACTGGCGACGATGCGGGCGCGTTCGATCATCTCAGGCGCGCCGAGTCCCTCTATGCCGGGGACTTTCTCGAAGAGGACCCGTACCAGGACTGGTCGGTGGCGCTCAGAGAGGAGGCGCGCGATTGCTATATCAAAGTGGCGCGTGCTCTGGCGGAACGTGCTGCTGCTCGAGGGGACGACGAAGCCGCGGTCCGCTACCTGCTACGTATCCTGGAGCGCGACGCCTTCGACGAGCAGGCCTATCTCGAGCTCGTGGGGACACTCACGGCGGCGGGACGGCACGGTGAGGCCCGCCGGTGGTATGGCGTCTATTCGCGGCAAATGGGAGAAATCGGAATCGAGTCGGCTCCTTTTCCCGCCCCTTCAGAAAAGATTTCGTGACCTTAGGCTCACTTTAAGATCACTTAAAGGGTCAATGGCGATGATGGGGCCATGCACCTCTTCGCAGCAACAACCCAGCCGCACACCGATGGATCATTGGTCTCATCGGTCGGTCCAACCGCCCACCCGATGCAGTCGAGCTCCCCCCGCTCTTCTGCTCTTACGGGATTTCTCGATTTCGATGTTCTTCTCCCGGCACGACCTCGGGAGTTTGGGCGGATGGTAGCGAAGCGGAGACGAGGCAAACACCTCACGGTGTGGGAGTGAGGCAGGTGCGCTCCAGCCCGGGCAAAGGCTGGACACTAAGCGAGCCCCGGTACCCGCGAACCGGGGCTCGCTCCCACACGTCACCTCCCGGTGCCCTGCGTCTGGACGCGCCGCGGAGCAACGGCAAAGCCCACGGCGAAACCCTCGTACCGGATGACGACGCTGCGGTTGTCATCTGCGTCGACATCGGTGGGGAGTTCGTTGTCCTGGTTCCCGACATGGCCCATCAGGTCCCCGAGGTTCACAAAGTCCCGCGCGTCGCTCTGGTCGTCCGGGCCGGGCGCGGCCGCGCAATAGAACTCGAAATCGGCTCCGTTCTCGACGGCAAGGTCTCTGCGCCCAGGTCTTCTTAGTTCAAGGTTCAGCTTTCGTCGTCGTCGGCCGCCGGTTCGTGCTTGGAGCTGGGTTCGCTCCGCACCGTGTTCCTCAACAAGAAGATGGCCAGCGCGAAGAATACGACGGTGCCGGTGAGTACACCTATCTCGAGAAGCGCGTCGCCGAAATCCTTCGTACCCAATAAGTCCTTGGCCTCGGCGCTCACGACGACCAAGCGACGAATCGCGGCCACAATGCCCACGATGAGAAAGGGTTCGGCCACCAAGACCTTCTCGTCGATTACCGCTCGGACGGTGTGGATCAGCTCGGTGATGATGAAGACCAGCAACAGGCCGTCGAGCAGGTCGAGAATCAGGTCCGAGAACCCGGCGTCGCCCAGGCCCGAGAGAAACTCATAGATGGCGTAACCAAACAAAGCGACGCCCCCGAGCGAGAGCGCGACCGCCACGGCCACATAGAGCACGTCCTCGACGTAGCCGAAGAATCCCTCGGTTCTCTCGCGCAGCCACTCGTCCTGGCGGTCGTCCATGCTCTGGCAACCTATATGTTTCTGAGGTCGTCTCGCACGGAGGGAAATCCTTGGAGGTCAGCCGCACCAATCCGCTGCATAAACTCGACCGGACCCTTGGGGACGGACTCGAGCGCACCGTACGCTCGCACCACCGGCGGCGTCTGACGCGCATCGGGTGGGAGGGCGCTTTCGATCCGACTCCCGAACCGTGGGCAATCGGCGAGCCTCCTCCCCGAAAAGGAAACGCCCTGCGAGTGTGCATCGACGGTGAGGAGTCCTTCGAGGCAATCGTCGAAGCAATCCGAGGCGCCCGGTCGCACATCCATCTCGCCGGTTGGCACATGGAGGCGGACTTCGTGGTCAGCAAGGATCCGGAGGTCACGCTCGAGGAGGTTCTCGCAGAGGCCGGCAGGAGGGTCGAGGTGCGAGTCCTCGTATGGGGAGGTGCACCGGTCCCCCCGCCGTTTCGGCCCCGAAGGGGCGAGGCAAAGGAGCTGGGCGAGCGACTGTCCCGTCACAAAGGCGTTCATTTCGCCATCGATTCCAAAGAGCGCCTGCTGCACTGCCACCACGAAAAGATCATGATCGTGGACGACGACCTCGCTTTCGTCGGGGGTCTCGACTTCTCGACCGTGGGCGCCAACCGTCTCGACAGTTGCGACCATCCCCCGCAGGAACCGATGGGTTGGCACGATGCGACGGTCGAGATCCGGGGGCCCCTCGTGGTGGACGTCGCGGAGCACTTCAGAATGCGCTGGCAGGAGGTCACCGATGACAGGCTTTCTCAGCCGGAGACCCCGGAGCCCGCCGGAGACATCGAGGCCCAGATCGTGCGAACCGTCCCCGAGAAGATCTACGACTCACTTCCCCGGGGTGACTTCCGAATCCTAGCGACCTACGTGCGCGCCTTGCGTGAGGCAAAGCGGTTCATCTATCTCGAGAACCAGTTCCTGTGGTCGTCTGAGATCGTCAAGATCCTTGCCGACAAGCTGATCGATCCGCCCTCGGATGAGTTTCGTCTCGTGGTGTTGCTGCCGTCGAAACCGTCGACCGGCAAGGACGACACCTTGGGACAGCTTGCGATACTCGCCGAGGCGGACGACAACGATCGCAACTTCCTCGCCTGCACCCTCTACGGACGAGACGGGGACAAGGCCTCTCCCGTGTACATCCACGCCAAGATCGGCATCGTCGATGACGAATGGCTGACGATCGGTTCGGGCAATCTCAACAACCACTCGCTGTTCAACGACTCCGAGATGAACATCGTGACATGCAACCCGGAACTTGCGCGCGACACGCGGCTACGACTGTGGTCCGAGCACCTCGAACTCCCCAGGAACGAGGTCGACGGAGATCCCATCAAGGTCATCGACGAGCTGTGGCAGCCGATGGCGCGCGAGCAGCTCGAACGGCGCGAGGCGGGCAAGCCACCCACCCATCGGCTGGTGCGGCTGCCGCACATCTCGAAACGGTCCAAGAGACTGCTCGGCCCCCTGCAGACCCTGCTGGTCGACGGCTGAACCGGCCCGGCGGTTCTCAACCTGTCGGTGCGCGCCCGTCACGTCACTGATGTCCTTGTCGGCGGGTGCTTGATGCTCAACGGCTGCTGTTCGCCCCAAAAGCAGCAACGAAGGCCTCTGGGCGGGCTTCAAATGCTGTTCATCTCCCGAGAGGAAGAGCCGTGCGTTCGATCCTGTAACCTGCTGGCGCCGGCGGCGAATGCACATAAATCCGAACCACTCAAGGCGGCAACTTGACTGATGCGGAGGGCACTCGCTTGCTCGAAATTATCGACCTGCACCGCTCTTACGGCGTCACGGTAGCGCTGGACGGGCTCAGCTTCACCGTGGCCGAGGGCCACATGATGGGCTTCGTCGGCCCCAACGGCGCCGGCAAGACCACGGCGATGCGGATCGTGCTCGGGGTGCTGGCGCCGAACTCGGGAGAGGTCCGCTGGCGCGGCCGTCCGGTGGACCGGGCCACGCGCAGCCGCTTCGGCTACATGCCGGAGGAGCGGGGGCTCTACCCAAAGATGAAGGTGCACGACCAGCTCACCTATTTCGGCCGTCTGCACGGAATGGAGCAGCACGAGGCATCGGAGTCGGCCCGTGAGCTCATCGAGAAGCTCGGAGTCGCCGAGCGCGCCGACTCCCGCGTCGAAGCTCTGTCGCTCGGCAACCAGCAGCGCGTGCAGCTCGCTGCCGCGCTCGTGCACGGGCCCGACCTGCTGGTTCTCGACGAACCTTTTTCCGGCCTCGATCCCGTCGGCGTCGACGTGCTCGCCGAGGTGCTCAAGGATCAGGCGGCAAGGGGGGTGCCGGTCGTCTTCTCCAGCCACCAGCTCGAGCTCGTCGAGCGGATCTGCGACGACTACACCTTGATCAACGAGGGCCGGGTCGTCGCGTCCGGACGAGTGCAGGACCTCGAGGAGAGCCTCCCAGACGTCTTCCGTCGCGAGACGGAGGTGCGCGCGTGACTAAGTGGCCGGTTGTCAAGTTGGTCGCCAGTCGTGAGATCTCGGCGCGCGGCAAGGACAAGTCGTTCATCATTTCGACGGCGATTACACTCGCCATCCTCGTTGGGGTCATCCTGCTCAACGTCGCAACCTCCGGTGAGGACTCGTTTACGGTTGGCTACGTCGGCGACGAGGCGCTCCCCATCGCGGAGTTCGTCAAGTCCACTTCCGATCGCTTCGACACCGAGGTGACAATCGACTCGTTAAGCGACGAAGACGAGGCGCGCGAGGCCCTCGAGGACGGTGACCTCGACGGGGTCGTGACCTCCGACTCGCTGCTGTTCAACGAAGAGGCCCCGCCCCGACTCGAGCAGCTCGCGCAAAGTGCCTACGCCGACTCGCAGGTCCAAGAGGAGCTGCGTGCGCAGGGGCTCAGCGACGAGGAGATCGCGAGTGCGTTGTCTCCGGAACCGCTTGAGGTCGAACTTCTCAATCCACCGGACCCCGATCAGGCGCAGAACTCGGCCATTGCGTTCGTGGGCGTGCTGTTGCTCTACGGCCAGCTCTTCGGTTACGGGTTTTGGGTTGCGTCGGGCGTCGTGGAAGAGAAGGCCACGCGCGTCGTCGAACTCCTTCTCTCGACCATCCGGCCGCGCGAGCTGCTCGCCGGCAAGATCATCGGGATCGGCACCGTCGGCTTCGTGCAGCTTGTCGTCATCGCCGGGGTTGGTCTCGCCGCGGGGTTGCTGACCGGCCTTATCGATCTACCCGGGAGCGCCATCGCCACCGTCCTGAATGTGCTCCTGTGGTTCGTGATCGGATTCGCCTTCTATAGCTGTCTCTTCGCCGTGGCCGGGGCGCTGGCGGCGCGTCAGGAGGACCTGCAATCGACCACGGGTCCGCTCAGCATGCTCATCCTGGGGTCCTTCTTCGCAGCTATCTTCACGGGGCAGAACCCCGACGCGTTAATCGGCCAAGTGGCGACGTTTCTCCCATTCTCCGCCCCGATGATCGTGCCGCTGCGCATGGCGGTCACCGACTTGGCCCTGTGGCAGGTTGTGCTGTCCTTTCTCATGGAGATCGTCTCGATCGTCGTGCTGGTACGCCTTGGGGGACGGCTGTACTCCGGCGCCATCCTGCGGACCGGCGGAACGGTGAAGCTGAAGGAAGCCTGGGCCTCCGCAACCAACTAGGAGATCTCGCTGCTTCAATGATGGTGGGGATGTTGAAGGGCAATGCAGCCACACCCGGCGACACGCGCGCATGGTTCGTCGGCAGAGCGATGGGCCTCCAGCTTGATGACGAAACCCTCTGCGGTCGGGTCCGTCGTTTCCGACCTCACGGACAGGGTCTTCGACCTAGCCACGGGAAGAGATCTGTTGCACGGCCCAGCCATTGCCGTCGGGGTCCATGAAGAAGACGAAGCCGACGTTGTCGAGCGGGTCACCCCCCGCAACCGGATTCTCGCCAAGCACCTGGACCTCGCTTACGTCCACGCCTCGTTCGACGAGCTGGGCGCGCGCCGCATTGATGTCGGCCACCACGAGCTGCAGACCCTTGATCGACCCCGGCTCCATAGCCGGAACGACTCCTTCGCCAACGACGATCGAGCAACCGGAGCCGGGGGGAGTCAACTGGACGACGCGGTTCCCCTCGCTGATCTTGGTGTCGTGGTCGATGTTGAAGCCGAGCTTCTCGGAATAGAAGTCCTTGGCGCGGTCCACGTCCGAGACGGGAACGACCACTACTTCGAGCGTCCAATTCATGATGCGTCTCCCTTTCCTTTCAACGACAACTCCTGAACCCGTCGCGTGTGGTGTGGATCTCAGACCGACTGGTACATGCGGACTGACCTGCCGGCTCTTACCCGGAGCCTCCTTTTAGGACCTCGAGGTACTCGTCGAGCCGGTCCATGGTCTCGGCGGCGCCGGATTCCATCCCGGACTCGAGCATCCCATCGCGGTCCTCGATCGAGTCGAAGACTGTCGTGCTCGTGAACGTGGTCTTGCCGTCTTGCTCTTCGAGCGTCATGGTCTCGACCGAGACCTTGCCGGGCATGCCCTCGAACTCGAACGTCCAGACGATGCGCTCCGGGCGGACGATCTCGCGATACTCGCCGCGGAAGGCGTACTCCTCACCCTCAGGGCCCCGGTGCACGATCCGCCAGGCACCCCCCGGACGAAAGTCCACGTCGCAGCCGACGACTTCGTACTTCCTCGGCCCCCACCAACGCGACAGGTGCTCGCACGAGCTGTGTGCCTCGAACACGAGGTCGCGCGGTGCGTCGAAGACGCGGGTCATGACGATCTCCCGGTCCGACGGCGTCGTCACCGTGAGTGCGTTGTTACCGTTCTTCCCCATCGCCCTTCTCCTTTCCTCGCCCCTGGAGCTCATCCAGGTACTCGTCCAGTCGTTCGTAGCTCTCCTCCCAGAAGCGGCGATAGCGCTCGGTCCACTCGGCAACCTCCTTGAGCGGGCCCGCCTCGAGCCGGGCGGGCCGCCACTGCCGCTCCCTGCCTCGCGCGACGAGCTCCGCTCGCTCGAGCACCTTGAGGTGCTTCGAGACCGCCGGCAGGCTCATCTCGAACGGCTCCGCGAGCTCGGTGACGGAGGCCTCCCCCGCCACGAGCCGGGCGAGGATCGCCCGCCGCGTGGGATCTGCGAGCGCCGCAAAGGTGCGGTCCAGCCGGTCGGTCACCTTGGTCACCGGAAGCCTCATTTTTTAACCCATCAGTTAAATAACTAACTGGTAAAGTACACGCCCCGGGAGACTGGGTCAAGTGCGACGGGTTCTCGATTTGACGGATCCAGAGCCGAGGTTCAACAGGCGGCCTCGGCCGCACGATGACCTACCTGATAGGTGACGGCATCGCGGGCTGCCCGTCTGCCCCCCGAGGCAGACGCGATGAAGCATGAATCATGCGATCTTTTTGGCGACACTAACGATCAGGTGGTCGGCTGACTAGCTATCATCCGGCTCGGGCGGACGAGGTTGCCGCTCGCCCCTATCCGTAGTGGTCGCTCGGCCCCGGCTTCCGGATCATCGGTTAGAGGTCGAGATGTAAACCGGGTTCTTCCCTACACGCCATCGCGGGACTTGTTCCATCGAAACGTTTGATGTGGTTCCGCTTGGGGCCGCGCCGGATTGCTCACAGCGACGTCAGTCGCCGGCGTCGTCGGTGTCTGGTGACTCG
>JALZIB010000119.1 GCA_030860505.1 Actinomycetota bacterium
CCGCCGACATCAACGACATGGCGCAGCGATCCCCAGTCGTAAGCCTCGACGATGGCCGGTGCCCACGTCGCGACGTCTGCGCCCATCTGCCGATCGTAGGATGCGGTGCGCGCCGGGTCCGAGGCCATGTCGTCCCAAAACTCACGGCCGAACTGGACCGGGAAGCAGGCCTCACCGCTGCGTACCGAATGCAGTAGTTGGACGACAGCCAAGTCGGCTCGGCCGATTGCGCCCTCGATGTCCAGCATGGCGCGCAGGCCCGAGGGATGGTTGTGTCGCAGCTGTTCGCCCAACGACGTGAGCGAGTACCGCCCGGACTCGTCTCGGCCGCACACACCCGCCGAGACGAGATGGCGCAGCACGCGCTCGAGAGCGTCGACGTCGACGAGTTCCACCTCGGCCATCTCGGGAGCTGTTCGCAGCCCACGAGTGATGTGGTCTGCTAGTCGCAGCGTCGCCGCCACACGCACCGCCATCGGCGTCAGCAGATCGGCCAGTGCCCACAATCCGGCGTCCATTCTGCCCCCATCCTCCATCCATCCTCCTTGTTTTCCGCAGCCATCGTGCACTCACCGACTCGACAGGGGCGTACCGGAGGAGGTACGCCGAGTGCTACGCAGGTCGATGGTCCATTCACGCTCCTCGCTTATCTTTCGGGCTGATCGGTCGGTAGGACGAGCACGAAGAGCGCCCCTTTGCCCCTATCGCTTTCGACTTCTACCCGGCCCCCGTGGGCAGCCACGATTGCAGCCACGATCGAGAGGCCCAGTCCTGCGCCCTCGCCGCCACGGGAGCCCACGCCTCGGCTGAAACGCTCGAAGATGGCATCGCGCTCGTCCGACGCGATGCCGGCCCCCGTGTCCCGTACCCAGAGACGAGCCTTATCGTCCGCTACTTCAGATCCAACCCAGATGTCGTCTTGCTCGCTCGTCTGCTGGACGGCGTTTTGAGCGAGCTGCATCCACGCTTGAGTGACTCGATGACGGTCGGCCTCAATCATCCCGTTTCCTGTTCGCTCGACATGCCACCGACGCTTTCCAAGAGCCTGCACCTTTGGCATCAGCTCGCCAGTCAGCTGCCTCACATCCACGAGTTCGGTAACGAGGAAATCGGGTTGCTCCGACTTAGCCAGAGTCAATAGATCACCGACCATCCTTTCCATTCGTTCCAGCTCGTCGACCACCACCGGCAGAGTTTCGTTGGACGTGGCATAACCGTCTCTGAGCATCTCGATGTGTCCTCGGATGACCGTCAGTGGTGCTCGCAACTCGTGCCCTGCGTCATCCACCAGCCGGCGTTGCGCCGAGAAAGCGGCATCCAGGCGCTCAAGCATGTCGTTAAAACGCAGAGTCAGCTCCGAGACTTCGTCAGGTCCGCCCACCTCGAGTCGCCGGTTCAAATCACTCTCACCAATTGAACGCGTCGCATCCGACAGCTGCTTGAGAGGGCGCAAAGCGCGCCCGGCAGCGATCCACCCGACTACACATGAGATCAGCAGGACACCGATCATGACCACTACCGCGACACGGATGACTTCGTCTATCTCTTGTCGCTCCGCCTGGGGAAAGTTGGCGACGACAAAGGTGCCGAGAGTGCGACCTTCGACCACCACAGGGACGGCTCGGTAGCGTGCGCTTCCGGCCGGGGTGCTGACCGTTCCCGTTCGGGTTCGCTCGAGGCGACTTATGTCGGCGACGAACTCGGGCAGATCCGCGATCGAGTACCCGGCATCCTGAGCACGTTTGGAACTGTATGGACTACCTTCAATGAATAGGAAGAGCTCCTCCCCTTCGTCGGGAAAATTGCGATCGAAGTAGACATCGCCGATCGCTTCGACGTCATCATCAAAGGGCTCACCGGTGCGCGGATCGTTGCCTCCAATGAGGCTGGCGAACTCACGAGACTCTTGAGCGATCTGGCGGTTGACTTCCGTATCCAGCTTGTTCAGCAGGATGCTTCTAATGAACAGCAGCGAGGCGATGATGGACAACACCATGACCACGATCAGAGATGCGACCACGCGCGAGCGCAATCCTCGAAGGATTCGAGGTCGTCGACCCGAGCCTCTCCTATCACTCATTCCGGATATCGTCCCGACATCGGTCTCTTCGTTGACGTCATGCTCAGTTGACGCTACACGGGTCCCTCTTGGGAGGGCGGGAAGTGCGAACCGGGTGGGAGCGGTTAGCTGCGCGCCGGAACGCTACTCCTCAGTCGGTGCGCCAAGTAACGCAGGCGGATGTGCGAGAAATGACGACGCCGTCACGGGCGGGCGCGCACCAGTGACGCGAAGACGATTACGTTGTCGAGATAGTGCCCGCTGGAGCCGTCGAACTCTCCGCCACACGTGATGAGTCGCAAGGTCGGCAACGACGTGTCCCCGTACACGCGCTCGGTTGGGAACCGGTCCTTGGGATGCTGCTCCACGCGGTCGATCGCGAACCTCAACGTTCTGCCGGCCCTGCCAGCTACCTTGATCGTGTCGCCGGCGGTCACGTCCCGCAACCGGAAGAAGACCGCCGGCCCGGTGTGGGAATCGACGTGTCCTACGATCACGGCGGGACCGTTCTCGCCGGGGGCAACGCCCTCCGACCACCATCCGGTCAGCGAGTAGTCCTGGGGGACCTCTAGGGTTCCGTCGGTGTTTAGACCGAGGCGTATCACCGAGGCGGATACACCGATCGCCGGCACTTCCACGCGCTTGGGAACGACCGGCTTGATCGGGTCGGTGCGATTGCGGCTGCTTTCGGCGCCCCCTTGCGACCGGGAGGCGGTTTCCGGGTTGCCCGATCCGTCCGACAACACGACCGGAGCCTTTCGGTCGCCTCCTCCATCCGCCGCGCAGCCAGACAGCAACAGGGAGGCAAGGACGAGCCCCGTCCACGCACTGTGGAAACTCAAGCGCATCCTCGCCTCCCGGAACTTCATTGCCGTGAGTGGAGTCGACGGCGAAGCGCTGCTCCGGCCGAAGCCAGGAGAACGCCGCCTCCGCCGATCCAGTAAGGAAGAGCGCTACCGCCGGCAGCAGCAGCACCTCCGGCGCCGGTCTGCACACCACCTACCGGGGCGGTTCCCTCTTCGTCATCGTCATCGTCATCGTCGTCCTCTTGAGCCAGGACCACGGCTGAAGACGTCCCCTCGGCGAGAGCGATGTTGCTCTGAGCAATGACGTCGAACGCGACGATGAGAGCGACCATGATTCCCACGAGCAGAAGTAGTCGCCGTAGGTTGAGAGCGATGTTCATAAACAAGCACCTCCTTTCTGATCACATGCCCTTAGAAAGAAGGTCGCCTAAGTCCATGAACTGCTGGTGAGATTCGGGTGAGAACTCTGTCATGCAATGGACGTGCTGGTACGACGTAGGACGATCCTTTGCGAGGCCCAGGATCGGTCAGGTAGTTACTTGGTTGTCGTTCGCTCGGGATGCCGGCTCGTTCACCTCCACCGAGGCCAGGCGTCTGGCCAACTTCAGCAATCATCCGCGTCGATTCGAGGTGCGCCGAGTGCGGTCTCTCCGGCTTGACCGCATCACATCCTCCATGGCTCGCTTGAGCAACTCGCGACCTTGCCTTTCCGGCCCTCGGATCGAGGTGCGAGTAGGGGACCACCAAGTCGGCGCTCGTGCAAGATTACCGCCGCCGGAAATAGCATCAGTGCGCCACCGGCGACGGCCAGAAATGCGTAGCCGCCGGTGGCGAAGATCCATCCGGAAGCAAGGCTGGCGACTGCGGAGCTGCCCCAGACGAACGCGTCGACCGTCCCCTGCACTCTGGTGCGCTCGGCTTCGGGAAGCTCGCGGCTCAGCAGGCCGCTGCCGCCGACAAGGTTCAGATTCCAGCCGAGACCGAGCAGGAACAGAGAGAAGGTGAGGAGCGCGCTTCCTCCCGCTGGTGCGGTAACCGTAAGGAGCGCCGACACCACCAGCGTGACTAGGCCGCCCACGATGGTCACGCGGCCCCCGAAGCGGTCGGTCAGTCGTCCCGACAGCGGGGACAGCGCGAACATTCCCAGCGAATGTGCGGTGAGGACGCCGCCGGTGGTGGCGAGACCCCGACCGTGAAGGTGGATATGGAGCGGCGTCATCGTCATGACGGCGACCATCGCGAGCTGCGTCGAGAGCATCGCCGTCAAGGCCACCCTGACCACCGGGAGTCGCATGAGAACCCTCGGGCCCTCGCCCGTGCGGTGATCGGAACCTCTCCCCTTCGGAAGCTCACTCGTGCGCGTCGCTTCTAGATTCTTGTGCCGCGGCATGAGCCCCACCGCGAGCTCCGCGCCAAGCATCGCCACTAGCCCCGCCAGGAACGGACCTGCGAGGGGAACGAAGTCGAGCGCACGCGCCGCGTCCGCAGCCGGTGCGATGAGACTCGGTCCGACTACCGCGCCGACTGTGCCGGCCCACACGACCGTGCCGAGGGCGAAGCCTCGACGAGCGGCCGGGTACAGGTCCGCGGCAGCGTAGCGGGACATCTGGGCCGCGCCGTTGCCGACGCCGATGAAGCCCATGGCCACCACCAGGAAGGCGACCGTCCCGGACAGCACGGCCCAGATGGCGAGCACGGCGCCGAGACTTGCTAGGGCATAGCCGAGCAACAGCGCCCTGCGGCGGCCCCAGCGGATCATCAGAGAGCCAAGCGCGAGGGTTCCCAGCGCCGTTCCCATGACCGCAGCGGCGTTCGGCGCGCCGCTCCAGGAATAGCCGATGGCTTGCGCGGCGACGAGGGTAGCGACCGTGCTCGCACCAATCAGGGCCGTGTGCATTAGAGCCGCGCCTGCGAACAAGGCCGTCAACGCGCGGCGCCGCGTCTCCACCGGTGGGTCGGCGCTGACCTCCCGCGTCAAATCGATGTCGGCTTGGACGATCGGTGCACGAGAGGTCATGCACCTCACGATAGAAAATCGCATCGTCCGTGTGAATACTCGACCAGGGGTCTAGAGCGCCTTACACCACCGACTCATAAGGGATAATGGCGTGATGAGTTTTCGAAACGAAAGACAGCTCGACGACACCGACTGGCGGATCCTCGAGGAGCTCCAGGCCGACGGACGTCTGTCCTACAACGAGCTCGGTCGACGGGTCAGCCTTTCTCCTCCGGCGGTCGCCGAGCGAGTACGGCGGCTCGAAGAACAGGGCGTCATCACCGGCTACGAGGCGCGCGTCGACGCCGCTCGGGCGGGTCTGCCCCTGACTGCCTTCGTGCAGATGCGGTGCAAGGTCGATCGGTGTCTCTTGAAGACGAGCCGGGCAGAGGACTATCCCGAGGTCACAGAGGTGCACAAGTTGAGCGGCGACTTCTGCTCGATGCTCAAGGTCCGCGCCGCCTCGATGGAACACTTCGAGGGCCTGCTCGAGCGCCTCGGCACGCATGGCGAGATGCGGACGTCGGTCGTTCTCTCGACCCAGTACGAGGGCCGCCCGGTCGAGCAGCAGCGCGACGACTTCCTCCACGCAACCCGATCCCAAGGATGGAGTCGGTCATGAGGGCGACTCTCCAGGAGAGGGCCGGGAAGTAATGGTCCTGGTAGGGCGTCGCACGGTCCTCTGCGGCCCCGCCGCACCAGAAGGCAATGCTGCGGAAGGGCGAGGTAACGAGAGACTACGGAAAGAATGATCGCACCCAAGCCCCTGTCGACAGTCGACGTAACCATGACTAAGCCGTTCACAAGCTTCTAGGATGTGGCCTGGTGACTTCATGATGTACGACCTCTCTATCAAGCTCGACAACCGCCCCGGTGCTCTCGCCGACATGGGAGAAGCTCTAGGTAAGGCAGAGATCAGTGTCGAAGGGGGAGGTGCGTTCGTCGTCAACGGTCAAGGTGTTGCTCATTTCCTCTTCGAGGATGGCAACGCTGCTAAAAGCGCGTTGGAGGATGCGGGCATCGAGGTTCTCGACTGTCGCAAAGTGCTGGTGCAGCGACTCGCCCAGGAGCAGCCGGGTCAGCTCGGGCGGATAACGAGGCTGATGGCTGAGGCGAATGTGAACATCGAAGTCATGTACAGCGACCACGACAACCAGCTCATCCTGGTCGTTGATGATGCCGTTGCCGGAGCGAAGGTATGCGAAGAGTGGCCATCCGCTCAAGGCCCGAGGCCCTGAGCGGATGGCTGCATCGGTGAGGACTCGCTCTCGTTCCCAAGGTAGTTTGGTTTGCAGATGTCAGGTCCCGCTCTCGTCGACGGGCAGCCCGGCCTCGATCCAGTCCTGCTTGCCCTCCTCGTATTCGAAGACCCTCGTGTAGCCGAGCGCGACCAGCCGCCTCGATGCCTGCACCGAGTTTGGGCACGCGAGGTTCGAGCAGTAGACGACTATCTCGGCGTCCTTGTCGGGTAGCAGCTTTGGAGCGAGCTCATCGACCTGGTCGTGCGGCAGATTCAGCGCCCCGGGAAGGTGAGCGTCCTCGAAGTAAGAGGGCCCGAGTGCCTCCACCACGACCAGTCCGTTGCGGTCCTCGATTCGGGCCTTCAGCTCGTCCCGGCCGATCCTGGTGACCTGTGCCATTGCATTCTCCCTTCTTGCCTGCGGCTGCAGTGTCGGCTACAGTATCGGACTGTAGTCCGATTACCTTATGTGGACTGGAGTCCGATTGTCAAGTCGCAGGGAACTCAGGATCGTTGATGCTCTGCCTCCCGAAAGGGCCGACGCCGCGCGCAATCGCGCCAGGATCATGGCGGCAGCGGCTGCTCTGTTTGATGAGCGGGGGGCGGCGAACGTATCGATGGACGATGTCGCCGCGGCGGCTGGGGTCGGCAAGGGAACGCTTTACCGTCGTTTCGGTGACCAGGCCGGGCTCGCATTCGCGGTTCTCGAGGACAAGGAAAGGGCCCTTCAGCAAAAGATCCTGACCGGACCGCCACCGCTTGGCCCCGGCGCTCCTCCCCATGAACGGCTGCGCGCTTTTCTGAAGGCGTTGCTCGACCTCGTGGACCGGACGATGGAACTCCACCTGCTGTCGGAGACCGCGACGCCGGGTGCGCGCTATCGGACCGGCGTCTACTCCTTCTATCGCCTGCACGTCGAGCTGCAACTACGGGAAGCGGGTCTCGAGGATCCGGAGCTCAGCGCGGACATGCTGCTCGTTCCTCTCAGCGCCGACTTCTTGAGG
>JALZIB010000003.1 GCA_030860505.1 Actinomycetota bacterium
ACCGGTGCGCGCGTACGCGCCATAGCCACATATCCCCTGCGCCACGAACCGCCGCACTCCCACCGCCTGCCCAGCCGAGAGCAGGTGGTCCGTGCCCTCCGTCCGCAGGCGGTTGGTCAGCGCGAAATCGCGATCGAAGTGACGCATGTCCAACGCTCCAATCGCGGTCAGCTGATGGACGATCACGTCTGGACTCGCCCTGCCCACGGCCTCCGCGACCTGATCAGGATCGAGCGCGTCCGCGACAACCGGCACAGCGCCCAGCTCGTAGAGCATCGCCTGCTTTGACTCGCTACGCGTCATGCCGTGAACCTCATACCCCGCCTCAACCAGACGTGGCACAAGCTGCTTTCCAATCGCCCCCGTCGCTCCTGCGACAAACACTCTCATCATCAACTCCTTCATCGAGGATTACCCACACCCCACAAGACAAGATGGCAGCCCCGGCTGTGACACCTCCGAGCACCCCGGCTCGGGAACGCGGGCGCGGGGGTGGCAATGCCTTCTGGGGACCGGCTGACGACGCCTGCACGACGAAACGTCCACAGCGCATCGTGAAGATCGCTCTCGATCGGCATCGGGCACGAAGGCAAGCGCGTCGTCGCCCAGGGGCACCCTCAACCAGTCAACCGAAACTGAGACACCACCTAGGTTTGGGAGCTAGATCTCGGCGCCGACCTTGGGAGCGGTCCTCATTCCGAGATCGAGGTCCGCGAGCCCAACTCCCGAGCGCGTCTCAGCGTAGTCCCGCGCCATCAATCCGGCGAACATGCCGCCGACGACCACGAGTCCGAGCATCGCCCCGCTTGCGGTCATCGCGAGGGCGGGGGCCGGACACGTGCCGGCCACGGCCCAGCCGGTTCCGAAGATCGCCGAGCCGATTATGTGGTGACGTTCCACCTGAGAGCGCCCGGGCCTCATCCGTCCGGCGAAGGGTGTGGTGAGACCGCGCCGTTCGAGCAGCCACAGGGCCGGTGCCGCGACCGCGACCGCAGAGCCCATGATCAGGTAGGGCTGAAAGTCCTCGAGGAGCAGCATGTTGTGGATGACCTCGTACTCGTTCAGACCCCCGAGCGCGATCAGGAATCCGAAGGCGATGCCGAAAAACAAGCCGACCAGCTTCACAGCCGTCCTCCCGTCAACCAGTGCAGGGCAAAGGTCACGCCGATGGCGACGCTCATGAAGGTCGCCGTCGAGGCGAAGCTGGCCGCCGATCGAGCCGAGGTGCCGCAGAGTCCGTGGCCCGAGGTGCAGCCACCCGCCATGCGAGCGCCGTAACCCATCACGACGCCACCTACGGCCAGCACGACGACGACGGTGGGAAGCGACCACAGGTCGAGCATGAGCTCGTAGCCCGACCGGAGTTGCAGCTTCCCCTGCAGTGCGCTAGCGAGGACGGCACCGATGAGGATGCCGGCGAAGTACCAGGCCCGCCACGGTTCCGAAGCGCGTCTTCGGATCGCCGCGATGGTCTGCAGGTAGGCTCCGCTCGCGCCGAGCGGTTTGTTGGCGAGAGCGAACATTCCCGCCACGAGGAGGCCGATCAACGGCCCGACGACGTACCACGCGCCTCGATCGGGCATGAGATCCATCCGCTACTCTCCTTCTTCTGTACTCCGTCTCGAGGGAAGTATGTCCCACTCTAGGCGGTTGGAACTACTGCCGATACCGAGCAACTCTTGCCCGATTCCATCGTTGCGAGCTCGCTCAATTCCCGGCCGGGGACTATCCCTACCTCACCGAGGCGATGGTCGAGCATGTGGGGAAACCCGGCTACGACTACGCAGACGAGTTCGAGTTCGGGCTCGATCTGATCCTCGACGGCCTCGAGAAGCTCCGAAACGACTGATGACGGCGATCCCGTGATGGGCTAATTGTCGCTAGCCGCCGATAAGCGCATAGTCGTACTTGTGGTCGGAAATGAATCCTGGTGTGTATTGCCTCGTGTTGTAACCAACCGAGCGTGATGCAGCATAGATATTGGGCCTTGCAAAGATGAAATCGATTCGGCGCTGTGCGCCCGATCGGTTGGTTGCTTGTTCGAAGAAGTCTCCTGGGGACTCCTTATGTACAACGTAGACCGCATCCTGATACGCACTCGGCTCCGAGGTGACGGTTTTCCATGGAGCCGACTCATCACAACGAAACGATTCCGTCCCGCCAAGGCATCGCGGTGCGTTGAACTCACCAGCCATCACACTCATTGGTGCTTCGGAGTAGCGGTCGAGCATGAAGGCCTTAACCTCTCTTGCCCACTGAGCTCTTCTTTCGCTAGCTAACTCCCGAGACGCAAAGTGATATGTGGTGGACCAATGGATGCTCATCACGGCCAGATCCAGGTCGGTGCGTCGGTCCCGTAGCAGTCCGTAAGCTTGTTCCTGTGCAATGCGAGGTTCGTGGGGAGGCTCGTCGCCCTCTTGCATCTGCAATGTCATGAAGCCAGGCTCTCCTGCTACTTCCATCGTGCTCTCATTGATAATGATGGCAGTGTTTCGCTTGTGTTTGAGGTCGTCTCCTTTAGGCCCAAGGAGATTCGAGTTGTGGCCGCCGAGCACAACTCGGTAGGGACGATTCAGTGTCTCTCGAAGCTCCAGTGCCGTTTGTTCTACGCTCGGCCCGATCACCTCCTGAAGCAGCAGGACATCGGGGGCATACGGAAGGTGGTCTCTAAGATGATCGGCAAAGTTGGTGAGTTCGCCCGAGTACTCAAGGTCAAGGACTCCCTCCTTGCCCTTGATGTCGTCAAGCCACAGCGGATGCGCCTCGCGGAGATTGGCGTTCAGGACCATGACCTTCCCAGGTGGTGACGTCTCGAGCCCTGGCTCGTCGCCGCTGCGGTCGTTCCTATCTGTTCCCTGGTCACCTTTATCCGTTCCCTGAAGCTGCTCGAATCCAAAGAAAGCAGCTATTACGATGAACGCTAGGAAGATGATCGCTACGTGGAAATGCGATCGGCCTCTGGAGAATTTCAGCCCCGCCATGCGCCGCCCACTCTTTCGCCACTGGCATCAATCATGGACTGGACCATACGGGAGGTCAGGAGGCGGGCTGTGCGCGCGAGTCTGAGGATTAGGTGGCGCCCTCTTCGCCGCGCCGACCCCCCTGACGTCGAAAACAACCCGAGCGGACTTTCGAGGCGGTAGCCAAGGTACAAAGGGCGTGCTCGGTCGACCCAATCGGAGGGTCGGGCTTGGTTCTTCCGTGGCACCGGGCGAGTTCAAGGAGGAGATCTGGATGAGAGTGCTCGTCACAGGCGCCAACGGAAAAGTGGGAAGGGCAACCGTCACGGCCCTCATCGAGCGAGGACACGAGGTGCGCTCCTCGGATCTGCAACGAGGGGTGTTCGAGCGTCCTGAGGAGGGCGCGGCCGAATACATCCAGGCCGACCTGACCGACGCCGGAGATGCGTACGCCCTGGCACGAGACATGGAGGCAATCGTGCACTCGGCAGCCATCCCCGAGCCGACTCACAATCCCCCGCACGACGTCTTCCACAACAACCTGATGGCGACGTTCAACATGATCGAGGCTGCCGTCCGGCTGGGGGCCACGCGCTTCGTCAACATCTCGAGCGAGACAGTTCCCGGTTTCTTCTTTCCGGAGCGCTACTTCCTTGCAGATTATGTGCCGATTGACGAAGAGCATCCGATCAGACCGCAGGATCCCTACGCACTCTCCAAGTATTTCGGTGAACTGCTGATGGATGCGGCGATTCGACGTTCCGATATCCGTTGCATCTCGATACGTCCGTCATGGGTTCAGCACAAGGGCAACTACGAACGCAATCTAGGCCCCCACATCCGTGACGAGTCCCTTCCAAGCCCGAGCTTCTGGAGCTACATCGACCTCTACGATCTTGCGGACGCGCTCTGCCTGGCAGCCGAATCGGATCTGGGAGGGCACGAGGTGTTCTACATCGCGTCGCCGGACAACGCGGGTGGGCGGGACCTCGCGCAGATGGTCAAGAAACACTACGGGGACAAAGTCGAGATTCGCCCGCTGTCGCGGCCGGATTCCAGCGGCATCTCGAGCGCGAAGGCGGAGCGGATGCTCGGCTACTCACCGACACGATCGTGGGGCGACTACCTCGACGACGCAGGCCGGCCTCGGCAATGAGCGGTTCGGCATCCTCGAGTGGTTAGAAGCCCGATCTCGTCAACGCAACGACGACTGCCATCAGCAGGAACGTGGCGCCCGCATACCGGGCAACCCACTCGCCCAACTGCCCGTCTTCTCGTAGACCATCAGAGCCGTAAGCGCGGCCATCCAGGTCAAGTTCGCCACACCTACCGCAAACATCAACAGCATGAGTGCCCAACAACATCCGAGGCAGAACAAACCGTGACGAAGTCCGAGCTCGAGAGTCGCCCCCGGCCCCCGATGCGAAGGGTTCCTACCCCGTCACGGATTTCATGGCTGATCTTGGCCCGGCGAACGTCGAGAACTTCGCCGACGAGGCCGGCCAGGTCGGCCAATGGACCGCCGAGCTTGCCACCGTATGCGTCTACGAGAGCGTTGAGCTGCTCATCCGTCGCGCGATCGTCGACAAAGATGGCGACTCTCCACGATCCGGGGACGAGAACGTTGCCCGGGATCTTCACGACGTTCACGAGGTTCAACCCCGCGATATCGACTCCATGGGCCGGTGAGTCTTGC
>JALZIB010000040.1 GCA_030860505.1 Actinomycetota bacterium
ACATGGAAGCCGAGCCCGCTGAGATACGGCATCACGCCCGCCTTTTCGAGGTAGCGGGTAACGACTTGCGAGCCAGGGGCGAGACTGGTCTTGACGTAGGGCGGGACATCGAGACCGCGCTCGATCGCCTTGCGGGCGAGCAGACCGGCGCCAAGCATGACAGACGGATTCGAGGTGTTGGTGCAGGAGGTGATCGCGGCGATCACTACACTGCCGTGCTTGATCTCGACCTCGCCGTTGACCTCGACCTCCGCATGTTCGCCGTCGTTCCTCTCCTGGGGCGTGCGCGGGGTAACTGAGCTGCCACCCTCGTCGAGCCAGCGGCCGATCTGGACCTTGACTCCGGCGTTGCCCTCGTCGATCTCCTTGCCGTAGACGTCGCGAAAGCTCTTCCACACCTCGGCCAGCGTCACGCGGTCCTGAGGCCGCCGAGGACCTGCGAGGCTCGGCTCGACCGTCGAGAGGTCGAGCTCGAGCGTCTCGGTGAAGGCCGGGTCGGTCGTGTCGTCGGTGCGGAACATCTGCTGTTCCTTTGCGTAGCGTTCGACGAGGTCGATCGCTTCGTACTTGCGTCCCGTGAGACGCAGGTAGATGAGCGTCTGCTCGTCGACCGGGAACAGCGCCGCGGTCGCGCCGTACTCGGGACACATGTTCGACAGCGTGGCGCGGTCCGCCACGGTGAGATTCGACAAACCCGTGCCGTAGTACTCGACGAACTTACCGACGACACCGTGATTGCGCAGCATCTCGGTCACGGTCAGCACGAGGTCGGTGGCGGTGACGCCGATGTCCAGAGCGCCGGTGAACTTGAAACCGACGATCTTCGGAGTCACGAGCGGCAGCGGCTGGCCCAGCATGGCGGCCTCGGCCTCGATGCCACCGACCCCCCAGCCGAGCACTCCGAGCCCGTTGATCATGGTCGTGTGACTGTCGGTGCCGACGAGCGTGTCGGGCACGGCGAAGGCGCCCTCGTCGTCCTCCAGGGTCGCGACGACGCTGGCGAGGTACTCGAGGTTGACCTGGTGCACGATGCCCATCCCCGGTGGAACCGCCCGAAAACCGTTGAACGCCTGCTGAGCCCAACGCAGCAGCGAATAGCGCTCGTGGTTGCGCTCGTACTCGCGCTCGACGTTGATCGTGAAGGCGTTGCCGCTGGCGAACGCGTCGACCTGGACCGAGTGGTCGATGACGAGGTCGACAGGAACGAGCGGGTCGACCATGCCCGGGTCGCCACCCTCGCGCTCCATCGCCGAGCGCATCGCGGCGAGATCCACGACCGCGGGAACGCCGGTGAAGTCCTGGAGGATCACGCGCGCCGGCGAGAACGGGAACTCCCTGTCCTCGATGGGCTTCTGCCCCCACGCCGCCAGAGAGTGAACCTCATCCGGAGACGCGTGCTCGGTCCCCGAGGTCCGCAGGAGATTCTCCAGCAGGATCTTGACGGTGACCGGGATCATCTCGAGCTTGGCCTCGGAGGCGTCCTCGAGCGCGCCGAGGCGAAAGTAGTCGAGCTTGCCGTCCGAGGTCTCGAGCGAGGTCCGAGCCCCGAAGGGGTCGCTGCCCGAGTGTGAAGTAGTCGCCATGGAATCCTCCTGGGTGGCCGCGCGTGCAGGCCGGGGTTCGTCGTCGAAGTTCCATGATAGGTGGCCCGCACGCGAGGCCTTGCGCCCGCGCACTCCCGGAGCGGAGTTGCGGTTACCGTCCTGGGAGCCGCCAATTCGACGGGAGGCCCAGAAGCCACATGGAGCAGATGAACAAGCCCGATTCGCACGTCATCGTCATCTTTGGGGGCAACGGCGACCTGGCCAAGCGCAAGCTTCTACCGGCCTTGTTCCATCTCGCCAGAGAAGGGCTTCTACCCGACGACTATCGCATCATCGGCAACTCGCGCAGCGCGTTCAGCGATGCGGAGTTCGACCAGTTCGCCAAGGAGGCGATCGAGGAGTTTTCTCGCTGCGAGGTCGGCGGGGAGCACTGGGATCGTTTCGCCGAACGACTGACCTATGTGTCGCACGCCTTCAAGAAGGGAAACACCGAGCCCCTTGCGACCGCGATTCGAGAGGCCAACAAGGACCTCGGTGGAGACGCCAAGCATCTTTTCTATCTATCGGTCCCCCCTCCGGCGTTCTCGATCATCACCGAGGGGCTGGGCGATGCGGACCTCAACACCGATTCCAAGATCGTCTACGAGAAGCCGTTCGGCACCGATCTGGCCTCGTTCAAGGAGCTCAGCTCCACCGTGCATCGGTACTTCGAAGAGGATCAGGTCTTTCGCATCGATCACTTTCTCGGCAAGGAGGCCGTGCAGAACATCCTGGCTTTCCGCTTCGCCAACGGGATGTTCGAGCCGGTGTGGAACCGCCAGTTCATCGACCATGTCGAGATCGACGTGCCCGAGACCTTGGGGCTCGAGAACCGGGCGAGCTTCTATGAGGACACCGGCGCGTTTCGCGACATGGTCGTGACCCACCTCTTCCAGGTGCTGAGCTTCGTTGCGATGGAGCCTCCCTACGCGCTGGAACCTAAACCGTTGGCGGACGAGACCGCCAAGGTGTTCGAATCGATCAGGCCCCTCGATGTCGACGACGTCGTGCGCGGTCAGTATCGAGGCTACCGGGACGAAGAGGGAGTCGATCCCGACAGCGACACCGAAACCTATGTCGCGGCCTGCGCCTACATCGACAACTGGCGCTGGTCGGGCGTGCCGTTTTTACTCCGCACCGGCAAGCGTCTGAAGGAGAAGCACCAGACGGTCACGCTGGCGTTCAAAGAGCCCCCGCGTCAGATGTTCGAAGAGGACGACTCGGTCTGGTTCCAGAGCGACCACCTGACCTTCAGGCTGGGCGAACAGCCCGGCGTCGCGATCACCTTCTTGGCCAAGAAGCCGGGCCCCGAGATAGAGCTTGGGCCCGCCCGGATGAACTTCGAGTACGGCGATTCTTCGTTCGGGTCGGAGCTGATGGGCGCGTACGAGCACCTCATTCACGACGCGCTGCTCGGCGAGACGACGCTGTTCACGCGCGGCGATGGTGTCGAGCGGACCTGGGAGGTCGTGCAGAGGGTGCTCGAGAACCCGCCCCCGCTCAGCTCGTACCCCCAGGGTTCATGGGGGCCGAAGGCCGCCGACGAGCTCATCGCCCCACGCACCTGGCACATGACGGCCGAGGAGCACCACCGCAACAACGCCTCTTAGTGGACCACTCAGTAGAGACGGCTCCGAGCGGCTCTCTTCTCGGCGATCGCCCGGCCCTCCTCGAGGTGTTCCAGAGCGAGGCGGTCGAAGCTGCGCTTGACGACAAAGCGCCCAACCAGCCAGTTGCGCCACCCGGGTCCCAGCGAGAAGCTTCCCTCGTAGATCATGTCGGTGGTTCGGTCACCGCGCGCCTCGAAGGAGATGGCTTCTTCGACGAAGGGCAGTGGACCGTCCAGCCAGCGGTAGTCGATGGCGTCGGGCGGCCTGAGGTTCAGTAGCTCGCGCGTCTTGATGAGCTGCCCCTTGTGTTCAAGATCGAAGTCGACCACGCGCTCCGTATCCGAGCGTTTCTCGACGGTTTCGCCGGCCGCGGATATGACTTCGAAGCACAGTGCCTTCGGCGCCTGGATGGTGACTCGCTGGGTCGCAAGCTCGATGTGTTTCACGCTCAGCAGCGTATCGAGAGGCGCGAAATAAGGCGGAGCGGAGATGGTTGTCACGAATGTGTGACTTTGTCGTTTCTCCGATCATGAGGGGGTTCGTCCGACATGGGTGACCGCATTCGCTTCCACACCGATCCGCTGTGTCCCTGGGCCTGGCAGACGTCGAAATGGATCCGCGAGGTCGAAAAGGTGCGCGACGTCGAGGTCGAGTGGGCGTTCTTCTCGTTGCAGACTCAGAACAAGCCCGAGACGAACGCGCTCGAGGATCCCAATGTCAGGGGCACGCCGGCGCTGCGCACGATGGCTCTTGTCCGGCGCGAAGAGGGCAACGCCAGGATGGACGATCTCTACCGGGCGATCGGGGAACGCGTACACGAGCGAGGCGAGGACTTCACGACCGACCTGCTCCGCGCGGCCCTCAGCGATGTCGGCCTGCAAGAGAGTCTTGTGGACGATGCCCTCGCCGATTCCGTCACGGTCAAAGAGATACTCGAGGAGCACGACTCCGTCGCCACGGAAGTGGGTTGCTTCGGTGTTCCCACGATCGTGCTGCCCGCGGGCGAGGGCATGTTCGGTCCGGTGCTCACGGTTGCGCCGACCGGCGAGGCCGCCGGAGAGCTGTGGGATCACTTCGAGTGGTTGACGAAGCAGGACTACTTCTTCGAAATGAAGCGCGAACGAGGCGACGCCAGCCCCGGCGCCTGATGGATCTATGGGCTCACGCAGAGGCGCGGGGTGCCCGGCGGCTCGTTCACTTACCGAACGGCAACAGATGTCGTGGTCTGGGGGTAACTCACGAAGAGCTCCTTTCGGAACCCAGCGCGAGACACCGAGGCGAGGCCCGGCCGCTGATCCACCCAGCGTCACGCAGACGGGCGGCGTGCGGGGGCCGGGCAACAGGTCGCCCCGCAGATGTCGTGGCTCGGGCCACAGTCGCCCAGTGCGACGCGCTCGGGTCCTGCCGCCATGCGCTCGGCGACGAGGTCGCAGATCATTTCGATGTAGCGGGGGTGCGCACCGACCGCCTCGGCCCGCACCATGTTGAGACCCAGCGCCGCGGCGGTCCGTGCCGCCTCGACGTCGAGGTCGAAGCGCACCTCGAGATGGTCCGAGACGAAACCGATTGGAACGACAACGAGGTCCTTTACACCTTGAGGGTGCAGCTCGGCGATATGGTCGCTGATGTCCGGCTCGAGCCACGGGACCTGTGGTGGACCGCTGCGGCTCTGATAGACGAGCTCCCACGCGTGCTCGTGCTCGAGCCGGGCAACGACCAGGCGGCACGACCCGGTGAGTTGTTGCACGTAGGAGCTTGTCTCGGCCATTCGTGTGGGAATGCTGTGCGCGGTGAACGCCAACCGGGCGCTCACCCTGCGTTGTGCCGGGATTGCCTCGAGCGCGACGTTCACCTTCTCGACCTGAGGCTCGACGAAGCCGGGATGGTTGTAGAACACGCGTAGCTTGTCGATCTTGGGCGCGCCACCACCGAGCGACGTCTGTGCTCGTGCGATGTCCTCGCGATACTGGCGACACCCGCTGTAGGAGCTGTAGGCGCTGGTGACGAAAGCGACGGCTCGTTTCACACCGTCGGCGTGCATCTCTCGGAGCGTGTCCTGAAGGAAGGGACGCGCGTTCCTGTTTCCCCAGTAGACGGGGAGGTCCAGCCGTTCGCGTAAGGCGGCGATCACCGCGCGGTTCTGCGCGTTGATGGGGCTCACTCCACCGAAGAGGTGATAGTGCTCGGCGACGCTCGCAAGACGCGCGCGCGGGATGTTCCGTCCGCTCGTGACATTGTCCAGGAACGGCATCACCTCGTCGGGTCCCTCAGGCCCGCCAAAGCTGAGGTAGAGGAGCGCGTCGTAAGCGCGCGCCGTATCGTCTCGAGCGCCGTATGAGAGTTGGCCCACGCTATGGGAGGTCGTCGACAACGCCGGCGAGGTCCTTGCGGATGCCGGTGAAGAAGGGGATCTCGAGCTTGGTATAGCGACGCGCTTCGGTTGCACGCAGCCGTCGCAACAACTCGACGATGCGGTCCGGAGTGTCGGCCTCGAAGCACAAGATCCACTCGTAGTCACCGAGACCGAAGGCGCTCGTGGTGTTGGCCCAGACGTCGGGGAACTCGCGCCCGCCCTCGCCGTGAGCTCGCAACAACTTGCCCCTCTCCGCGGGGTCGAGCAGATACCACTCCGGCGTCCGCACGAACGGGTAGACATTGAGGTACTTCTTCGGCTCTTTGCCCTGGACGAAGGCGGGCAGATGGTCGGGACTGAACTCCGCCGGACGGACCAAGCCGAGAAACATCTCGCGCTGGCGCAGGGTGCGTCCGAGTGCGGTGTGACGCCAGTCGACCAGCAGATTCTGCAGAGCCTCCGCGTCGTGGGCCACCCAGAAGAACATCATGTCGGCGCTGGGGCTGAAGCCGACCGTCGAGTAGGCGCCGCGGACCTCGACGCGCCCCGCGTGATCGTCGAGCACGGCCTGAGCCTCTTTGGTCGCGGTCTCTCGGTCGAGATCCTGAGTCAGGTCCGGCACACCTCGAAAGACGGGGTAGCCGGCGTAGATGGTGTCTGCGGTCACGAATCGCTCCTTTGAGGATTGCCCCTGATCAGGGTAGCGCGCCCGGCGCGCTTAGCTGCTCGGCCGCGCGCCCGGCGGTCTTGACGCAGTCCGAGATGCCCGACCCCCGGTAGGCGGCGCCGGCCACAGCTATACCGGGCGTGGACTCGAGGGCGCTTTCGATGCGCTGGATGCGCTCGAGGTGACCCACCGCATATTGCGGAAGCGCGCGTTCCCAGCGGGTGAGTTGGGTCGCCTCGGGACGAGCTCGGATGTCGACCGCCGCGCTGAGATCATCGAGCAGCGCCGCCACGAGACGATCGTCGTCCATGCCGACCTCCGCATCGCCCATCGCTCGTCCCGCAAAGGCCTTGAGCACGACCCGACCGTCTGCCGGCGCGAGGTTGGGCCATTTGCGAGAGAACCAGGTGGCGGCCGCCAGCGTTCGCCGCTCCCGGCTCGGCACCAGCAGCCCGCTCGCGTCGGGGGGCAGAGTCACCGAGTCCGGCGGGAAGACGAAGGCGGCCGTGGCGACCGACGCGTACTCGATCCCGGCAAGATCCCCGGCCGCGCGCGGGTTCAGGTTCCGCAGCATGGCGGCCGCGGCGTAAGCCGGCACGGTCAGTACCAGGGCATCGGCTTCGACCGCGTCGCCCGCTGCCGAGTGCACCCTGTAGGCGCCGCCCCTGCGTTCGATTCGCTCGACGCTCGACCCGGTACGGATCTCGGCTCCGTTCGTAACATCATTCTCGAGAGCCTCGATGAGCCGGCGCATTCCGGCGCGCGGGGCCAGAAACGGCGGCGGCCCGCCGTGTCTCTCACCCCGCCGTTCGGCTCGGGCGAGTCCCCGCATCAGGCTCCGGTGCTCGCGCGCGAGAGCGTCGATCTGCGGCACCGCGGCGGCGAGGCTGATCTCTTCGGCCCTTCCGGCGCGCGTGCCGGCGAGCAGAGGATCCACGAGCTTCTCGAGCACCTCGGCTCCGAAGCGGTGCCGCACGAAGTCGGCGATTGAAACGTCGGGTCCGGCCAGCGGGCCCGGCAGCACGAGATCGGCCCCCGTGCGCGCCGCCCCCAGCCGACTCAGAACCCCCGAGCGCAGTGCCGCGACGGGCGAGGTCGGCATGCCGAACGTGAAGGTGCGCGGCACGCGTTTGAGCTCACCGTCGAGCCACGCGTGCGCGCCGAAGACGGCCGGCGCGACGAGCTCGTCGCCGAGGCCCACCGCCGCGGCGAGCTGCTCGACGTGCGGAGCGCTCGCGAGCCACGAGTCTGGGCCGCTCTCGAACACCGTGCCGTGCAGATCGATGGTGGCGAACTTCCCTCCCGGCCGCGCTCCGGCCTCGAGCACGACGACGTCGACCCGGCCCCTGAGGTAGTGCGCTGTGGCGAGTCCGGTGATGCCGCCGCCGACCACCGCGACGCGGCTCATCGTCTCCAGGCGTGGACGAAGTCGACGAGTCGTGCCAGCACCGCGGGGTCGGTCGATGGAAGCACGCCGTGGCCGAGGTTGAAGACGTGGCCGCGGCCCCCTCCACGCTCGAGGATGTCCCGGGTCTTGGCCTCGAGTACGTCCCAGGGAGCGAGCGCCAGCGCGGGATCGAGGTTCCCCTGCAGCGCGCTGATGTTGAGCGGCATGCGCGCCCGCGCGGCATCGAGCGGCACGCGCCAGTCGACCCCCATGACGTCAGGCCCGGTGACCGCCATGTCGGACAGGATCTCGCCGGTGGTGACGCCGAAGAGGATGCGGGGCACACCTTCGTCCGCGAGCCCTTCGAAGATCGTGGCCACCGACGGCGCGACGTGGGTGTTGTAGTCGTTGGCGTCGAGAGCCCCGGCCCACGAATCGAAGAGTTGGATCGCAGAGACCCCCGCAGCGATCTGGGCGCGCAGATAAGCGAGGATCGAGCCCGCGAGGATGTCCATCAGCCTGCGCCATGCGGCGGGCTCCGAGTGCATGAAGGACTTGGTCAGCGCATGGTCCTTGCTCGGGCGTCCCTCGACCATGTAGCTGGCGAGCGTGAAGGGGGCTCCCGCGAATCCGATGAGCGGGACCTCGAGCTCTTTAACCAGGATCTTCACGGACTCGATGACATACGGAACGCCGTCGGCGGGCTCGAGCGGAATGACACGTTCGACGTCGGCCGCGGTCCGGATGGGGTTGGAGATCACGGGCCCGACGCCACCCTGGATGTCGACGTCGACGCCCATCGCCGGCAGCGGCACGACGATGTCAGAGAACAGGATGGCCGCGTCCACGCCGAGCCGGGCGACCGGCTGCAGCGTCACCTCGGCGGCGAGCTCGGGAGACCGGCAGAGCTCGAGAATGCTGTGGGACTCCCGCAGCTTGCGGTACTCGGGAAAGCTGCGCCCCGCCTGGCGCATGAACCAGACGGGCGTGTACTCGGTGACCTCGCCGCGGCACGCCGCTTTGAAGGGCGATGCGCTCGTGTGGCTCAAAGGGCTCCTTACGGTGGACGGCCGTCGCATCCTATGAGGCCCGCCTGAACAGGATTTTCGGTCCTCACCCTCGCTCTCGGTCTCAGCTCGGCCAGCCCTCGCCGACCGGCGCTCGCCTCGGGGCGACGTTCCAGTAGTCGCGCTGCTCGGTGCAAAGGCCGTCGTCGCCGAAGCGCAACACATCGCAGCCCGCAATCGTGACATCGCCGCCCTCTGCGGAGTCGTTGAGGGTCGCCACGTACACGGTCAGAGCCTGCGCCCCGGATGCAGCCCAGACCTCGAATCGAGAACTCACGTCGCTCTCGTCGGGGAAGCAGCGCGCGAGATACCCGGCCACCCCGCCGTCCTCGGGGGCGCGTAGCGGCATCGAACGGTGAACCGCGTCGGGCGCATACGCCGCGACGATGGGGGCCGGGTCCAAGGCCTCCCATCCGGCCTTCCATCCCCGGATCCATCGACCCGCGGCGTCTCTCGTCCGTTCCGCGCCACCGTCGGTCATGCGGCCCCAACCCTCGTAGGGCTCGGCTGCACCGGGCTCCGAGTGCCAGTACTCGCTAAGGCGCGCACAGCGCTCGCCGTCGAACTCCAACAAGAGACATCCCGGCAGGGTGACCCGCTCGCCTTCGTCGCTCATAACCGTCCACCATTCGATGGCAGCGCGCTCGCCGTCCACCAAGGGAGCGCCCATCCACACCCGCACCTCTGCTTGGGTGGATGTGGCCCGCTGCCAGTACGCATGAATCTCGGAGCTGCCGGTGTGCGGCGCATCGAAGATGGACGAGCGGTAGGTGGCGTATGGCGTGAACAGCTCGACCACCGCGTCTGGGTTCCTCTGTTCCCACGCCCGCGCGTAGCTCGTCGCCCATCTCCCCACG
The DNA here is from genome assembly GCA_030860505.1 of Actinomycetota bacterium. Classification (GTDB taxonomy): domain Bacteria; phylum Actinomycetota; class CADDZG01; order CADDZG01; family WHSQ01; genus WHSV01. The sequence goes on from JALZIB010000040.1 coordinate 9,525, forward strand.
GACCGTGCATCCATAGATGTGACAGTAACCCCGACCCGGTCGCATGCAGTGAGCCCGCCTGCGTAGAGTCGATCGCATGACATTCGACGCGCTGGTCCCGGCGGGCGGCGGAGCGACGAGGCTCGGGGGCCGGGACAAGGCGACCCTTCGAGTGGGCGGTGTGTCTCTCCTGGACCGTGCGCTGCTCGCCGTGAGCGCGGCCGGGCAGGTCATCGTCGTCGGTCCGATTCGCCCCGTCAGCGGCGTCGCGGTCACGTGGGCGAGAGAATCTCCGCCCGGAGGAGGCCCGGCGGCGGCCCTCGTCGCTGGGCTAGCGGAGGCGAGTGCGGCAACCGTGGTCGTGCTCGCGGTCGACTATCCCTTCGTCGACCGCGATGTCGTCGCCGCGCTCCTGGATGCGGTCGGCGACCACGACGGGGCCGCGCTCGTCGACGGGGACCAACGCTTCCATTTCGTCGTCGGGGCCTACAAGACGGCTGCCCTGAGAAGGGCCGTGGAGAGCGTCGGCCGGGGCCACGGGGCGTCGATGCGAGAGGTGTTCACGAGGCTCGACATCGTCGAGGTTCGCAACGAGCGCGCCGCGCTGGACGTGGATTCGCAAGACGACCTCGACAGGGCACGCCGCCGCGCAGGTGATCGCGAGTAGCCGTTCGCCTAACGCGAACTCTGCGGATCTAACCCACCGAAACGGTGGTTGAGAACGCCGAGTTTGCGTCAGGCCCCCTCGTCCATCAGGCGCGAGAGCAGGTCGAGGTATTGCAGCAGGTGGCGGGGGCCGAGGAAGGCGTCGCGCACGCGCGCCATCGCCTCGTCGCCCATTTGTTCGGCCCCCTCGGGGTCCGCGAGCAGGGCGGTGACGGCGGCGCCGAACTCGGCGAGGTCGTGCGGATCGCTCACGAGGACGCCGCTGACGCCGTCGACGATCTGGTCCTGGATCCCGCCGATGCGGCTCGCGACGACCGGGCGTGCCTTCCACATGCCCTCAGCGACGGTGAGCCCGAAGCCCTCCGCGATGCTCTTCTGCACGACGACGTCTGAGCGCCGCTGGAGCGCGTTGACGATCGCTGCGTTCTCCTCGTTGTCGTCCATTGGCAAACAGGCGAGATGAACTCGCGTGCGCATCTCGGCCGGCAGCTCCGCACAAGCTGCACAAACCTCCTCGAGCACCTCGGCCCCCTCGGGATCGTCGCTGACCGCCTCGACCGCCGGTCCGGCCAGCACCAGGTGAGCGTCCGTGCCCGGCGCGATGTGCTCGGCGAAGCCTCGCATCACTCCGAGCGGGTCCTTCAGGCGGTCCCAGCGCGACACCTGGGTGACGAGAGGGGCGCCGGGGGGAGGCGGAGCGCCGCCGTCGGCGAGCAGCGTGGGCCGCTCGACCAGGCCCGGCGCACCTCCGGTGCGAACGAAGACGGCCGAGCCGGGATCTCCGCCCCCCATCAGTCCCGTCGCCGTCAGGATCCCGAACACGGCGGTGGCGTCGAGCGGCTGGTTCTTCGGAGAGAAGGCGTCGATCGAGGGCGGCACGATTATCGTTTTGGCCGGCGCGAGGCCGTCCCAGGCGAATTCCTTGCGAGAAAAGACGTGAGCGTCGGCGGCCTCGACGTAATCGTCGAGCCAGTCCCACGCGTTGCGGGCGATGTCGTTGGGCGCGTCGAGTCCGACGTGGCAGCGCCACACGACCACGGCCGCGACCTCCTTCATCGCCTCCACGAGCCCCGCCGTCTGAGGGTCGTGCAGGAGCACGATGTCGCCGGGGCGCACCCGCCTTGCGAGCTGCTCCGCGTTGGGAGCGAGGGCGCCCTCGTAGATGGCTCGCTGGGCCTCCCCCAGCTCGCCGCCGTCTCCGGGTGCCCCGTGCAGATGGTTGTGGATCCGCTTCGTGATGCGAAAGAAGTCCTGGTTGCCCTCGATGACCACCCAGCGGGCGTCGACGCCGGCACCCTGCGCATAGGCCAGAAGCGACACCAGCATCTCGGCGACGCCCCCGCCCTTGCCGGTGGAGTTGACGTTCCATATGGTCCGGCCCGCGAAGATGGCCTCGGCTCGGCCGAGGGCCGCGTCGAAGCGCCCCCAGGCCTCGCGGCTCATGACGCCTTCGAAGCGTCTGGGGTCGAAGACCCCGGTCTCCACCTTCGTGAGCGTCACCACGGCGGCATCCCTCCGGATTCTTGGCTGATGTTCGGCGTCGAGCTCTGGTCTGCGAATATTCACAGATGCCACGACTTTTCGGGACGGATGGAATCAGGGGCGTCGCCAACAAGGAGCTGACGCCGGACCTCACCCTCGCCCTCGGGCGGGCGGCGGGCTTGGTGCTGGCCCCCGGAGGCGCGGTCGTTGTCGGGCGCGACACGCGCGTTTCAGGACCCATGCTTCAAGCCGCCCTGGTGGCCGGTCTCTGCTCGGCCGGCGTCCGAGTCCGGCTCGCGGGAATCGTGCCCACGCCAGCGGTCGCCTGGCTGACAGTCGCCGACAAGGCGAATGCCGGGGCGGTCATCTCGGCGTCGCACAACCCGGTGCCCGACAACGGCATCAAGTTCTTCTCCGACGAGGGCTTCAAGACGACCGCCGAGACCGAGGACCGGATCGAAGCGACCATGCAGTCGGACGACCTCGACCTGCCACTGGGCGTCGAGGTCGGCTCAGTCGAGCCCATCGAGGATGCGCTCGACCGCTACGCCGATCACCTGGTGGCCTCGGTCGAGGGCTCCCTTGGGGGGCTCAAGGTCGTGTTGGATTGCGCCTGCGGGGCCGCGTGGGCAGCCGGCCCCCGCGCCTTCCGTCAGGCGGGGGCCGAGGTCGTCGTCATCAACGAGGACCCGGACGGGACGCGCATCAACGTCGAGTGCGGCTCCACCGACCTCAGCTCACTGGCCCGGTGCGTGGTATCCGAAGGGGCGCAGATCGGACTGGCCTTCGACGGTGACGCCGATCGCGTCCTCGCGGTCGACGAGCGGGGCGAACACGTCGACGGCGATCGGCTGCTGGGATTGACGGCCACCCATCTCTCGGACAAGGGACAACTGGACAACGGCATCGTGGTCGCCACGGTGATGTCGAATCTCGGATTCAAGCGGGCGCTGGAGGAACGTGGCATCAGCGTGGTGCTTGCGCCCGTGGGCGACAAGTACGTCGCCGAGGCAATGGCCCAGCACGGGGCGGTGCTGGGCGGCGAGCAATCGGGACACGTCATCCTGGGACGGCACTCGACGACGGGAGACGGCATCCTCACCGGTCTCCAGAGCGCGGCGATCGTCGCCGGCTCGTCGAGACCCCTGTCCGAGCTCGCTCATTTTTTTGAGCCCTTCCCCCAGGTGCTCATCAACGTCGATGTTGCGGCCAAGCACACACTCGAGTCCAACGAGGAGCTGTGGGAAGAGGTCCGTGCGGCCGAGAAGGCCCTGGGCGACGATGGACGGGTGCTGCTGAGGGCGTCGGGCACGGAGCCACTGGTCAGGGTGATGGTCGAGGCGGCCGACCCCGTAACCGCTCAGTCCGTGGCCGAGGGCCTGGCGGGCTCGGTGCGACGCCACCTGAACTGAGGGGCGTAGGAAATCTGGTGCCCCCGCCCGGTTTCTTCCCGGTCGCCCGCCCCGTACAATGCGGAGCGAGAGGAAGCATTCCAGTGTACGGATCTAGCGCCAGGGCTCCCGTGGAGGCGGCGAGTCGACGAGGTAGGGGATCTCGGAAGGCGTCGCCGGTCGCACAACGATCACGGTGGCGCTGCTCGGCGGGTGACCCTCGGCCGGCCACGGTCGTAACGGAGCCGACAAAACCCGGGAGCGATCCCGGACCACAAACCGGCGCCGAGGTGGCTCCTCTCCCGGAGTGACGACGTTGATTCAGCGACGGTTCCGCGCGTCCCAGAGAGGGTATGTCCGGAACACGAATAGAGAGGGGGGTGGCCATGTGCGGAATCGTTGGCTATGTGGGAACTGAGCCGGCCCTGCCCGTGCTCATTCAGGGAATGCGCCAGCTCGAGTACCGCGGGTATGACTCCGCCGGGGTTGCGGTGGCGCATGGCGGAGCCATCGAGACGGTGCGCCGGGCAGGCCACCTCGGCCGCCTCGAGGAGGCACTTCAGAGTGCCGAGTTCGAGGGCACTCTCGGCATCGGCCACACGCGCTGGGCCACCCATGGAGCGCCGAACGACGTCAACGCCCACCCGCACGTCGACTCGACGGGCAAGGTGGCGCTGGTTCACAACGGGATCGTCGAGAACTTCGACGTCCTCAAGGAGCGCCT
>JALZIB010000062.1 GCA_030860505.1 Actinomycetota bacterium
TCCGGAGCGTTTGCCTTCATGGCAAACAACCTTGCCACATAAGGGCGGTGCGCGTCATGCTGTTCCCATGGATAGAACGTGGGATTGCGTCATCGTCGGTGCGGGTGCCGCCGGCTTGAGTGCTGCGTTGGTGCTTGGTCGGGCGCGCCGGCGGACGCTCGTGATCGACGCGGGAGGTCAGAGCAACAGTGTCGCTCACGGCATCGGAGGCTTTCTCGGTCAAGATGGCCGCCCGCCGGCTGAGTTCTACTCCGCCGGGCGCGACGAGCTGGCGGCCTACCCGACAGTGGAGCTGATCTGCGGCGAGGTCACCGGCGGCGCGCGCAACGACGCGGGCTTCGGGCTCGAGCTGGCGAACGGCGCTCACGAGATGGGGCGGCGCATGCTGCTCGCCACGGGCATGGACTACCGCTTCCCCGACCTGCCGGGCATCGCGGAGCGGTGGGGACGGTCGGTGTTCCACTGCCCCTTCTGTCACGGGTGGGAGGTCCGTGACCGGCCGCTCGGCGTGTTAGACCGCGGCGCTTCGGGCGCGCACCGGGCGCTGCTGCTGCGCGCATGGAGCGACGACGTGACGCTGCTCGCCGACGGCTCCGCCGAGCTCGATGCGCAGGACGCTGCGCGGCTGCGAGCGGCGGGGGTCACGATCGACGAGCGAAGCGTCGCCACGCTGCGCGGCCCGGACGGCACTCTGACGGCCGTCGGTTTCGCCGACGGCACCGAGCGCACGTGCGGCGGACTGCTCATTCCCGTAACTCTGCACCAGCGCTCGGCACTCGCCGATCAGCTCGGCGCGACGGCCGCCGATCCGGGGGCCATCGCCGTCGACGCCGTCGAGGTCGACCCGAGGTTTCAGACCAGCGTTCCAGGGCTCTTTGCGGCGGGCGATCTCAGCGCGCAGATGCCGTCGGTCGCCAACGCGGTCGCCACGGGCGCGACTGCCGCCGCGATGATAGTTGGGAGCTTGATGGACGCCACGACGGGGGACCAATGATGAACGGCGAGCTTCCCTAGCACACCGCGGTCCCCTGAACAAGGGAGGGACCGCAAGGGTTCGCACGTCATTGTCCCATGGGGCATTCTGAGGGGACGTGAACCCCGCCGACATCAAGATTCCCGACAACCTCAAGCCTGCCGACGGACGCTTCGGCGCGGGGCCCTCGAAGGTGCGCGACGACGCGGTCGCCGCGCTCGCCGGGCGGGGGCGCGACTTAATGGGCACGAGCCACCGCCAGGAGCCCGTTCGAGCGATGGTCGGACGTCTGCGGGAGGGTCTGACCGAGCTGTTCTCGTTGCCCGACGGCTACGAGGTCGTGCTCGGCAACGGGGGCACGACTGTTCTGTGGGACGCCATGGCGTTCGGCTTGGTGGAACGGAAGAGCATGCACTACGTCTTCGGGGAGTTCTCGAGGCGGTGTGCTGAGGTCATGAGCGACGCTCCCCACCTGAGCGAGGCCGAGATCGTCGCCTCCGAACCCGGCACTCATCCCGTGCCCGTGCCCTCGGAGGACGCCGACTTCTTTGCCCTGACCCACAACGAGACCTCGACCGGCGTGATGATGCCTGTCAGACGCGGCGGCGCGCACGGGATCGTCGCGGTGGATGCAACCTCGGCCGCGGCGGGCCTGGGAGTCGATCCCGCCGAGTTCGACTTCTACTACTTCGCGCCGCAGAAGGGCCTCGCGTCGGACGGAGGTCTGTGGCTGGCGCTGGCGTCGTCCGCCGCAATCGAGCGCATCGCCTCCATCGACGCGTCGGATCGCTACGTCCCAGCGTCGCTCGATCTCGCGATTGCGCTCGACAACTCGCGTATGAACCAGACCTACAACACGCCTGCCCTCGCCACGATCCTGCTTGCCGTTCATCAGATCGACTGGATCAACGGCAACGGCGGTCTTGAGTGGGCGGCGGCGCGCTGCGAGCAGTCATCTCGCGCGCTCTACTCGTGGGCGGAGTCGAGCGCGAACGCGCGACCGTTCGTCGAACGGCCCGAACAGCGAAGCAACGTCGTCGTCACGATCGATTTCGACGACTCGATCGACGCGGCCGCGGTGACCGCGGCCCTGCGCGCGAACGGAATCGTCGACACCGAGCCCTATCGCAAGCTCGGTCGCAACCAGATCCGCATCGCCACCTATCCCGCGGTGGATCCCGAGGACGCGCTTGCGCTGACCGGCTGTCTTGACTTCGTGATCGAACGCCTGGGGTGAAAGAGACTAGACGAAGGTTTGAGGGGTAGAGGCTGAGCGTCAGATGGTTTATCCGGACGCAAACAGGGGTGCGGTTTGCAGCAACAGAGTGGTCCTTCCACCAGACCTGCAAAGCCTGAGGGTCGAACGCTCACCATCGTTGGCTTCGTACTGGCGGATCTCGCTTTGCTGTTCATCCCGATCATCCTCGGTCCCGCGGGCGCCATCTGTGGCGGGGTTGCGATGAGTAAGGGTGACCCACTCGGTAAGTGGGCCCTGGTCGCAGGCATCGCAGGAACCATCTTGGGGATGCTGATCGGCGTGGCGGTGATAGAGGCGGTAAGAGGCTGAGTCCGGCGCGGGGGTGAGCCTCGAGCTCCCCTGTATCCTGCAGCAATGAAGGTTCTGGTCACCGAGAAGCTGTCGCCGGCGGGCGTTGAACGCCTACGTGAGCATCTCGACGTTGACGTGGAGACGGGCCTAACCCAAGAAGAGCTCGTCGCGATCATCGGTGGCTACGACGCCCTGGTGATCCGGTCGGCCACTACGGTCGACGCGGCCGTCATCGAGGCGGGCGGGGACCTCAAGGTCGTCGGGCGGGCCGGGATCGGCCTCGACAACGTCGACGTCGACGCCGCAACTCGCAACGGCGTGCTCGTGGTCAACGCGCCGCAGTCGAATGTGTTGTCGGCCGCCGAGCACACCATGGCCCTCCTCCTCGCCCAGGCGCGCAACGTGCCCCAGGCGCACTCCGCGCTGGTGGGGGGCGAGTGGGCGCGCGAGCGTTATCAAGGTGTCGAGCTGCACGGAAAGACCCTCGGGGTGGTGGGTTTGGGGCGAGTCGGCACCCTCGTTGCGCAACGAGCGAACGCCTTCGGCATGCGCATCATCGCCTTCGATCCCTACGTCTCCGCAAGCAGGGCCGCGCAGATGGGCGTCGAGCTCGTCGACGACGTGGCCGATGTGTGCCGTCGCGCCGACTTCCTCACGGTGCATCTCCCGAAGACGCCTGAGACCATCGGCATCATCGGAAGCAAGGAGCTGGCGGAGGTTCGCCCCGGTGTACGCATCGTCAACACCGCGCGCGGAGGGGTCATCGACGAGAGCGCGCTTCTCGAGGCGCTTCGCAGCGGTCGCGTCGCGGGGGCGGCAGTCGACGTCTTCGAGATCGAACCGGTCACCAGCCACCCGTTATTCGAGTTGGACAACGTCATCGTTACACCTCACTTGGGCGCGTCCACAGCCGAGGCCCAGGACAAGGCGGGACTCGCCATCGCGGAACAGGTTCTTCTCGCGCTGCGCGGCGAGTTCGTTCCCTATGCCGTCAACGTCGAGGTCGGCGCCGACATCCCCGAGGCGATCCGCTCCTACCTCCAGCTTGCGGAACGACTCGGACGCATGGCGGTGGCGCTGGCGGGGACCGGGATCGAGCGACTGCGCTTCGAGTACCACGGCGGCATCGCCGGCTACGACACCAGGGCGCTAACTCTGTCGGGGCTCAAGGGGGCCTTCAGCGCGGTGGTGCACGAACCCGTCACGTTCGTCAACGCGCCGCTGCTCGCCAAGGAGCGCGGCATCGCAGTAGAAGAGGCGAGATCGTCTGAATCTCTCGACTTCGTCAACCTCATCGAGGTGCACGCCGAGTGCAAGGACGAAACGGTTTCGGTGGCGGGGGTGCTCGTAGGCAAGCGCGACAACCCCAAGCTCGTGCGGGTCTACGGCTACGAGCTCGACATGGCATTCTCGCCCTACTTCGCGCTGCTCCGCTACGAGGACCGGCCGGGCATCGTTGGAATCGTGGGCAGCCTGATGGGGGAAGCTCGGATAAACATCGCGAACATGCAGGTGGCGCGCCAGAGCGAGGGCGGCGAGGCGCTGATGTGCCTGGCGGTGGATTCGCCGGTACCCGAAGAGGTGTTGAGCAACATCGCCGTCAAGGTCCGAGCACGCGATGCTCGGATGTTCGAGTTGAGCAACTGATCGAACCGAGCTACTAGGGGGAAGGGCAACGATGCCACTGCAGCCCGTCGACAAGATCTGGATGAACGGTGAGTTCGTAGATTGGAAGGACGCGAAGGTACACGTTCTGTCCCACGCGCTGCATTACGGGACCGGTGTGTTCGAGGGCGTCCGCTGCTACGAGACGAAACGCGGGCCGGCGGTCTTCCGACTGCGGGAGCACTACGAGCGTCTTCACCGCTCGGGCCGAATCTTCCAGATGGAGATTCCCTACTCGGTTGACGAGCTCATGGAGGCGACGTTCGGGCTGATCAAGATCAACGATCTCAAGTCTTGTTATGTGCGGCCCATCGCGATCCGCGGGTACGGCGAGATGGGGATCTACTGCCAGGACAACCCGATCGACGTGACCATCGCGGTGTGGCCCTGGGGCGCCTATCTCGGCGACGAGGGCATGGCCAACGGCGTCCGCATGACGATCTCGTCGTGGCGTCGCCACGACCCCAACATCATCCCGCCGCAGGCGAAGGTGACGGGCGCCTACATCAACGCGGTGTCGGCGAAGCACGAGGCGGTGCAACACGGCTTTGACGAGGCCATAATGCTCAATCCTCAGGGCTTCGTTTCCGAGGCGACCGGCGAGAACATCTACATCGTCAAGGGCGGCGCCATCTTCACGCCGCCGCTGTCGTCCGGCCCCCTCGAGGGCATCACGCGCGACTCCGTCATCAACATCGCGCGTGACCTCGGCATGACCGTCAAGGAGGCGCAGCTCAGCCGCACCGACCTCTACCTGGCCGAGGAGATGTTCTGCAGCGGGACCGCGGCCGAGGTCACGCCCGTGCGTGAGGTGGACGGGCGCATCATCGGGGACCCGGGGCCGATCACGACCACGATCCAGCAGAAGTACTTCGCCATCGTCAAGGGCGAAGACGAGAAGTACTACGATTGGCTCGACTTCGTGGAGTAGAGAATCCTCTGGAGGACGCTGCTCAGATAAAGGACCCATGGGACTCTTCGGCAGACATCAGAGTGGTCCGCCAGCGCCCACGTTTCCGGGGCGGCGAGAACCTGCTTCGGCTTGCCGACAAGGTTCCGTTCGGATTCATTAAGCGCCGCGCATATCGGATCCTCCTGCTCCCGGTGCAGTCCGACCCGCCGGACGGCTAGTAAATGCGCATACGCGGTCGGCGCCGCTCATGACCTGCGAGAGTCTGCAGGGCAATCATTCAGGCGGTTGTCGCCGGAAGAGTGCAGGCAACGACCATGGCCGAGGTCATTCAGGAGTTCGCTCACGTGCGGGCTCCGCGCGTTCGCGCTCGGACGCGGCGCGCCGCGACACGGACTTCTCGACCGTGCTGGTATTGACCCACGTCGTGCCGGGACGCCCGAAAGTGCACCCCTGCTCGGCGAGCCGCCGGCCTGAGCCTCTCGCTTGTCTTTCTGCGTCGAGGTACCCCTTCTGTATCGAGTCACCGAGGGAACACAAACGGTGTGCCGGTGGGTAAGTGGAGGGGCGCGGTGGCGCCGGGCCTTTACGATGGCGCTCATGACCGACGCTCACGCCACCGTTCGCACCACCGTTCGCACCCGCATCGAGCCCGCACCCTCGGGCTCGATTCACGTGGGCAACGCCCGCACCGCGTTGTTCAACTGGCTCTTCGCTCGCCACCACGGCGGCGAGTTCGTGCTCCGTATCGCGGACACCGACGCCAAGCGCGCCACCCAGAAGAACTACGAGGCCCTGCTCGAGGATTTTCGCTGGCTCGGGCTCACCTGGGACGAGGGCCCGGAGACCGGCGGACCTCATGAGCCGTACCGCCAGAGCGAGCGCTTCGATCTCTACCGCTCCTACGCCGACAAGCTCGTCGAGGAGGGCTTTGCGTACCTCGACTACGCGACTCCCGAGGACGTGGACGCCGAGCGCAAGGCGGCTCAGTCCGAGGGGCGGCGTCCCGACCACCGCGCGATAGCGGACGCGCGCCGCGCTGAAGGGCGGGCGCCCTCGGTGCGGTTCATCGTCCCGGCCGACCGCACGATTAGCTTCACCGATGCTGTGCTCGGCGAGATGGCGACGGACCTCGGGCGCACGCCGGACTTCGTCATCGTGCGCGCCGACGGAACCCCGACCTACATGCTGGCGGTGACCGTCGATGACATCGAGATGGGCATCACACACGTGATCCGGGGCAACGACCTCGTTGCGTCGACCGCTCGCCAATTGCTCATTCGCGAGGCACTTGGTGTGACCGAGACGCCGACCTTCGCCCACCTCCCTCTGCTGGTGGCGCCCGACGGCAAGCCGTTGTCCAAGCGCTGGGGTGACGTCGCGGTCGGCGCCTATCGCGAGCAGGGCTTTCTCCCCGAGGCCCTGGTCAACTACCTCGCGCTGCTCGGCTGGAGCTTCGACGACCGCACCAACATCTTCTCCGTCGACGACCTCGTCGAGAAGTTCACGCTCGAGCGCGTCGGAAAGAACCCCGCGGCCTTCGACGTCGACAAGCTCGAGTGGCTGAACGGGCACTACATTCGCTCGCTGACTCCGGATGCCCTCGCCGAGGTGCTCGTTCCCTATTGCGTCGCGGGGGGAGTTCCGGCCGATTCGCCCGCGGGACGCAAGACGCTCGAGGCGGTCACGCCTCTGCTGGTCGAACGCATGAAGCGATTGACCGAGGCCCCGCACATGGTGCGCTTCCTGTTCGCCGAAGTCACTCCCGACGACAAGGCGGCCAAAGTCTTGGAGGGCCAGGGCGACTACCTCGCCGAGGTCGCGGGGCGCCTCGAGAAGGTCGAGTCGTGGACCGCCGCCGGGATCGAGGAGGCGCTCAGGACGCTCGCCGCCGAGCGCGAGCTCAAACCGAGAAAGGCGTTTCAGCCGATCCGAGCCGCGGTGACCGGCACCCTCATCAGCCCACCGCTCTTCGAGTCGCTGGAGTTGTTGGGTCGGGACGCCACCGTGGCCAGGCTGCGAGCCCGGGCGTCGTAGAGGAGAGGCTTCCACCTGGCGGGGGCCTGTTATCCTTGCAGACCGCCTCGGAGCACCGCTTCTCGGAGAGCACATTTTGGTTCGGAAAGCACATGTTGGTTCGGAAAGCACATTGGGGTGTGGGGTAACCTGGCAGCCCGGCGGATTCTGGTTCCGCTAGTCCTGGTTCGAATCCAGGCACCCCAGCACAAGCGATCGTCTCGACGATCGCGCAGACAAGTGAATGGCAGGAACAGACAAGCACGAGAACAAGGCCCGGTAGTCTAGTTGGCCGAGGACGCCGCCCTCTCAAGGCGGAGATCACGGGTTCGAATCCCGTCCGGGCTACCACGCAGTACCCACGACCAGGCAGAAGACAAAGGAGCTTGTTGTCATGAACCCCACCGACGTCGTCGAGCGACCCTATCTGCGAGACGACATCCCGGACTTCGGCCCAGGCGACACCGTCAAGGTGCACGTGCGCGTCGTCGAGGGTGAGAGGCAGCGGGTCCAGATCTTCGAGGGCATCGTCATTCGCCGGCGCGGGAGCCAGTTGTCCGAGACCTTCACTGTGCGGAAGCTGTCGTTCGGCGTCGGGGTCGAGCGCACCTTTCCGGTTCACTCCCCGATGATCGCCAAGATCGAGCGGGTGACGATGGGTGACGTCCGGAGGGCGAAGCTCTACTACCTCAGGGATCGCATCGGCAAGAAGGCCAAGGTCAAAGAGAAGCGCCAGGCCTAGTGAAGACCCCGGAGACCTCCGGGCGCTCCACGACAGACTCGCCGCCCCCGCCCGAAGACCGTGACCACGGGGATCTCCCTTCGGACGACAGACTCGATGAAGCCGCTGCGGACGAACCCCGGCGACGCCGGCCCTTCTGGCGGGAGTTCCCCGTTTTGGTGGTTGCGGCCTTTGCTCTTGCTCTGTTGATCAAGACCTTTCTCCTCCAGGCCTTCTACATCCCCTCGGGCTCGATGATCCCGACTCTCGAGGTCGGCGAGCGCATCCTCGTGGAGAAGGTCGGCTACCGCTTCGGCGAGCCCGAGCGCGGCGACGTCGTCGTCTTCGAGCGCACGTCCGTCGCGCCCGTGTCCCCGGCCGAGGAGGACTCGGTCCTGGACGACGTCGCGAACGCCTTCAAGAGCCTGTTCGGTTTCCCTACCGGTGGCGAGCAGGACTTTGTGAAACGAGTCATCGCGGTGGGAGGCGACACGATCGAGGGCCGCGACGGGCTCGTGCGGGTCAACGACGAGGTGGTCGACGAGCCCTATCTTCCCTCCGGCGCGGTCACTAACGACTTCCCCCCGCAGAGGATTCCGCCCGGCCAGATCTTCGTGATGGGAGACAATCGCGGCAACTCCGACGACTCCAGGAACTTCGGTCCTGTGCCCGCAGATGAGGTCGTCGGGCGCGCCTTCGTTTCGATCTGGCCTCCGAAAGACTTCGGAAGTCTATGAAACCCCCTAATCTGTCACTTCCATGACAACCGTCCAGCAAGTAGCCAGAGATCTCGGCATGACCTCGCAGGAGGTCATTGCCCGGCTCAAGACGATGGGACAGCCGGCGGACAGTCATCTGACCCCGGTAGATGACTCGGTTGCCGAGCGGTTGCGGCGCGACTCCTCTCCGGCGGATGAGTCCGAGGGGGCGGGTGCGATCGAAGGCAACGGCGCCCGAACCGTCGCTCCGTCGGCGGCTAAGTCCGGAGCCGCCGAGTCGAAACAAGCGCAGAGCGACGTTCGCCCCACGCCCGACGCCGCCACGGAGTCCGCTGCGGCCCCGAAAACGGACGAACCCACCAAGGACGGGGCGAAGGACGAGTCCAAGGCGGAGTCCACGAAGGACGCGGCGAAAGACGAAACCACTAAGGGAGAGTCGAAGAAGGCGAAGAAATCTGCCAAGAAGAAGAACCGCAAGAGCAGTGTCCTGAAGCAGGTCGCCGAGTTGCCGCTGCTCATTCTGCTTGCCTTCGCGATCGCGGTCGTAATCAAGATCTTCCTGGTGCAGGCCTTCTTCATTCCCTCGGCGTCGATGAACCCGACGCTGGTGCGCGGAGACCGCGTGCTGGTCGAGAAGCTCGGCTATCGCTTCGGCGAGCCGCAGCGCGGCCAAGTCATCGTGTTTGCCCAGGACGCTGCACGGAGGCCGCCCGATCTTCCCTGGAGCGAGGACGCGCGCAATTTCTTCCGTGAGTTGCTGGGGCTTCCCACCGGTGAGGAAACCGACTTCATCAAGCGGATCGTCGCAGTCGGCGGAGATGTCGTGAGCTACGACGGCAATCGCCGCAAACTGATCGTGAACGGTGAACGAATCGACGAGCCGTACATCAAAGGCGGAGTGGACACAGGGAGCACGAAGATCATCGCCGACAATTGCAGGTCGATGGAGCTCGAGCGTCAAAGAAACGGATGTCGCGTTCCGGCGGGCATGGTCTTCGTCATGGGGGACAATCGCAGCAACTCGATGGACTCCAGGGTGTTCGGTCCCGTTGAAGAAGACGAGATCATCGGCCGAGCGTGGTTGATCATCTGGCCCCCCAGGGACTTCGGCACGCTGTAATGAACGAGGCTCTCGGGCTGATGGAGCAACGCCTCTTTGATGCCGGCTTCACGTACGTCGCGGGGGCCGACGAAGTGGGCAGGGGAGCGCTGGCCGGCCCCCTCGTCGCGGCGGCGGTCATTCTTCCTCCCGATGCGGCGCTCGACGGACTGAAGGACTCGAAGCTGTGCACGAGGCTCCAGCGCGAACGCCTCGCGCTTCGGGTCAAGGAGATCGCGGTGGCGTGGTCCGTTGTGCGCGTGCGACACGATCGCATCGACCGCGACGGCTTGCAGCGCTGCAATCTCCAGGCTCTGCGCAGAGCGCTCAACAACTTGGACCGTACTCCCGATTACGCCCTGCTCGACTGCTTCAAGCTCAAGCGACTTCCCTATCCGAACCTCGGCGTCAAGAAGGGTGACTACGTCTCCCGCTCGGTCGCAGCCGCCTCGATAGTCGCCAAGGTGACGAGGGATGCGGCGATGCGACGCTACAGCCGGCGTTGGCCGGGCTATGGCTTCGCCACAAATGTCGGCTACGGCACGCGCGCCCACTGGAACGCTCTCAAGCAATACGGGCCCTGCGAGATCCATCGCCGCAGCTTCTTCGGAGTGCTCGGATTTCCGGACTCGGATGGTGTATTCCGGCCTCATCCGGCGCGAGACTTGGACGATGAGGCGTCGGAATCCGATGCGGCGCCAGACGGTGACCCGTACGGCAGCGTGAACGAGGAGAGGATCGCACCATGAGCGTCGAGGACCTCGAGAAATACGAGGCCGAGATGGAGCTCCAGCTCTACAAGGAGTATCGGGACGTCCTCCCGATGTTCAAGTTCGTCGTCGAGACCGAGCGCCGTTTCTATTTGGCCAACGAGGTCAAGGTAGACACGCGCAACGTCGGAGCGAAGGTCTGGTTCGAGGTCGAGCTCAGAGATGCGTGGGTGTGGGACATGCATCGTCCGGCCCGCTTCGTGTCGCACGTCAAGGTCGTGACCTTCAGGGATCTGAACGTCGAGGAACTCGCCCAGCTCGCCGAGCGCGATCTCCTTCCCGAGCCCCCGACCCTCGAGAGCTAATTTCGTCACACCGATTTGTCGTTCGATCGGTCTGCCGCGCCTTTTCGTCACACCTTCTGACTAGCGTGCAGCTCATGGATGCGCGCAGGACGTTGGGACGAACCGGCGAGGAACTCGCCGCCGAGTTGTTCGCGAAGCTTGGGTTCGCCATCCTCGACCGCAACTGGCGCTGCCGCTCGGGTGAGCTCGACCTCGTCGTGGGGCGCGGCGATCTGCTCGTCTTCTGCGAGGTCAAGACCCGCACCAGCGACTACTGGGGCGGGCCGGCCGAGGCGGTCGGCTTCCAGAAGCAGGCGCGGCTCCGCCGGCTTGCCGCCGCCTGGATGAGTGAACGCCGTCCGGGCGACGTCCGGGTGCGCTTCGACGTGATCTCCGTGCTCATGCGGCGGGAGCCCGAGATCACCCATCTGCCCGACGCCTTCTGAGGCTCAGCCCCCGTCCGCGCAGCGCCGTTCAACGCACCCTCGTTCACGCACCCTCGGATCATGCCTTGGTTGCCGCGGTTCTTACGTGTCACAGCAACTCGTTAGCGTCCTAGGTGGCCGCGACTCCACGAGACCGGAAACGGAAGGTCTCATGCTTGCGAAAACCGAATCCGTCGCCCTCATCGGGACGGAGGCGCACCTCGTCGAGGTAGAGGTCGACGTCGGAACCGGCGTGCCCCGGTTCACTATCGTCGGGCTGCCCACTTCGACGGTGCGCGAGGCGGACCAGCGCGTGCGCTCCGCCCTGTTGTCCAGCGATGAGAGCTGGCCGGGGCAGCGCATCACAGCCAATCTGGCCCCCGGCGCTCTGCGCAAGGAGGGCACGCACTTCGACCTTCCGCTTGCCTTCGGAGTGCTAGCGGCCAATCGCCGCATTCCTCCGGAGCCGCTCGAAAACTGGGTCATCGTCGGCGAGCTGGCTTTGGACGGGTCTGTGCGTCCCGTGCGCGGCACCCTCGCGGCCGCCATCTCGTGCCGCGAGGCCGGCCGCAAGGGCATCATCTGTCCCGCGGCGAACGCGGCCGAGGCCGGCCTGGTCGAGGGCATCGAGTTGGTTCCCGTAGAGACGCTGCGTCAGTGCATCGACTGGGCCAAGGGGCGATGGACCCCACCACCGATAGAGCACGCTGCGTGCAGCGCGGCGCCATCGTGCCCCGACATGACCGAAGTCCGAGGTCAGGGAACCGCCAAGCGAGCGCTGGAGATCGCCGCAGCCGGCGGCCACAACCTGTTGATGTGCGGCCCTCCCGGATCCGGCAAGACGATGCTGGCCAGCCGACTCCCCGGGATTATGCCGGCCATGACGCTCGAGGAGTCTCTCGCGGTCACCCGGATCTACTCGGTAGCCGGGATCCTCGGCGAGCAGGCCGGACTCGTGACCAATCGGCCCTTCCGCGCGCCGCACCATCACGTCACGCTCGCCGGGCTCATCGGAGGCGGCACGGGGCTGCCCCGGCCCGGCGAGGTGAGCCTCGCTCATCACGGCGTCCTTTTCTTGGACGAGCTTCCCCTCTACAGAGGCGAGGTTCTCGAGAGCTTGCGAGTGCCGCTCGAGGCGGGGCGCGTGCGCATCGCCCGCAGCGCGGGGGCGGTGAGCTACCCCTCGCGCTTCTCGTTGATCGCGGCGATGAACCCATGTCCCTGCGGCTACAGCGGAGACAGCGAGCGGTCATGCCGCTGCAAGGAAGGAAGGCTCGAGGGCTATCGCTCCAAGTTGTCCGGCCCCTTCATCGACCGAATGGATCTGGGAATCATGCTGACGAGGCTCACGCGCCGCGAGCTCATGGGCCCTCCTGAGGGCGATTCCTCCGAGGTTATTCGTGCTCGAGTGGAGGCCGCTCGCACGCTCCAAAGCGAGCGCTGGGGGCCGAGCCTTACCAACTCATCGGTGCCGACCGGAGGCCTGCGAAAAGGTGCGGCTCTGACGGGTTCGGCGAGAGCGGAGATGGGGGAGGCCATCGACGGTCTCGCTCTCACAGGGCGTGGCGTCGACCGGCTCTTGCGAGTGGCGCGGACGATAGCGGACCTGAGTGAATCGGCCGAGGTCACCGTCGAGCACTTGGGTCATGCTCTTGGGTTTCGGCTGCAGGGCGTAGATGCGGTGATGGCCGCATGAATCCACCACCCAGGATCACCAACCATCGACCGATCAACCAGCGACTCATCGCTCCCGGATCCGGCGAGTGGCCGGAGCGACTTGACGAGCTCGGCCCCCACAAGCCTCCGAGGAAACTCTTCGCGTCGGGACGGGCAATTGATCCGGTCGCTCGAACGGTTGCGGTAGTCGGCACTCGCCGGCCGACGGCAGCGGGCATCGAAGCCGCGGAGATGATCGCAAAGGGCCTGGCGCAGGCCAAGTTCGTGGTGGTGTCGGGCCTCGCCGTAGGCATCGACGCGGCCGCTCACCGGGCGGCGCTCGAGGCGGAGGGGCACACCATCGCAGTCATCGGCGGGGGTATGGACGTGAACTACCCCAAGAACAACCTGTCCTTGCGCCGCAAGATTGACGCCCACGGAACCGTCGTCACGGAGTATCCCGAGGGAACCCCGCCCCTGCAGCACCACTTTCCCCTTCGCAATCGGATCATCGTCGGCCTCTGCGAGGCTGTGGTGGTGGTCGAAGGTTCGGTCAAGAGCGGCGCCCTGATCACGGGCAGGCTGGCCCTGGACGCCAACCGGGAAGTCTTCGCGGTGCCCGGCAGCATCAGGAATCCCTATGCGGAGGGCCCGAACGAGCTCATCCGCTGCATGGAAGCGACAGCGATCACCCAAGTGCAGCACATCTTCGATGCTCTGGCGCCTGGCATGGTGTGGGAGCAAGATGCGCTGCCGCTGGGGCCGGTTGGAGTGGACGAGAATCAAAGGGTGGTGCTCAGCGTCTTAGATGATGCCGCGGTCACCACCGATTTCATCGTGACCCATACGCAGCTAGCGCAGGGACTAGTGCTGCTGACTCTCTCGAAGCTCGAGATAAGGGGCCTGGTGAAACGTTGGAACGGCGCCTACGAGCTGACGAGCTCAGGGGCCCGGGTCCGGGCGGCGCTGGCCGAGCGGCATCAGTAGGTTGCGTCCCGAAAAAGCACTGGTCGGTGCGGTGTGCTGGTAGTCACCGACCGCACCGACCGCAAACTTCCCTAGCGCCCCACAGACGTGCCGTTAGCCTGCCCTTGCGCCTGTTATCCCCCGTTTCATCAGCAGCTGTTGACAGCCGTTACAGCAATCCCCATGCTTGCGCGACGGGCGACGACGACGAATGCGGACTCAGAGGAGAAGA
This sequence comes from Actinomycetota bacterium, assembly GCA_030860505.1. Taxonomy (GTDB): domain Bacteria; phylum Actinomycetota; class CADDZG01; order CADDZG01; family WHSQ01; genus WHSV01. The sequence continues at coordinate 13,986 of JALZIB010000062.1, forward strand.
GGCAGGGTTGAGAGCGGGGACCAGCGGCACCTCGACTGAGCGCGCCGGGACCGGCAGCACCTCGATCGAGCGCGCCGTGCTCGGCTTCCTCGAGGCCGGGCGCGCCGAGCGAGACCTCGCCGCCGGCACCTTGTCGGCCTACCGCTCCGATCTCGGCCAGTTCGGTGCCTGGAGCCAGCGGGGCGGGATCATCGACTTAGGGCAGATCGATCGCAGGTTGCTCCGTCGCTACGTCGCCTTCTTGACCTCGAGGGGCCTGGCGCGCCGCTCTATCGCTCGCAAGACGAGCGCGCTGCGCTCGATGCTGAGGTGGGCCCAGCTCCACGGTCTCGTCGCTGCGAACGCGGCCGAGGACCTCCCGGCTCCCAAGTTGGACCGTCCCCTTCCGCGGGTGCTAAAGGCGGCCGAGGCGGCGGCGCTCTGCGAGTTGCCGCCGACGGACGATCCCGTCGGAGCGCGCGACCGGGCGGTGCTCGAGGTGCTCTACGGGTCGGGTCTGCGCGTGTCCGAGCTCTGCGGCCTCGACCTCGACGATCTTGATCTGACCGATAACCACGTCACGGTGCTCGGTAAGGGACGCAAAGAGCGACAGGTGCCGCTCAGCGACCCGGCCGCACGCGCCCTGTCCGCCTACCTGCGGTTGCGTCGTGAACTGCTAAGCCGGAGCGCTCACGACGCCGGAGACGACCGGCGCGCGCTGTGGCTCAACACGCGCGGGACGCGCCTCGGTCCGAGGAGCGTGAGACGGCTGCTCGACAAATACGTCACGGCGCAGGGAGGCCCCCACACGAACCCCCATGCCCTGCGTCATTCCTTCGCCACTCATCTGTTGGACAATGGGGCCGACCTTCGCGCTGTTCAGGAACTGCTCGGTCATGAGAGTCTTTCGACAACGCAGATCTACACCCACGTATCGACAGAGCGCTTGAGGGCCGTATATGAACAAAGCCACCCCAGGGCCTGAGTCTCTCGAGGAGAGGCGCAACGACCCCGTCCTGCGAGCGTGGGATGAATACAAGTCCACGGGTGCGACCGGGGCGCGCGACTCGCTGATCCTGAACTTCTCTCCTCTGGTCAAGTATGTGGCGGGCCGCGTGGGGGTGAGCCTCCCCTCGAACGTCGAGCAGTCCGATCTCATCTCGTATGGGATCTTCGGGCTCATCGATGCCATCGAAAAGTACGAGCCCGCGCGCGGCATCAAGTTCGAGACCTACGCCATCAGCCGGATCCGAGGCGCGATCATCGACGAGCTTCGGGCCATCGACTGGGTTCCACGGTCCATTCGGTTCAAGGCGCGCGAGGTCGAGAAGGCGTGCGTCGAGCTCGAGAACACGTTGAAGAGGCCGCCATCGGACGAGGAGATCGCGGGCGAGATGGGCATCTCGAAAGACGACCTCGCCGGCATTTACTCGCAGCTTTCGACGGTGTCGCTCGTGGCCCTGGACGAGATGATGGCGGTGGACAGCGAGCGAGGTGGAAAGACCTCTCTCGTCGAAACGCTCGAGGACACCCGCGCCCCCAGCCCTCAGGAGAGCGTCGAGTCCGAGGAGATGAAGGTGATCCTCGCTCAATCGATCAACAACCTCCCCGAGCGAGAGAAGATAGTGATCACGCTCTACTACTACGAGGGCCTGACCCTGTCTCAGATAGGCGAGGTTCTCGGCGTTACCGAGTCGCGCATCTGCCAGATGCACACCAAAGCAGTCCTGGCCATGCGAGGCAAGATCAACGAGGCCACGAAGGGCGAGTAGGTTCGGCGCCCCAGTCCGCGAGCGGAGGGCGAAATCCGGTCGTGGTAGCCTCTCCCCGTCCCAAAAATTCACACGTTCGCTTACCGCGCCGGGCAATCGTTCCGACGGTCGCCCAGAAACAGCATGGCTTAGGCGTGGACTTCGGTCCCCGGCATCTGCTCCGCACCAACGGGGCAGTTGCTACATAAGGGGTTCTGCGGGCGGAGGAGTCCGGCTCGGTCGAGAGAAGAACGGGCCGGCGTAACCGAAGAAGGAGGAGTACCCATGCCCGTCGTCACGATGAGGCAGCTGCTCGAGGCAGGCGTCCATTTCGGGCACCAGACCCGCAGGTGGAACCCGAAGATGAAGCGCTTCATCTTCACGGAGCGCAACGGCATCTACATTCTCGATCTGCAGCAGACCATGTCCGGGATCGAGAAGTCCTACACCTTCACGCGCGACCTGGTCGCAAAGGGCGGAACGGTCCTGTTCGTCGCCACCAAGCGTCAGGTGCAGGACATCGTCGAGGAGCAGGCGGTCAGGGCCGCAATGCCCTTCGTTAACTTTCGCTGGCTCGGCGGCATGCTCACGAACTTTCAGACCATCGCCAAGCGGATCCAGCGCATGAACGAGCTCGGGGAGATGGTCGAGACCGGTTCGCTCGACGCCATGTCTAAGAAGGAGGCGCTCGGTCTGCGCAGGGAGTACGAGAAGCTCGAGCGCAACCTCGGGGGCCTCAAGGACCTGAAGAAGCTGCCCGAGGCGATCTACATCCTGGACACGAAGAAGGAAGAGATCGCCGTGCGAGAAGCTCGCAAGCTCGGCATCCCCATCATCGCCGTGCTCGACACGAACTGCGACCCGGACGACGTCGACTTCGGCATCCCCGGCAACGACGATGCGATCCGCTCAGGCTCGCTACTTACGCGCATCATCGCCGACGCCGTCATCGAGGGAAAGTCGATGCGCCCGAGCGACGGGGAGAAGCCCCAGGAAACCCCCGGTACGGCGGCCCCCAAGGTCGAGACCCTGCCCACGGCCGAGGCGCAGCCGAAGGCCGAGTGGGAGATCGAGCTCGAGAAGGCCGAGGCGGAGCAAGAGCCCGCCGCGACCGAGCAGACGCCGGCCGCGACCGAGCAGACGCCGGCCGCGACCGAGCAGACGCCGGCCGCGACCGAGCAGGCCGCGGCTTCGGAGGAGACGAAGGAGGAGAAGCCCAGTGGCTGACATCAAGGCCCAGGACGTCAAGGCCCTGCGCGACGCGACCGGCGCGGGAATGATGGACGCAAAGAAGGCACTGCAAGAGTCGGACGGGGACATCGACGCGGCGAAGCGGCTTCTGCGGGAAAAAGGACTCGCGGACGCGGCCAAGCGCAGCGGGCGTGCGGCCGGCGAGGGCATCGTCTACTCCTACATGCACCGGCCCGACCCCAACTACCCGCCGAAGCTCGGCGTGCTCATCGAGCTGAACTGCGAGACCGACTTCGTGGCCAAGACCGAGGCTTTCGAGCGGCTCGCCAAGGACATCGCGATGCACATCTCGTTTTCCAACCCGGGCTTCCTCGAGCGCGAGCAGGTGCCGCAGGACGTCATCGACGAGGAGTCGGCGATCTACGCCAAGCAGGCGAAGGACTCCGGCAAGCCGGAGCAGGTGATCGAGAAGATCGTGACCGGCAAGCTCGAGGCGTTCTACAAGGACCGCGTCCTGCTCGACCAGGAGTGGATACAGGACAAGACGAAGACCATCGCGAGCCTGCTCGACGAGGCTAAGGCGTCGATGGGCGAGAACGTCTCGGTCGGTCGCTTCGCCCGCATCCGTGTGGGCGAGGATCACGGGGCCTGAGGTCCTGAGTCGATGACCGACGGCGTCCAGGCGACCCCCAAGTTCACTCGCGCGCTGCTCAAACTTTCCGGTGAAGCGTTTGCCGGACAAGAGGACTTCGGGATAGACCCGCGCACTGTGGCGTCGATCGCGCGACAAATCGCCGAGGTCAAGGAACTTGGAACCGCGCTCGGCATCGTCGTCGGCGGCGGAAACATCATCCGGGGCCTGTCGGCCTCCGCTCAGGGAACCGACCGCACCACCGCCGACTACATGGGCATGCTGGCGACGGTGATCAACGCGCTCGCGCTACAGGACGCCCTCGAGAAGGAGGGCGTCCAGACGCGCGTGCAGACCGCTATCTGGATGCAAGAACTCGCCGAGCCCTACATCCGGCGGCGCGCGATCCGCCATCTCGAAAAGGGACGAGTGGTGATCTTTGCCGGCGGGACGGGCAACCCCTACTTTTCGACCGACACGTCCGCGGCTCTGAGGGCGCTGGAGATCGGTGCGGAGTGCATCCTCAAGGGCACCAAAGTCGACGGTGTCTACGACTCGGACCCACTCGTCAACCCGGACGCCGAGATGTTCCACTCGCTCAACTACATCGAGGTTCTGAACCGCGGGCTGAAGGTCATGGACTCGACGGCGATCTCGCTCTGCATGGACAACCACCTTCCGATCGTCGTCTTCAACCTGAAGGCGCCGAACATCGTGCGCGTACTGCAAGGCGAGGACGTTGGCACTCTGGTCCATGCCGAAGACAAGTCTTAGACCAGCCCAAGGAAACCAGGGTTAAACGAACACGGGACAGAGAACGCGGTTAGAGAAACCAAAGGAGAGAGCGATGGCTGAGACCAAGGGCGAGGTTTTCAACCAGGCCGAAGAGAAGATGCGCAAGGCCGTGTCGGTCAACCAGGAGGAGCTCTCCACGATTCGCTCTGGTCGTGCGACGCCGCAGATCCTGAACAAGATCACGGTCGACTACTACGGCACACAGACCCCGCTCAACCAGGTAGCGAACCTCGCCGTGCCCGAGCCGCGCGTGCTCATGATCACTCCCTACGACCCCAATTCGCTATCCGCCATCGAGAAGGCTCTTCAGGCCTCCGACCTCGGGCTCAATCCGAATAACGACGGCGCGGTCGTTCGACTGGTCTTTCCTCAGCTCACCGAGGAGAGACGCAAGGAGCTCATCAAACTCGCTCACATTCGCGCCGAAGAGGGGCGGGTCGCGGTGCGCGCGGTGAGACGTCACTCCAAGCAGGAACTCGAGCGTATGAAGAAGGACGGTCGGCTCTCCGAAGACGAGGAGCGAGGAGCCGAGAACCAGCTTCAGAAGATCACCGACAAGTACATCGCTCAGGTCGATGACAATCTGACGCGCAAAGAGGCCGAACTCTCAGAGGTCTAGGAACCTCCCTTGGACAGACCCTCGGGCCGATCGCTGCGTGCGGCGGTGGCCACTTCGTTCGCTCTACTCGGCATCGTCATCGTGTGCGCCCTTATCGGCCCGGTCGCCTTCTTTTTTTTCATCGTGGCCCTGTGTACTGGCGCACTGTACGAACTCTTCGTCGGGCTCAAGCGGGCCGGTCGCCGCCCGTTCGCCCCGATCGGTCTCGCCGGTGCCTTCGCGATGATGACCGTGGCCTTCCTCGGGAGCTTCAGACTTCTCGGAGTGGTGGTCGCCGTGACGGTGTTCGGCTCCTTCCTTGCGGCGCTGAGGCCGTCGCGCGGGCCTACGCCCATGACCGATACGGCCTGGACGGTCCTATCCGTCCTATGGATCGGGGGCGGCGCGTCCGGAGCGATCGCCCTCATGGTGCTCGACGACGGATTGTTCCTGCTGGTCGGTTTCGTCTTGTCTGTCGCCGCGGACGACATTGCGGCGTACTTCATAGGAACCAGGCTGGGCCGACACAAGATGGCCCCCTCGATCTCGCCGGCGAAGTCCTGGGAGGGCTTCGTGGGAGGCATCGCGGGCGCATTATTCGGAGTCTTTCTCTTCTTCGTGGCCATCCACGGCGTCGGTGTGGTTCACGGAGTGGGCCTCGGGCTCGTCATAGGCGTGCTCGCTCCGGTGGGCGACCTGGTCGAGTCCATGGCCAAACGCGAGATCGGTATCAAGGACTCGGGCACGCTGCTGCCCGGCCACGGCGGGTTGCTCGACCGCCTCGACGCGATCGTCTTCTGTGCGCCCTTCGTGTTTCTGTACCTGCGGGCGATAGGTCTGTGAGCGGGTGTAGCGAGTTGACCGTGTGAGAATCGCGACCGTGAGCGAAACCACCGCACGGCGCCGGGTCGTGATCCTCGGCTCGACCGGTTCGATCGGCCGGCAGGCTATCGAGGTCATCCGAGACCATCCCGAGCGGTTCGATCTCATCGGGCTCGCCGCCGGACGAGACGCCGCCGGACTGGAGCGCCAGGCCGCGGCCCTCGGCGTCGCCCACACCGGCCTCGGCGGCGAGGCGGCCGCCGACCTCGCGCTGCTGGACGAAGCCGACATCGTGTTGAACGCGGTCGTCGGCGCCGCGGGTCTCCGGGCTTCGGTCGCGGCGCTAAGGGCGGGCAAGACCCTTGCTCTCGCGAACAAGGAAAGCCTGGTGGCCGGCGGGGAGGTCTGTCTTCAAGCCGCCCGAGACGGAGGGGGCGCCATCGTCCCGGTCGACTCCGAGCACGCCGCGCTCGCGCAGTGCCTCGCGGGGGTTGACATGGCGACCGTCGACCGCCTCGTCCTCACGGCGTCGGGGGGGCCCTTCCGCACGAGGAGCGATCTCTCGACGGTCACCCCCGAGGAGGCCCTCGCCCATCCGACCTGGTCAATGGGGCCCAAGATCACGATCGATTCCGCCACGTTGATGAACAAGGGCCTCGAGATCATCGAGGCTCACCATCTCTTCGGACTCGACTACGACCGGATCGACGCCGTCTGCCACCCCCAGAGCATCGTCCACGGGATGGTCGAGTTCGTGGACTCCTCGACCCTGCTCCAAGCCGCTCCCACCGACATGCGGGTGCCCATCCAGGCGGCTCTCACCTGGCCCGATCGTGCGATCGGGCTTGGGAACGCGGTCGACTTTGCCGATGTTGGAACCATTGAGTTCGAAGCCGTGGATCATGCTCGATTCCCGGCTCTCGGATTGGCGCACAGGGCTGGCAGGATGGGGGGAACCCATCCGGCCGTGCTAAACGCTGCGAACGAGGAGGCCGTCGGCGCTTTTCTGGCCGGAGCGATGGCCTTCACCGAGATTCCTGTGATGATCGAGAAGGTTCTCGACGAGCACGACTCGCTGAATGGGCAGGACCTGGACGCGGTCCTCGAGGCCGACTCCTGGGCTCGAGCCCGAGCCAGAGAAGTGATGACCAAGATCGAACAGACGTGATTGACATGACGGAGGGAATCCCCTGGTGAACTGGGGCATCTGGCTTTTCATAGTCGCCATCCTGGTGGTGGTGATGGTCCACGAAGCGGGCCACTTCTCCACCGCGAAGTTCTTCAACTTCAAGGCGACGCAGTTCTTCGTGGGCTTCGGTCCCACTCTCTTCTCGCGCACCAAGGGCGAGACCGAGTACGGGCTCAAGGCTCTGCCGCTCGGCGGATTCGTGAAGATCGTCGGGATGAATCCCTACGAGGAGATCTCACCGGAGGACGAGTCGCGCTCCTATCCGAACAAGCCCCGCTGGCAGCGCGCCATCGTGCTGGTCGCGGGCTCAGCCACGCACTGGCCCGTCGCCTTCGTCACCCTCATGATCGCAGCGATGGCGTTCGGGTATCCGACGGGCGACGCGAGCAACCAGTTGTCGGGAGTGCAGCCGGAGGCGTTCGGGCAGGAGACGCCCGCCGCCGTAGCGGGCTTTCAGCTCGACGACAGAATTGTGGCAATCGACGGCGATGAAACCGGAAACTGGGACGATGTGCGCGCCTTCATTCGAGCCCACCCCGGTGATACGGCCACCTTCACGGTCGAGCGTGACGGGCGCCAGGAAGACGTCCAGGCTCAGCTCGGGACCGGCATCGTGGACGAGCAGACGAACGAGCTTCTGGCTCTTGCGCCGGCCGGCGAGGAGGTGCGGAGCCCCGCTGAGGGCGAAGAGGAGGTCGGGTATCTAGGCGTCGGCCCCCAGCCCGAGATCGAGACCTTCGGCTTCGGTGGGGCGATCGTGCATACGGGCGAGCGCGTGTGGGACATCACGACCAGATCGGTGGTCGGTATTCCCCAGGTCTTCGCCCAGGTCTTCAACGGCGACATCTTCAATGCTCTTAGCGGTGAGGGCGAGCGTTCCGCCGAGGACAGCCCGATCGGCATCGTCGGCGCAAGCGGCATCGTCGGCGAGCTCGCCGATCGTGGCGAATACACGAACATCCTCGAGATGATCGCCGCTTTCACGATCTTCGTGGGTCTAATGAACCTTCTTCCTCTACCGCCTCTCGACGGTGGACACCTCGCGGTGGTCGCCTACGAGGCGATCAGCGGCAAACGGGTCGACATCCGCAAGCTGATTCCCGTGTCGGTCGCGGTGATCGGGTTCTTCGTCATCTTGTTCGTGGCGATCTTGTATCTCGACCTCGCCCGGCCGATCGACCTTCCCTTCTAGTGGGCCACTAGATGATTCCTCCCTACGTCAGGAGAAAGTCCCGCCAACTCTCGGTTGGCGATGTCGCCATCGGTGGCGACGCGCCCGTGTCGATCCAGTCGATGACGGTGACGAAGACCGAGAACGCCGAGGACACGATCATCCAGGTGCACGAGCTCGCGACCCAGGGCGCCGACATCGTGAGGGTCGCGGTGCCGCACGAGGAAGACGCGCGCGCCCTTCCGTTAATCGTCGAACAGGGTGGCGTGCCGATCATCGCCGACATTCACTTTTCGGTTCGTCTCGCGATGCTGGCGCTCGAGGCAGGAGTGCACGGCCTGCGCGTCAATCCCGGCAACATGCGCAACCCCAAGCACATCAAGGAGGTTGCGGACGGCGCGCGCGAGCGCGGCATTCCCATCCGTATCGGGGTCAACGCCGGTTCGCTCGACAAGAAGCTCGTCGCCAAGTACGGGCGGCCCACAGCCGAGGCGCTCGTCGAAAGCGCTCTTTACGAGATCGGGTTGCTCGAGGAGCATGGTTTCACCGACATCAAGGTCTCGGTCAAGCACCAGAACGTGCCCGAGATGATCGCGGCCTACAGACTGCTCGCCGAACAGACCGACGTGCCCCTGCACCTCGGCGTGACCGAGGCGGGCACCCCCAAGCAGGGGATTCCGAAGTCGGCCATCGGCATCGGGACCTTATTGGCCGAGGGCATCGGAGACACCATCCGCGTCTCGCTGACGACCAATCCCGTCGAGGAGGTCAAGCTCGGCAAGCAGATCCTCCAGATCCTCGGTCTGCGCGAGTCGGGCTTCGACCTCGTCGCATGTCCCTCGTGCGGACGCGCCGAGCTCGACGTCTTCGAGCTGGCCAACGAGGTCGAGAAGCGGATCGAGAAGATGGACCTACCACCGATGCAGATCGCGGTCATGGGCTGCGAGGTCAACGGACCAGGAGAGGCACGAGACGCGGACATCGGTATCGCGGCCGGGCCGGGACGAGGTCTGCTCTTCGCGAAGGGAAAGCAGATCGGCTGGGTGCCGCACGACAAGCTCGTCGACGCCTTGCTCGATGCCGCCGAGAAGGTCGCCGCCGAGATCCGAGCCACCGGCGAGGCCGGCGACGGCGCCGCGACGATCCTCAAGGGGGCCGC
>JALZIB010000057.1 GCA_030860505.1 Actinomycetota bacterium
AGCCTTGCTCTCATGTCCGCCTTCCCTTCGTCGACAATGACTCAGACACAACCTTGACCATCCACACGACCAGGCCCGCCGCGCCTAACACGAGGCCGGCAGGCAGCACCTCCGGCGCATCGATCGATGATGCCAGCTCTACCAGACCCGGCTCGCCGGCCACGATCACGATCCCGGCGGGCACCGCGATCAAGGTGTTGCGTAGCAGCATCAAGCGGTAGTCCCTTTCGCTGGTTCCACCGAAACAGCCGCATGGAAGCCTGTCACCCTGGAGGACCCGAGCGCGCAGTATGAGCACACAGAAGCCGGCAAGCATGACCAGAGCAAGTGCTCCGGCCACCGGAAGGGGACCGACCAACACGAGCAGCGCAACACCCGCCTCTGCGAACGGGGTGGCGACTCCTGCGAATCGCTCGAGGGGTCGCGTCAGCCCGTAGCCGGTGAGCGCCCGGCGCCAGCGTCCGAAGCCCACCAGCTTGGACGCAGCCGCCCACCCGAAGGTCGCGGCGACGATTGCTGCGGCAAGAAATACCATTGAGCCCGGCATAGACCAAGGCATCCTACGAGGTAACCTCACCTTGATGCCGTCGGAGAAGGGCGCGGTGGACGGTGGACGGCGTCGGCCTAGGTACCGGAGGTACATGAGTTGTCGGGCTGGTGGGCCGCGTCTTACGTGGCTCTGTGGATCCTGGTTGTGGTGCTCTGCATCGTGGTCGTGGCCCTCGCGCGTCAAATCGGAACCCTTCATCTACGGCTCGGCCCCCGGGGCGCGCTCGAGATGGACGACGAGGGACCGGCGCTCGGAGAGGGCCGTCCCCCGGTGACCTCGACCGACATCGGGGGCCATAAGGTGACGGTCGGCGGTGAGGGGGCCGAGCAGTTCCTACTGTTCGTTTCGCCCGGCTGCATGGTCTGCGAACAGGTCATGCCCTCAATCGGCGCGCTCGCGGAGGCGACGGGTAAGCGCCCGGTCGTGCTCACCGACATGGACGAGGTCGAGACTCGGTTGTCGTGGCAGCACAAGAGAGTGGCAGCTCCGATCGTCGCCTCGATCGAGGCCTTTCAGAGCTACGAGGTGCCGGGCACACCGTACGTCGTGGTGCTCGACGACAAGGGGGTTGTGCAGTCGAAGGGGACGGTTAACAATCTCGAACAGATGGAGGGACTCATCGATACCGCTCGGCGGCGGGAGCGGGAGACGATCGAGGGAAGGCGTGCGAGTTGAAACTGGAGCAAGCAACCGAACACGCGTCCACGCTGCTGGCCGAAAGGAGCAGCAGGCGCTCGTTCATCGGCAGGCTCGGACAAGGTGTCGTGGCACTCGCCGGCGGCTCGCTCGTGGCCGTCGCGCTGCGACCTGAGCGCGCCGAGGCTTACCACATCTGCGGTCACACCTACACGACCGCGTCCTGCCCGCATCCCTTCACACCCCGGAGTCGCGTCGACAAGTACGGCTATCCGTTGCATCCGAAGCACGGCTTTCCGGTCGACGACCAGGGTCGGATCTACAAGTCACGAAAACAGAAGCGCAGCCGCATGTGCGAAGAGGTCGTGCGCGAGCAGTATCCACACGCGAAGAAGGCCAAGCAGGGTGGCGGGTGGTCGCGCTGCTGCAACGGACGCATCCGCACGATCTACGACTGCTGCGCCTACACCGACACGCGCATCAACGGCGACGCCGCCGTGACGGGCTACTGCTACCGCGGCAAGAAGGTCTTCTGCATCGGTTACAGGGACCTGAACACGAAGTGTTGACGACGCCTCTGCTCGTCGTGGTGGTGGGTGCTTCTGTCGTCGCCGGAGCGTCGACGCTCTTCGGTCCCTGAGGTCTGTCGATGGTCGAGACCATCACTCCCGTGGTTCACGGGGGCCGCTCGAAGAAGTACTGGGTATCCGTCGCCCTGCACGCCCTCGGCGCAACAATGGCCGCGGCCGGACTGGGATTGGCGCTCGGCGCGACCGGGGCCCTGCTGCGCGCACCCTGGGGCAGGGTCGGTGCGATAGTCATCGCCGTTGCTGCGGTCATGTACGCGCTCCGGGAGGCCTTCGGGCTTGCCATACCGTTGCCCGAACGTCATGCGCAGGTACCGCAGTGGTGGCGGGACTTCTTCTCTCCCCCGGCGGCGTCGTTCCTCTACGGCGCAGGCCTCGGGATCGGCTTCTTCACCTTCCTGCAGTTCGGCACCTACGTCGTCGTGGCGGCGGGCGCACTGTTGAGCGGCAACCCACTGATCGGCGCGTTGCTGTGCGTGCCCTTCGGGCTCACGCGGGGATTGACCGTGGTGCTCGCCGCGCCGGCTCGCACCCCGGAAGACACCGTCGGGCTCGTGGATCTCATCGATCGCTGGGGCGCGACCCCGTGGCCCCGCCTGGCGAATGCGGCGACGCTGGCGCTGGTGGCGGTGGCCGCGGGCGCGGCGATCTGAGCGCTCGTCTCACCGTTTGCCAAAGCCCCTCACCGGGGCTATCTTTAGCACTCGACAGGTAGGAGTGCTAAAGCTCTTCAAGCCGCCTTCAGGAGGTCGCAATGTCCAAGATTCTGCTGTTCGACGAAGAGGCACGCAGGGCGCTCGAGCGGGGCATGAACCAGCTCGCCGACGCCGTGAAGGTGACCCTCGGTCCCAAGGGACGCAACGTCGTGCTCGAGAAGAAGTGGGGCGCTCCCACGATCACCAACGACGGTGTCTCGATCGCCAAGGAAATCGAGCTCGAGGATCCCTATGAGCGTATCGGCGCCGAGCTCGTCAAAGAGGTCGCCAAGAAGACCGACGACGTCGCCGGTGACGGGACCACCACCGCGACCGTCCTGGCTCAGGCCATGGTCCACCACGGTCTGCGCAACGTCGCCGCAGGGGCCAACCCCATCGCGCTGAAGCGCGGTATCGAGAAGGCCGTGGCCGCGGTGGTCGAGTCGATCGCAGGCTCGTCGCGCGAGGTCGGGGGCCGGGACCAGATCGCCCAGGTCGCGACCATCTCGGGAAACAACGACCCCGAGATCGGCGAGACCATCGCCGAGGCGATGGACAAGGTCGGCAAGGACGGCGTCATCACGGTCGAGGAGTCCAACACCTTCGGGCTCGAGCTCGAGCTGGTCGAGGGCATGCGCCTCGACAAGGGCTACATCAGCCCCTACTTCGTCACCGACGCCGAGCGCATGGAGGCGGTGCTCGAGGAGCCCTACATCCTCCTCGCCAACCAGAAGATCTCCGCCGTCAAGGACCTCGTCCCCGTGCTCGAGAAGGTCAGCCAGTCGGGCAAGCCGTTGCTGATCATCGCCGAGGACATCGACGGCGACGCGTTGGCGACGCTGGTCGTCAACAAGCTGCGCGGCACCTTCAAGGCCGCGGCCATCAAGGCCCCCGGCTTCGGTGACCGTCGCAAGGCCATGATGCAGGACATCGCCATTCTCACCGGGGGCCAGGTCATCAGCGAGGAGATCGGCCTCAAGCTCGAGACCGTCAGCCTCGACATGCTGGGCAGGGCCCGCAAGATCGTGGTCACGAAGGACGACACCACTGTCGTCGAGGGCGGAGGCGACGCCGACGACATCACGGGACGCGTCAACCAGATCAAGGCCGAGATCGACCGCAGCGACTCCGACTACGACTCAGAGAAGCTCCAGGAGCGTCTCGCTAAGCTCGCCGGGGGCGTCGGTGTCGTCAAGGTCGGCGCCGCGACCGAGGTCGAGCTCAAGGAGAAGAAGCACCGCATCGAAGACGCGGTGCAGACCGCCAGGGCCGCGGTCGAAGAGGGCATCGTGCCCGGTGGAGGCGTCACGCTTCTGCACGCCGCCGAGTCCATCGAGAAGCTCGAGCTCGACGGCGACGAGGCCACGGGCGCTCGTATCGTGAAGCGCGCACTCGAGGAGCCCGTCAAGGTCATCGCCGTCAACGCCGGTCTCGAGGGCGGCGTGGTCATCGAGAAGATCCGCAGCCTCGGCTCGGGCGAGGGCCTCAACGCGGCGACCGGCGAGTACGTCGATCTCATCGCCGCCGGTGTGCTCGACCCTGCGAAGGTGACCCGTTCTGCGCTGCAGAACGCGGCATCGATCGCTGCGCTCTTCCTCACCACCGAGGCGATCGTGGCGGACAAGCCCGAGAAGGAAGCCCCCGCGATGCCGGGCGGCGACATGGGCGGCATGGACTTCTAGTACGAAGCAGCCCTCGCTTTATCGAAAGGCCCCCGAGCTTCGGGGGCCTTTCGCTTGCTCAGAAGGGACCCTGTGAGGTGGCCTCGGAGACGCCGGGCATGGCGTTCGCATCCTCGTCCGTGGCCGGCTCGCTCACACCGGCGCGCACGGCCTCGAGCTGCGCCGCGAAGGCCAGCCCGACGAAGATCGCAACCGAGGTCAGTAATGACCACAGCAGCAATCCGACGATGCCGGCCAGGGGGCCGTAGGTGTCCCCAAAGGTCTCGGCGCCGGTGAGGTAAAGCAAGAGCGCACCGGTGAAAGCGAACCACAAAACCACGGTCACCACGGCGCCGGCCGCCAGCCACGAC
>JALZIB010000079.1 GCA_030860505.1 Actinomycetota bacterium
GATTGACTCCGGTGAAAATCGAGGTCCATCCCGGAGGCGTGTAGGGAGGAACGGTCGAGGTCAGCACTCCAGAAGTCCCGCGCTCGAAGAGCGCCTTGAGGTTGGGCATGTGTCCCGCCTCGAACGCAGGATTCAGAATCGAGAACGTGACCCCGTCGAGTCCGAGAAGAAGTGTCTTGGTCATGGAGTCACCGTCATGCGGTCACGGCTTTGAGCATCACGCGCGCTATCCCTATCACGACCAACACGGTACCCACCCACAACGCCGGCACCACTAGAGTCGTCAAGGGCCCGATGACATAGGCGAGTGCCGAGACATCCGGCATCCCCGGATTCGGCAGGAGTCGGTGCCTCGCAAGGGCGCGCGCGACAGAGCCCTTGGGTTCGCCTCGCTCCGCGCCGCCCGAAATCTCCATGAAGTAGGCCGCCAGTATGGCGAAGGCGGCCGCCCACAGGAAGTCGGCGTGCTCGCCGGTCCGCCACAGATAGACGACAAGGCCGAAACCCGCGCTCGCTCGGCGCGCGCCGTCGCCGAGGCGATCCAAGAGCTCTCCCTTGGAGCTCGAAACGCCGGTGGCGCGGGCGAGTTTGCCGTCCACGCAATCGAACATGAACGACACGTAGAACAACACCGCTCCGGCGATCAGGCCCGCTCGCGTCGCAGTGGCGAACGCCGGGCCGACGGCCACTCCGATCGCCAGGGAAAGTATCGAGACCTGGTCTGGGCTCAGCAGCCTCTTGCGTGCAAGCCACCGGACGACCGGCAGAGCGACCGGATCGACCACGAGCACTGTCCACCAGTAGTCACGCTTCTTGGCGCCGTGAGCGGTGCCCGTCGTCCTGCTCACGGCGCGGTTTCGAGAGCCGGGTCGACCAGGCCCTTCCCACGGCTCTGCTCCCAGGCGCCGACGATCATCCCCGTGACAAGGCCGGGGTCTTTCTTGCCGGCCGCCCTGCCGAGGTTGAGAACAAACAGTCCCAGAAGGCCCCACCACAGGGCGAGCTTGAACTTGAGGGTCTGCGGCATGTTCTTGCGGTGCAGGTAGAACTGGTTGGCGAGGTTCATTCTCATGAGTCGATGCGAGGACAGCCGGTCGGTGATCGTCTGGAAGTGCTCGCACTTGGCCTTGGGCGTCTGCAGCAACGTGTAGCGCTGCGCCACCCGGTAGGTCATGTCGACGTCTTCCTTGTGCGCGTATCCGGACAGCGCCTCGTCGAAGCGTTCATGGTCCAGGACCTCGCGCCGAAACGACATGAACCATCCGGTCATGTACTCGATCTTGCGAACACCGGCGGCCTCGGACACGCCCTCGACCCAGAAGCCCGGACGCATCTTGCCGCTGGCCTCGGGCCACCACCCTCCGATTCCGAATATCTTGCGCCACGCGATCGAGATCCACGGGGGACGCGCCGGGTTCGGGTTGGTCGCCCGGATGCCCCCCACCTCGAGACCCCAGCGCTCGTACTCCTTCAGGATGACCTCATGACAGTCGGGGGCCAGCCAGACGTCGTCGTCGATGAAGAACACTGGATCGCCGACGGTTCGATCAATGCCCACGTTGCGCTGAACCGTGAGGCCTTTGGGCGCAGGATGATAATAGTCGAGCGGTATCCTCGACGCCTTGCACAGAGCCTCGATCTCGGCGCGCGCCGGCGTGCCTTCACTCGAGTCGACGATGCACAGATCGCGCGGGAGCACCGTCTGCTCGGCGAGGCTCTGGACCGTCACCAACAGTTCGCCGGGACGGTTACGCGTCGCGATGATGAAAGAGGAGTTAGCTCGAGATCTGTCGTTCATGAGGGCAACGAGCGTACTCCGCCACGCACACGCGACTTGAGGACGCGCCACACGAACCTGGGGTTGCCGATCAGATACCGGCGCCACATCCTGCGCGGCTCCTGCCACAGGCGATGCACCCACTCGAGGCCGACC
This sequence comes from Actinomycetota bacterium, assembly GCA_030860505.1. Classification (GTDB taxonomy): domain Bacteria; phylum Actinomycetota; class CADDZG01; order CADDZG01; family WHSQ01; genus WHSV01. The sequence goes on from JALZIB010000079.1 coordinate 1,934, forward strand.
CGGTTCATCCAGCTCGGTGCGCGCGGCACCTCTCCGATCTGAAAGTCCAGGTAGGCACCGACCCCTAGCCCGAGGCTCGCGCCACTGTCGCTCAAGCGCCTGGCCAGAAACTTCTCCTGAAGCGGGTTACCCATTCCGACCAGGAGCAGCCCCGGACTCGTGGCGCGTATCCGGGCGACGACCTCGGCCTCCTCGTCGGGCGAGAAGTGCCCATGCATCGTTCCTGCGATCTCGAGCCCCTGGTGCTTGGCGCGCAGCGTGGCGGCGACCCGCTCCGCCACTCCGGGTCGCGCACCCAGGATGAACACCGACCAGTTATGCGCAGCGGCGCGGTCGAGCAGCATCGGGGTGAAGTAATTGCCGTTCAGGTCGGCGGGAAAGCGGTGGCCCAAGATGGCGCCCGCCAGCATCAGACCCTTGCCGTCGTTGAGTACGAGATCTGCCCGTCGCAGCACGTCCGCGTAGGAGGGGTCCTCCAGAGCGAGGTTGAGTGTGTGCGCGTTGGCATAGGCCACCGTCGCCGGGGCGTCGTCTTCGTATAACCTTTGCGCTTCTGAAAGGGCTCTCGCAGGATCCAACCGTGCGATCGGAACGCCGAGGACCTCGGACGTAGCCAGCAGATTGCTCACGGGGCAGCATTATAGGGTCCCTGGCTCGACCAAAGATCGGAGAGAAGAGAGCTTTATGGCGGATACACCGCGCATCGTGATCATCGGCGCCGGGCCCTGCGGCCTGGGCTGCGCGCGCGAGCTGACCCGGATGGGCCACGAGAACTGGCTCCTGGCCGAGCGCCAGGACGTGGCCGGAGGCCACGCCGGGTCCGTGGTCGATCCGCAGGGCTTCACGTGGGACTTCGGCGGTCACGTCGTGTTCAGTCACTACGGCGAGTTCGACACGCTTCTCGAAGAGGTGATGGGCGACGACGTCTACCATCACGAGCGCTCGTCGTACATCCGCTTCGGCGGCCGGTGGGTGCCTTATCCCTTCCAAAACAATCTGCGTCACCTCCCCCCTGAGCCCGCGTACGAGTGCATCCTCGGATTGATCGAAGCACCCGGAGGCGACTCGAGTCAGGACTTCGCACAGTGGATGGAGTCGATGTTCGGGGGGGGCATCACCCACCACTTCATGCGGCCCTACAACTTCAAGGTCTGGGCCACACCTCCGGAGCGGATGGCGTCCAACTGGATCGCCGAACGCGTCAGCGTCGTCGACCACAAGCGCGCCTTGCGAAGTCTGATCTTCCAGGAGGACGATGCCGCGTGGGGACCGAACAATCTCTTCGCCTTCCCGGCGGTGGGCGGCACCGCCGAGATCTATCGCAGGCTGGCTACCAAACTCGGTGAGCGTATCCAGTACAACCGGAACATCGCTTGGATCGACGCCGAGCGCAAGACCGTCACCATGGCCGACGGCGGCGCGGAGAGCTACGACTCGCTCGTGTCGACGATGCCCATCGACATCCTCGTGTCCAAGCTCGTGCACTGTCCGGACGGTGTGCGCCGAGCGGCAGAGGACCTTGAGCACAACGGCGTCCTCGTGGTCGGCATCGGCTACGAGACGCCGCTCAAGGACGACAAGTCGTGGATGTACTTTCCTTCGGAGGACGTTCCCTTCTATCGGGCGACGAACTTCGCGAAGTACTCGCCCGCGAACGTGCCCGACGCGGACACCGCACGCTACTGCTCGTACATGACCGAGATCTCCTACTCCCGCTACAAACCGCAAGAGCGAGACGGGCTCGCCGAGCAGGTCGAGGAATCGCTGCGCCGGACGGGTGTCGTCGAGGGGACCCCCGAGGTGGCGTCGATGCACATCGAAGACGCGTCTTACGCGTACCCGGTTCCGACCCTCAAGCGGGACGCGGCCCTTGCGGCGATTCATCCCTGGCTGATGGAGCACAACATCTACTCGCGCGGGCGCTTCGGCTCGTGGCGCTACGAGATCGGGAACATGGACCATGCCGTGAAGATGGGCATCGATGTTGCCCACCTCATAGTCGAGGACAGGCCAGAAGAGGTTTGGCCCTCGAAGGATGCCTGAGCGATCTAGGGGCGGCATGCGTAAGAGGGGCGTGGGCGTGGTCGCGCTCGTGGTCCTTGTGGTCGTCGCGGCATGCACGCAAGACCAGGACACAAACGGCGGATCGGGGCGTCCCGATCAGGCCTTCCCTGAGCCCGTCTTCACCCCCGTCGAGCTGGACGAGGTGACCTCGCTCCCCGATGGCTGGCTCGACGCGTCCTGCGGGCTGGATCCGGTCATCTTCGAACGAATGATGCGCGGACACTTCCCCGAGCGCTCGCCCGATGTCTTGTGGGCGCCCAGGACCCCGAACTTCTTCGGCGGCTTCATTCAAACCGGGCACTCAGGCCCATGGGACTACCTGGCCGAGGTCCCGCTCGTTTTCTACGGACCTGGATTCATCCGTCCCGTAGGGCCGGTATCACTCGAGCGGGAGGTGACGCTCGCGGACATCGCACCCACGCTGGGCGAACTGATCGGATTCGACTTCCCCACGCCCGACGGTCGCGTCCTAGATGAGATCCTCGTCCCGGAAGAGCGGCGGGCGGAGCCACCCAAAGTGGTCGTCGTAGTTGCCTGGGACGGCGGGGGCACCAATGTGCTGGAGGCGTGGCCCGACTTCTGGCCGGAGCTGAAGGGCCTGATAGACGCGGGCGCATCCTTGGAGGGGGCCACGATCGGCTCCTCTCCATCGGTCACCCCCCCGGTTCACACCACGATCGGGACGGGCGTCCTGCCCAACCGCCACGGCGTGGTGGAGATCATCCAGCGCAACAACGGGCGCAGCGTGAACTCGTTTGGGGGCAAGGTCGCCGACCTCGTCGAGGTTCCGATGCTCGGCGACGCCTACGACCTGTCCGTCGACAATCAGGCGCAGATCGGGCTGCTCGCGTACAAGAGCTGGCACCTCGGGATGCTTAGTCACGGAGCGCGCTGGCCCGGCGGTGACGAGGACATGGCGGTGCTCATCGACGTCGAAGAGAAATTGGGCACCACGCCGGGCGTCTACTACGCGCCCGACTACGTGAACAGCATCGGAGGATTACAGAAGACCATCGACGAGGTCGACCTGCGCGACGGAAGGCGCGACCAGACCTGGCTGGGGCGCGAGATCCTCGACAGCCCGCGTGATCGCAGGCACACCTCGGTATGGACTCTGCACCAGACCAAGGTGATCAAGACGCTCATGCGTCGAGAGGGATACGGCGCAGACGAGATCCCCGATCTCTTCTTCACCAACTACAAGCAACTCGACGAAGCGGGGCACGATTGGAACATGCTCAATCGTGAGGTCGCGGTAGTGCTCGAGGACACCGACGCGCAACTGGCAGAGCTCACGGAGTTTCTCGATAAGCAGGTCGGCAAGCGCGCCTGGGCGATGGTCGTCACGGCCGATCACGGGCAACAGCCCGACGCTCAGGAGGCGCGCGGCTGGCCTATCAGCATGTCCGAGCTGGAAAAGGACATCGCCGAGCACTTCGACCAGGACCCCGACGGGCCGTTCGTCCAGGGCTCGGCGTCGGGCATGTGGCTTGACGACGAGATCTTGCAGGCGGAGGGCATCACTCAGGAGGACGTCGCCGACTTCGTCATCCGCTATCCGATCCGGGACAACATCGTCGAGGGAAAAGACATCCCCGAGCAGTACCGCTCCCGCTACGACGAACCGATCTTCGAGGCAGCCTTCCCAGAGACCGCTGAGAGCCAGGTGGCAAGGTGCCTCGCCGGATGAGCTGAGACTCGCTTGTGATCCGGGGTTAATCCCCGCCAGGGGTAACAACTTCTCGAACATGGTCTCGCCCCCTTGATCGAAACCGACGCTGCGACCCTCGCCCCAGGCGCTCGGACGCTGCCGCTAAGATGCGCCTCGTCCCTGCCTCGTCGAGAACAGGACAAGAACAGGAGCGCATGTGAAGCCCCCTAACGTATTCATGCTGTTCGTCGACTCGTTGCGAGCAGACGCTATCTTCGGCGATCACATTGCCACTCCCAACTTCGATGCTCACGCGGCGCGCGGCGCATCCTTCCGCCACTGCGTCTGCACGGCGACCACGACCACGCCGTCGTTCTCGTCGATACTGACCGGCTGCTACCCGCCCAAGCACGGGGTGCGTGGCCTGCAGGGCTACCGGCTGTCCGGCGCCGTGACGACCATGGCCGAGGCCTTCGGGCGAGCCGGCTACCACACCCACGCGGAGGTGACCGGCCCCCTGCTGCCGCAAACGGGAGTGCTCCGCGGCTTCGAGGAGGTTCACCATCGCCAGGACTACCGGGCCCCCTTCTTCGGCTGGACCATCGACGTCCTCGAGCGCATGTCCGCGTACTCGGAACCGTGGCTGATGCTGCTGCACATCTGGGAGGTTCACCGACCCTTCCGGCCACCTCCCACCTACGAGAAACAGTGGGACAGAGCGGGTTACGAGGCCGTTGTGAGGGCCAGCGACGAGCGGCTCGGGCCGGTCCTCGAAGCCCTCCCCGACAACACCATCACCGTGCTGTCGGGTGACCACGGCGAGGAGTACCCCGACACTCAAGTCGAGGTGCTGGTAAACAGGGTCAGCCGTAAAGCCAGGAAGGTGCTCAAGCCCAAGAACTGGTTCCCCTACCTCGACCGCAAGCTCTCGGCGCAGGCGGTCGGCCACGGCTTCGCTCTGCACGAGCACCTCATCAGAGTCCCCCTAATCGTTTCCGGCCCCGGAATCTCACCTTCGACCATCTCCAACCAGGTCAGGCACATCGATCTTCTGCCCACCGTCGCCGATCTCGCCGGGATCCCGGCGCCGGACGGCCTCGACGGGCGAAGCCTGCGACCACTCATGGAGGGCGATGCCCTGCCCGAGGAACCCGCTTACATGGAGGCGGTTGGAGTCAAGCTCGAGGGCAAGCGCATCTCGGGGGCCAGAAGCGCGGATTGGAAGCTGCTCAAGCCTGGTGGTGGTAAGACCGCGCTCTACAAGCTGAACGAGGGCGGGCTGGGGCCGGACGAGAAGCACAACCTCATAGCGCGTTACCCAGAGATCGCTCGCCAACTCGAGAGGTATATCGAGGAGGTGGAGGCCTCGGGCACGGTCCCGGAGTCGGGAATGAACACCGAGGAGGAGGCCGAGGTCGCCAAGCACCTCAAGGATCTCGGCTACTTGTAGTGGCTCGCCTCACCCCTGTGGGTAGCCCAAGGCCTCCATCGTCGGCGCCAGCAGCGGCAGGACCGACTCGATGGCCCCCGGGTTCTCTTTGCGCCACTTCCCTCGCTCGGGCGGCGTGACGACGTTGATCGGCGTGGTCGTCGTCGCCTCGGCTCTACGCCGGACGCCGTCCTCGTAGGGCAACTCCAGCCTTTCCATGACGCGGTCGATGGACGAGGCTGGGTCAGCCACGAGATCCTCGTAGCGGATCTCGATCCAGCGCCCTCGGTCGATTGTCTTGGCGGCCGCGAGCGCGTGCTCGTTGCAGGTCGCCCACTGCTTGGCGCACACGACCTCCAAGGGGCCGCTCGCATCGGCGCGCCAGCCCGAGTAGAGCACGAACTTCCACCACGCCGGGTCAACCCCTGGAATCGAATGGGGCTCGGGAAGCCGGTAGGTCCTGTAACGGGGCGTCCGCCACGCGTTGATGAGCGAGTTCACGTTATCCCGGCCGTCACGTTGCAAAAAGACGTAACGGGCGTCTGGCCACAGCGCCTCGATGAACGCGCAGCGCAGCGCATTCCGAGGCGTCTTGTCGATGAGACGGCGTCTCGATCCGGCGATCAGCAGGAACTGCCTCTTGATGTAGGCGGCGGCTTGCTCGGTCACGTCGGAGGCGTCGAGGACGTTGGAGTCCCAGTTCCTCAAGGCGGGGTGGTAATGCGCCTCCCAGACCTCGTGCGCTTCGCCGGGCCAGTGGGCGAGCCGGCTCGAGGAGCGCAGGATCGCAAAGAGCAGAGAGGTGCCCGAGCGCGGCGCGCCGATCACGAAGATCGGGCGATCGAGACGCCCCCCTCCGAGCAAAACCGGCGCGTGCAGGGCTTGTCTTCCGCGCAACAGGGCACGCTTGGCCCACCAGCGCGGACCCGGATCGAAGGTCGTCCTGAGACTCTTCTGGATGGCTCGTCGACTGTGCACTTCTCAGTCGGTTACGAACGGTCGGACGAAACGGTGGCCGCGCCACTTGAGCGATCCTTCGTGCGCCACGGCCAGATCGACGTGGGTAGGTCGGAAGCGCCCGCCATCGCCAGAGCCAGCAGCAACGACACACCCAACGTGTAGGTCGGCTCGACGTAGAGGCTAAGGATGGCGGCGTGCGCGGCGACGCCGAACACCGCGCCGGCAACGAGCGTGCGGAAGAGGCGCTCGCGGCCCTGCATCGAGTAGGCCCCCGCTCGTGCGTGCAACAGAGAGATACCAAACAAGGCGATGATTCCGAGCGCGCCGGGTACTCCCGTGCGGAAAAGATAGTTGAGGTACGTCGAGTGTGTCCCGGCACGCGGGACATAGCGGCCCAACTCTCTGGAACCGCCGGACTCGGCGCGCGCCTGGGTCGACCCGTAACCGAGTAAGAGGTGCTGACCCTGCAGATTGCCGACAGTGTCCTGGTACACGGACTGGCGGGTGCCCACGCTGCCGCGCGCGCCGGCTCTTCCCGTCGCGGGATCGACTTCGTACATGGCGAAATAGAACGCGGTGATCAGAACCACCGCTCCGATGAACGCGCCCACCATCTGGCCCTTTCTCGCCCACGACAGGCGTCCGTCGACCATCAGGTAGAGGATCGTCAGCAATATCGCTATCCAGGCGCCGCGCGCGAGGGAGAAACCGGCGCCGAAGAGACATGACGCGACCCCGGCCCAGCCAAGCCACCGTCGCCGCCCCTGACCGGTCCACGCGAGATAAAAAGCCAGCGGGAAAAATGCGACGCAGACTCCCGCATAGGTCAACGCGTTGCGCGGAAAGGAGCGCAGGCGCGGAACGGTGGTCATGGGGGCGAGTCCCACGTTGTCGAAGAGGAGATCGATTCCCATCGGCCTGAGTGCGTCCTCGAAGGCGCGGGCGGAGCCATCGAATCTCACGACGATGTTGGTGCCGAACGCGCCGAAAGTCGGAGTGTAGACCGATGCGGCGGGCAGTCCCGGGCTGCGCTCAGCAAGCCGCTCCACTCGATTGCGGAGCTGAGCGCCACCGGCGTTCTTGGCGCGCACGTACTTGATCATCCCGACGGCATTGGGAAAGGCGTCGAGGCCGTAGGCCTCTTCGACGCGCGCTCTGACCTCGCTATTCTGTCCGGCCTCTACCGGCAGACCGAGCCATTCGAGCAGTACTCCCGCGGACACAACAACGATGAAAACGGTCAGCGCGGACACTACGCGCACCCTGTCGTCAAGCGATCTCAGGGTGTCCACAACGGCGAGGATGACTCCGCTGATCAAGCCCTGTATGCCCACCAGAAGCACGAAGTGACGAAAGTCGGTGGTGCTTATGACCGCAACGCCCAGCATCGTCCACGCGACCAGGCCTATGGGGAGCCACACCCATCTGCCGCCGCGCGGCCACCTTCGCTCGCGCAACAGAGTCAGCGCCCACCTCACGACTACGGCCGCCCAGCCGATCAGGATGAGGGTGGGCAGCATGTCGACGAGCCACCCGAATAGCCCCATGAACAGCGGCGCGACCAGCGCCAGCGGTAGCGGCAGCGCCAAACCCACGAGCACCGCGGCAAGCATGAAGAGCCAGAGTGCGATCACGCCCCCTACGAGCGTACCCGTCGCCCACGCAACCAGCCCGGCGACCAGCGAGAGGGTGATGCCCGCCCAGAGAAGGTGCGAGACATCACGGGATGCGGGTGAGGGCAGCCGATCGAGGATCTCACGCGCGTTCTCAGTTCTCACGGCGAGCATCTTACGGTGGCACGGTCCTAATCCGTAGACACCGCTGCGCGGTCGTACTGACAACCGGGCGGTCTACGACATCCAAAGCAAGCCACCGACCCCATCGACGAGGAGTAGCTCGAATCAAGGACAATCGCTTCCGTCGCAGCTGCGAAACCTGTCCAGGCGCTTACTGAGCTTCTTGAGTTCCCGCCTACCGGGTCTGTCCTTACTGCCGGGCTCGAGAAGGTTCTCGAGTTGCCAGGGGTCCTTGCGAAGGTCGAAGTACTCCCTGAAGACGACTCGGCTCCGCTCCTTGTTGTAGTACTCCGTGTACTGATATTCCTTGCTCCACAACGATCCGTATGCGGGCACCGTCTTGGAATACCAGTGCTCGAGCAGCATCTCCTTTCGCCGCCAACCGTCGAGAAGGGAGCGCCCATCCATCTCGGTGGCGGCCTCGGAGTCCACACCGGACGCGTCTAGAGCCGTGGGCGCGATGTCCACTAAAGAGACGAGGCGCTTGTCGGCCCCCGGCGTGATGTGGTCCGGCCATCTCATCCCGAAGGGCACATTTATGGACTGTCTATAGGGATAGCGCTTGTTACCGAGACCATGCTCGCCCCACATGCTGCCGTTGTCCGAGACGAAGAGAGCCAGAGTATTGTCCGCCTGCCCCAGTTCTTCGAGCCTCTTCATGACGTCGTCGACCATGACGTCGACAGACATTAGGGTTCGGTGCTGCTGCCGGCGAATGCTTCGCCCGCACTCCAAGTCGCACTTGCCTTTGTACGGACGGCGTACGTGCCGTGGTTTGTCTGAAAGGTCGTCCTCGAACACCGCAGCGTTTCCCTTCCACCGACCCACCGGAGCGCCGGCGAAACGAGGTCCGGCAACATAGGGGATATGAGCCGAAGGTGTCGAGATGTACATCAGCCAGGGGCGGGTGTCGTTCTCCGACTCCCCCCGTTCGAGAAAGCGTAAGGCGCGGTCGCGAAGGAGACGGGTTGAGTATTTGTCCCTGTCGACGACGTCTCCCATGATGTTGTATTGACCGCCCAAGTAGGTGGTGGCGTCCGACTGCGGGAAGGCCGCCCAGTCGTCGAAGAAGGGGGGGTTCTCTTGAAGCACCCACTCGTTGAGGTACTTGCCGTAGAAGGCCGTACGGTAGCCGTTGGCTTGGAGCGTTGCCTGCAGGGTTGTGTCCTGGTCGAGTTTGTACGGCGTGAACCTCCTCACCCCGTGGTTGTGAACGAAACGCCCGGAGAATAAGGACGCGCGCGCGGGACAACACACCGGGGTAGTCGAGAAGCCATTGGGAAACCACGCTCCCTCGTCAACGAAGTATTCGGACGTTCTCGGCATGACCTCCATCGATTCGGTGCGCTGGTCATCCGTTACGAAGACGAGGATGTTGGGCGCGCCGGGGGGGGCCGGCACTCGGGGGGGGTTCTCGTTGGAGGCGCCCTCTTCACCGAACGATTGGACGAGCGCCACGACGACGAAAACAAGCGCGGCGACTGTCAGGAGACCAAGCAGAAGTAGCGAGGGAGAACCTCGCTGGAGTGAAAATCGCACGGGAACAGACTAGAAGGTGCTCGAGCGTCCGCAACCGCGGGCTTTCCTGCTACATCTAGACTCGGGTCGTGTTCTTCATCGTGGGTTCTGCGCGCTCCGGTACGACGCTGTTGCGGATGATGCTGAACGCTCATCCCAGAGTCGCCGTCCCTCCGGAATCGCGTTTTGTCGTGGAGCTCTACACGGGATCCGGCGAGGTGCTCGTCGCCGACTTCCTGCGTTCGCTCGAAGCTCACAAGCGCTGGCGCACTTGGGGAGTGCCCATCGCATCCGTCGCCGCCGAGCTCGATGAAAAACCGAGCGCCTCGTACGCCGAGGCGGTGGAGGCCTGTTACCGGGCCTTCGCCGGCGCCCGAGAGAAGAGCCTTTACGGCGACAAAACGCCCCGCTACGTCGAGCACATCGAACTTCTGCACCGTCTCTGGCCCCAAGCCCGCTTCGTCCACCTAGTGCGGGACGGGCGCGAGGTTGCTCTGTCATACGCCGATGTCCCTTTCGGACCGAAGACCGTGGCCAGGGCGGCGCGCCTGTGGGCGACGAGGGTCGACAAGGGAGTCGCGGCCGGCCGGGTCCTTCCAGAGGACCTCTACCTCGAGCTCCGCTACGAGGATCTGCTCGAAGACACCGAGAATCAAGCGCGCGCGCTCAGCCGGTTCCTGGGTTTCGACTTCGACCCCGCCATGCTCGAGTACGCCAAGCGACCGCAGGCCGAGGTGCTCGAGCGCGCCACCAGGTACAACCCCCGGGTCCTCGAGAAGATTGGTCGTACCAGGTCATGGTCCGAGCAGATGCCTAAATCTCAGGTCGAGGTTTTCGAAGCCGTCGCAGGGAAGACCCTGAGCGCCCTCGGTTACGAGCGCTGGTTCCCGCATCCCGGTCTGCCCGCGCGCGTCGCCGCAGGTCTAGGACTGGCTGGGCTGCCCCTGGGCCGGATCCAGACGACCATGAAAGCATCGACTTCGACTTGAACCCTTGGCGGTCCTAGCTGAGGTGGTAGTAGAGCGCCTCGATGGTGCGCTCCCACGCGAGCTCCGACGCGTCGGAGTCGAAGGCGTCGAGAATATCGGGGTTGGCGAAGGACAGCCCCGTGCCCTCGTAGCGTTGCCACTCGACGTCGTGTCCCGCCCCGGCCAGCGCCGCGAAGAGATCGTTCGCCTCGTCCCAGGGGTGGAATGCATCGACCGCGGCGAAGTGCCCGAGGAGCGGCCCGTTCCACCGCTCGGGCGTCACGAGCTCGCGCTGATAACCGTAATAGGCCACGGTCGCATCCCGCTTCACCTCGTCGACGAACCTGGTGGCGAGCCCGGCGCCGATGGAGAAGCCGACGACGCCCAGCCGCGGGTGCCAGTTCTGGGTGAGGTGCGCTGCTGCTGCGCGCACCACTCTGAGCGTGGAGGCGACGTCGAGGGACTCGCCGAGCGCCTTCGCCTCTTCGAGGTCGGCTGTGACCCGTCCCCCGCAAAGGTCGGGAGCGAGGGCCGTGAAGCCCTCCTCCGCAAGGCGATTCACGTATGCCCGGGTTCCCGGGCCGAGCCCATAGGCCTCGTGGAGCACGAGCACGCTAGGCCCGACGCGCTCCGTGTAGCCCATGTAGCCGGAACCCTTGTCGGCGAGACCGCCGAAGCTGATCATCTCCCCCGCCCGCCACGACCCTCGCACGGGCGGCGGCTCGGTGGGATGCTGCGTGTTCTTCATCACATCACCCTAGCCACGCAGGGTGCGGCCAAGCCGCGAGTGACGTCAGACGAGTAATCGCAGGAGGCCGGCGGCGCCCACCCCGATGAGAACCGCGTTGTTGATCCTTGTCTTGATCAGCAGGACCGCCGACCCGGCGGCCAGCAACGCAGTGAGCGATCCCGGAGCGCGACGAGACCGAGTTGGTAGCCCCGGCCACAAGCGCCAGGGCCGCGTTGTCATGCTCATCCTTCGAGAAAAGAGAAGCGCACCTTACGGCTGGGGTTGTCCCTGTTGGTGTCAACCAAGACGACGCTCTGCCAGGTCCCGAGCGCGAGTCCTCCTCCCGTGACCGGGATCGTCACGGATGGGGCGATGAAGGCCGGCAGGACGTGGTCGCGACCGTGACCGGGCGAGCCGTGGCTGTGCACGTAGTCCAGGTCGGGCGGCAGTAGGCGCTCGATGAGCGCGGCGAGATCCTGCTCGGAGCCGGAGCGCGTCTCCATTACCGCAACGCCGGCGGTGGCGTGCGGAACGAAGACGTTGACCAAGCCCTCGCTTCCGACCGACGAGACGAACCGCTCGACGTCGCGCGTGATGTCGAGGAACCTCTCGCTCGAGGTGTCGTAAGAAGTAACTTCAGACTTCATCGGCCGGCTCCGTTCTCATGGCGATTGTGGCCTCGTTAGGAGTTCTTGGCGCGTCCCTTGAGTGCACGTTTGCGCACACGATCTATGACCATGCGTTCCTCGGCGTCGAGGCCCATGGCCTTCAAGACCACCACGAACACGACCGCGGCGGCGACGAGTCCGGCCAGCTCGCTCGGGATTGAGGCACCCAGCACGAGCTTCCACGTACCGAGCACCGCAGCTCCGGCAAGAGTGGCGACGACGGGTTTGTAAAAGGTCCGCCCGAACGGCTGTACGCCGACCAGAAGCTTGGCCTCGATCACTCGCACCGAGTTGACCAGAGCAGTCACGATCGAGTCGACGACCGCCATCCCCACGGCTCCGTAGTCGGGCACGAGCCACCATCCCAGCGCGACGTACAACGCCACGGACACGATCGAGTTGGCGAAGTTGACTCCGGGGCGACCGGTCATCGAGATCACATAGCCCGTGGGACCTGTGCCCGTGTAGAAGATGTTGCCGATGACCAGGACCATCACGATCGTCTCGGCGCCCTGCCCCCCAGGACCGGCTAAGAGCCGCACGAACAGCTCGGGGACGATCAACAGAGCGGCGAACACGGGGAAAGAGAAGGTTGCGATCCAGCGGTTGATGACCTGGTAGAGCGAACCCAGCCGGTCGATCTCGCCCTTGGAGTGCAGGTCCGAAACCACCGGCGCCCAGATATTGACGATCCCGCTCAGAAACACCGTCCCCGGTCCCTGCAGCGACAGCGCGATGGCGAAGAGGCCGACGTCGCTCGTGTCGCCAAAGGCACCGAGCACGAGTATTCCCAGGCCAATGGACTGGATGCCCAGCAGCGAGGATCCCGCCTGAGGGAGCGCGAAACGGGTCATCGCCCGGAACTGCGGCGCGGGAGCGGCCGAACGTTCCTCCGGCGCGAGCAGGCGGCGTAGGTACCATCCCGCGGTGATCATGCCGAGGGCGACGCTGATCATCAGGGTCACGACGCTTGCGACGAGCAGGTCGCGCCGAGGAACCTCCCAGAGGAGGTAGCCCACGGCCAGAACGGACACGCCGATTACAAACCGGGCGGCGGGCTGAACGATGTTGCCCGCTATCACCGACGGCACCATGGTCTTGTAGCCCTGAGTGCAGTAGCGCAGCACCTGCATGGTTGCGAACAGGGGCACGTAGAGGACGCCGATCCGTAACAGAAACGCGAGGTCGTCGATTTCGGACGCATCGTCGCCGAAGATCGCAGCGATCGGATGCGCAGCAAAGAAGATGATCCCGACCACTAGCGCCGAGGCGATGCCCGCACAGGTCAGGCCGACGCGAGCGGCCCCCCTTACTCCGCCGTGATCGCCGGCCGCCCGCGCACGCGCAACCCAGCGCATTGCCGCGTAGTTGTAGCCGGCGAGGCCGAGCTGCGCCCCGATGGCGAGAATCTGTGACACCTGACGGTAGAGACCGTAGAAGAGTGGATCGAGGATTCGGAACGCGGCGAAGGTAAAGCCGTATCCGAGGACGCGCTGCGATACCTGTCCGGCGATCTGGACGCCGCCGCCTCGTGCGACGGTTTCGACGTCGTCACGCTGAGCTCGGCTTAGCCCAGCCTTCGGGATTGCGCCTTCGTCGTCAATCAGGTGGCCGCACTCACACCTAGGCGGGGGTCGTCCGGTGCACGCGCCTGCGAGCCATGACGTGCAATCCCGCACCCAGCGCAAACGTGAGAGCAACGGTTGTCCAGCTCACCACCGTGTCGAAGGGCGCTCGGACCAGCGCGACTACCACCATGCCGACGAGGGACAGCAACAGGACGGACAACGCGGGGGCCATGCCCATGCCCTCGGCGATCGACTGGCCGTCGGGGAGAAAGAAGCGTAAAGCGAGCGCTCCGGGGAGCACCAAGAGCGCCAGGCCGAGAACCACCCGCAACAGGTGAAGAGGGGAGGACTCATCCTCAAGGGGCTCGGCCGGCGGCAGTTCCGCCCCGGCCACGACCGACACCTCACCATCCGCGACCGCCCATACCTCGTCTTCGCCGGCGGCGTCACCCTCGACTTCGGTGTTGAACCCGCTGGCATTGAAGGCGTCGGCAACAACGATGATCGGCTTGCCCTCGGCGTTCTCGGTGATGTCGCACAGCGTCTCGGTGGACAGCGCCGTGTAGATGTCGCCCTTCAGCGCGTCCTTCGCTGCTTCCGGATCACACGAGCCCTGTTCGATCGCCTCTCCATCGGGATCGGTCGGGGTTTCCTGCGTCAGGTTCGCGAGCGAGCCGAGGTACATGAATCCCTGGTCGATCATGCCGTCGGGGAGCCCGTAGCGCGACGTGTTGCCGGACAGCTTCGTGTAGCCCCAGATCTGCTCGTTCCGATCCTCTTGGTCGATCACGAAGATGACGGGGGTATCCTCGTCGACCCCAACCAACCGAGCCTCGAGTGCCTCGAGATCAGTACGTGTTTGAGCGTTGATCCATCCACCCTCTGCGTTGTTCCAGCCGGTCAGGCGGAACCCGGTGGTGAAGTTCGTCGCCACGATGACCGCCAGTACGACCAGACCGATGACCGCTGCGATCATCGACTTCGACATCAAGAAGCGAACCAGGAAGTAGGCGCCGAGCCCGACCAGCAGTACCCAGGCCAGCGTCGTATTGAAGAACCGGTAGTAGGGATAGGTCAGGCCCCCGATGAAACCGAACAATCCCGCGAGCGGCGCCAGCCATAAGATCGACACGCGCGCCAGGTCCTCGTCCACCCAGCGTTTGCCTGCGACCAGAATGCCGACGACGCCGATCACGAACAAAGGACCGTTGAACAACGGCCTCATGGCGTTGACCCACAGACCCATGCGATCCAAGAAGAAATCGCTGTCGTAAGGGGGGGCTAGGGCCGCGTCCGCCAAAGGAGCTGGCTCGCCCCAGATACCGATGGTCCAGATGGCGTATGTGGTGACCGCCGCGGCCAGCGCGGTGAGGAGCATAGGAAGGTCTTCCCGCACAACCGATCGGAGATCGAGCCTGCGAAAGACCAGCTTCGCCGCCGCCATCAGCCCCAGCGTGAAACCGAAAAACACCAGCGTTGTGGGATGGGTGAGACCCGCCGCAAGCAGAAAGCCGCCGAAGGCGACGCGCGCGGGCCACGAGGTGCGCGCCTGCGCCAGGAAGCTGAGCGACGCCGCCAAGAAGAAGAGGCATAGGACGTTGTCCAAGTAGCCGACGAACGGTGGAGTGAGATAGAGGCTTCCGGCAAAGTACGCGACCGCGTGCCACAGGAGGGGATCTCGCCGGTGACGGTAGGCGAAGCTCGCAAGAAGCAACGCCGTGAACACGGGAAGCAACACCATCAGGAACACGGTCGTGTGCACGTCGGAGACGCCGGGGATGTTGCGCAGCAACGCACCCGTCACCGGGGCGGTGAGTCGGTAACCGGAGCTGAAGTAGTCGTAGGGGCCCTTGGTCTCAAGCAGCGTCTCGGGCGTCTCCGTTCTGGTCATCTCCGTGCGCCAGGTGTAATAGGCGGGGTCTTTGGTGGGCGCGACCCGGTCGGGATTGGCCAGGAAGGTGCCGCCGAACAAGACCAGCAGGATCAACGCCGTGGCAATGAAGGCGATCGGAGAACCGAGGATGCCGTGGAGTCGCGTGTTCCCTCCGGGCTGCTCGGGTTCCCTGGACGAGGCGCGCTTGACTTCCGTTGTTGAGCTCATGGGTTCGGGCATCTTACCTTCCGTTGCCGGTGCGTCGATCAGTCCTCCGCCCGGCCGGGGCCGCCACACGAGATCTCGGGGAGCATCGCTGCGGGAATCGCAAGGTCGAAGAGACGGTTCTGTGGCTCGAAGCGCCCGGCCCCCGCGAGATTCGTCGCGATGTTCGAGTCGTTGTCCTCGAGTGTGTGACCTCCGAGGAAGCGCGCGACATCTTCGACGGTGACACCTTGTTCCTCGAGCGCGTCCTCGATGAGAAACACCTCGGTCGGCCACACGGCCCGCACGACGTCTCCGAATTCCTCTCGGATGTCGTCCTCGACTGCGCGCGGGTTGATCCCGTATCCATCGATGTCCTCCGCGTCGCGCTGCTGACCGTGATCCGCCGTCAGCGCAACCACCCACTCCCCTGCGCCGACGATGCGATCCAGCTCGTCGAAGATCCTGCCGAGCTCCTCGTCCGTCCGCACCAGGACGTCGTTAACGTACTCGGAATCCATGTTGAAGTAGTGCCCGACGCGATCGATCTGCTTGTAGTTCGTGAACAACAGATCGGTGATGTCGTCTTGCCCGTAGCCCTCGGCCTCGATCATGTCGAGCATTGCGTTTGTGTGATAACTGACGAACGCCGGCGTCTCCTCCGTGCGCGTGGGGTCATCAAGCGGCACCTCGTCGCGCCAAGTGTCGTCGACTTGACCATCCTCGCCGTCCAGTTCCGCAACGAGATCGTCGAGGCCTTCGGTGGCGGGCACCGACTCGGGCAGGGTGTAGTGCTCGGGATTGCTTATCCACTCGTTGGTCTCGACTTCGAGCCACATCGCATCGTCGTGATCGCCGCTCGGACGCTCCGCCCCCTGCCCGATCATCCCGAGGTGCCACGGCTCGTAGCCGACCATGCCGATCTCGGCCTCGTTGTCGTTTTGTTCGTCCCATCGTTCGGCAACGGTCGGAACCTGGATGAACCGAGAGGACTCGCCCTTAAGGAAAGCGTCGACGACCTCACCGCTCTCGTCCCGCATCGGGACTCCCGTGATTCCGTGGGTGTCGGGAAAAACGCCGGTTCCGATCGTGGTGTGGACCGCGGGAGTCACCGACGGGTTGCTGCCGACGGTCGCCTGTGTGAAGGTGACTCCCTCGTCCATCATGCGCGCGAGGTTGGGCCACGAGTCCTCCCACAGGTCGAGTGTGTTCCAGCCGCCGCCGTCCCACACGATGGTGAGGATGAGCTTCGGTTTCTCGGACGCCAAGGAGGCCGCGTCCGAGCCGATGACCTCGGGCAGGGCCTCGCCGTCGCTCTGGCTCAGGCGCCCCTTCAGAAGCCCCGCAATCGTGGGCGCGATGTCGGCGGTCGTCACCGGACGATCGACGGTCTGCCCGCCCTCGATGAGGCCGGGTCCGAAGTAGACCAGAGGCACGTCCTGGAGATAGGGCCAGGGTCCCGAATGGCTCCACCCACCGGCCCCCGACGCCATGTAGGCGGGAGTCTTCGGCAACAGCGAGATCTGTCCCGACCGAGGCTCGAAGTAGCCGCGCTGAGTGCGCAGCAGGTAGTCGGAGGGGAGGGAGCAGGCCTGCTCCTCGAACGAGGGAACCGCTTCGCGCGGGGGACGAGTAGCGGCGGCATAGGCGAAGATCACCAGCAGCACCACGACGACCGCCACCAGAACCAGGGTCAAGGCACGCTTGTCGGTGGTGAGTCGTTTCACTAGTGGCCCGCCGCGCAAGTAGCCGACGCATTCGAACGCCCCTGCATCGCCGATGGCTGCGTACCTCGTCGCTCACGTACCTCCAGGTACGCGCGACTCCTCGCGCCTTGCCCTCGACGCGCTGGGACGCTCTCGGTGCTGGCGTTACTTACGCGACAGACCACTGGCGCCTTCTGGCGCCGGCGCCGCCAGCAGCCCCGCTCTGCGATACCACGCCGCGATGGCTCCGATCCCGAGGAGGAACACGGCCCCCCCACCCGCGATCAGCAAACCCTGGATGTCGGGCGAGTAGAAGAGCTTCAGCGCCGCGGCGGCGATAACCCAGGCGAGGTTGTAGGCGATGTCGTAGAGCGAAAAGGCTCTGCCCCGGAAGTCGTCGCCGAGCGCCTCCTGCACCATCGAGTCGAGCGTGATCTTCGCGAGAAAGAAACCGAAGCCCAGGCCGAAGGTCATGATCGCCAGCGCGATGTTGAGCTCCACCGCCCCGAACAGCGTGATGGCCGCGCCGGCGAAGACCGAGGCTGCGAGCACCAGCATCCCAATCGTGCTCACTTTGTCGACCAGCCGAGGCGCCAGCACGAAACCGAGAACCGCCCCTAGGGCGCCGGCGCCCCCGGTGATGACGAGGATGGTCAGCTCTTCGTCCCCGATCAGATCGCGCGCCACGAACCCGATGGAAACTATCGAGAAGCTCCACAGCAAGCGCAGCCAGAAATAGGTGGTGATCGCGGCCCCCGCCTTGGGAGTGCGCGCGACCTCTTTGACCCCCGCCGCGATGCTGCCTGCGACTCGTGCCAGCTCGCCCCTGAAGGTGGTCTTTGCGCGCCTCTCCCCGGCGTGATGAATCATCAGCCCGAAGGCGGCCCCCGCCGCATAGACCAGTGCGCCGACAAACGCAATCGGCTCCGGCGTTATGACCGCGGCGGCGATGAAGGCCACGCCCGCGCCGCCGAGTTGGAACAGCGCGCCGCCGAGTTGCGACACCGCATTGGCGTCGACGTAAGCCTCTCCCCCAACGGTCGACGGGATCGCCGCCGACTTCGTGGCCAGCACGATGCGCGTAGAGGTCAGCGTCAATAGAAAGGCGAGAAAGAGCACCGCGTCGGGAAGCCGGTCGATCGTGACCAGAGCGATGACGAGGATCACGACGGCGCGCAACCCGTTGGCGAGAAACAGCAGCCGTCTGCGATCCCAGCGGTCGATGACCACGCCGAGAAAGGGACTGAGAATCGTGTAGGGAACGAACAGGTAGAGGGCGATCCGCAGCAACTCCTGGGGATCGCGCGCGCCCTCGAGATCGAAGCCCTCCTGGCCCCCGAAGACGATGAACTTCGCGAGCGCGGTCTGGACGATGCCGTCGCCGGCCTGGGCGAGGAACTGACACACCATGAGATTCCGGAAGTCCGGCTTCTTCGCGATGAGGGCCATACCCTGCTTGATCGCGTTCATCGGCAGTCCTCCGTCGAGACCAATGTCTGTAGGGCCACGAGCTTAGCCCTCACTCTGCTCTGACAGGCCGTCGAAGATGCGGCCCTCGGGATAGCTGCCCTCACCGAAGTCCTCGATGTCGTCGTCCGTCAAGCCCTGCAGGTACTCGAAGCTGAAGGCGCCGGCGAAAACGGTCTCGTCGAGGCGAGACTCTGCCACTCGATCGGCGCCCGGCGCTCCCTCGGGGATGTTGTCACCGATGGTGTAGGTGGCCAACCAGCTCGCAATGTCACCCACGTCGATGTCTTCGGACTCGACGAAGTCGAGATCGAGGTAGACGTCCACGGGAGTGGCCTTCTCGAGCACGCCCTCGCCGAACTGGGCGACGATGTCGCGCTCGAGCTCCTTGTTGTTGATGCGCCAGCCACCCTCGAAGTCGGCAAGGGGCTGCTGGCCGTGGTCGGCCGACACAACGAAAAGATAGTTGTCCTCGCCGACCTTGCGATCAAGGGTGGCCTTCATTCGCTGCATCTGACGGTCGGTCTCCCGCAGCACGTCGGCTTGCTCGGGCTCGGCCATGTTCCACGCGTGACCGGCGTAGTCCGGCATCTTCATCTCGACCCAGAACAGATCAGTGATGTCGTCGCCTCCGAGGTCCTCGTTGTTGATGACGTCGACCACGGCGTCGCCGGTGAACTTCACGAACGCCGGCGTTCCCGGACGGGTGAGCGGCTCCTGTAGAAGATCGAGTGTCTTTCCGAACCACATGTCGTCTGCGAGCCCATCGCGCTCGTCGAGCTCCTCCTCGTAGGACTCGAGCGTGTCGACGTCGGTGTCGTCAAAGTAGCTCGGCAGCTCGTAGAAGTCTTCGTTGACCCACCACTTGTTGAGCGGTTCGTCTGTGCCGGGATCGACGGCCTCCCACAGCACCGCGATGTCCTTGTCCCCGCCCTCGCGCTGGGCGCCGTGCCCGATCATCCCGAGGTGCCATCCCTCGTAGCTGACCGTTCCCACGATCGGCTCGTTATCGTTGGCCTCGTCCCACAGCTCGGACACCGTTGGCGCCTCGAGGTAGGTGGGGTCGGCGTTCTGCTGCCAGGTGTCGGTGTTGGCGCCGTCCGGCCCCCGCATCTGGTTGCCCGGAATCCCGTGCTTGTTGGGATAGACGCCGGTTCCCATGGTGGCGTGGAGCGCGCCGGTGATCGAGGGAGCCGAGCCGATGTTGGCGTTCGTGTAGGTCACGCCGGAATCCCGCAGAGACTGAATGAAGGGCCACGACTCGGGATGCCGCTGCAGGGTGTTCCATCCACCGCCGTCGATGATGACCGTGAAGATCAACTTTGGTTGCTTGGTGACGCCGTCGACGATCTCGGCCAGCGGCTCGGCGTCGGCCTCGAAGTCATCCATACCGAGGATGTCGGCGTAGGTCGGAGCCAGAGCGGCGATGTCGGTGACCTCGTCGTTGGCGGCCCCGGCCTCGATGTCGGCACCGCTGGCGATAATCGGAACGCGCGTCAGGTAATCCCACGGGTTCGGGTGCGAGGTGGACAACGTCGGGGTGTTGGTATCGAGCGTCGTCAGGTCCCATTCACCGAGCAGATAGTTGTTCGGCTTGGGCACCAGCATGATCTCGCCCGAACGGTTGGGGACATGCCCGCGGTAGAGATGCTCCATGATCGGCGCTCCAATAGCCGTGGCCATGTCGTCTTCGCTCGGGGCGTCGTCGGGGATGCCGTTACCCGAGCGCAACGCGAAGGCCGCAATCAACGCGACCACCACTGCCAGCCCGGTGATAACTAGGACGCGCTTGGTCAAACTCTGTTCCCTCCAGGATCGGTTCGAGGTCGGAGATTAGTACAGGTAGGGACTGTCGGGCTCCGCTACCTCCTCGATGCCGTCCGCCACAAGACGGTACTCCGTGCCGTCGTTGGCCAACACTCCGTTCACACGCAACCACGTGTTATCGGGGAAATCGGCTCCTTGATCGTCCACGACCGTCACCGAGTATGGGATCGCATCCGCTGCGCAGCACGACACGTAAAACCGGGTGAGTGTGAACTCTCCGGCCGTAGTCGAGTCGGACACGAATCCGACCAGTCCGAGCTCCGTGCCGTCGCCGATGCCGAGCGTGGTGGCATATTCCTCGGACTCGTTTGCGAAATGAACGTCGATGAAGTTGGGCGCGCGGCCCGCCTCGGGCGCGGGTGGGGCGACGAATCCGGCCGTGGCCCCGGCTCCCGTGGCCTTGCGGGACACGGCGAGGGCGCCGAGCTCGGCCTGAGGCACGGCCGCGGCCGCGACGATCGGGAGGATCAAAGCCGCGATCCCGATGAGATCACTGCGAGACAATCCCGTCGCCGCCCGCGTGCCGGTCGACGACCGTCTCTCGCTACCCAGCGCCACGAAGTGGGCGGCGGCCGCAGCACCCAAGGTGATGAAACCGAAGGGCACCACCCAGTAAGTGCGGGGGCCGAGGTAGCGGACCATGTCGTTGCTCGCCCACAGGTAGCCGAAGAAGCCCGCCCAGGCAGTGAGCACCAGCGCACGCGCGAGTCTGGAGTTGCTCACTCCGCCCCCCGCTTCATGGCTGCATCATGACCTCGAACCACAACGAACCCGCAAGCGTCACCGGCAGAGCGATGGCGGTGAGCCTCAGCACGAAGCGTCGCCTGAAGGTCGCTCCGTAGAGCAGCACCAGTTTTGCGTCCACGACCGGGCCGAAGACAAGGAACGCCAGTTGCGAGCCGAGCGGGAACTGGACGAAGCTGACCGCGACGAAGGCGTCGGCCTCACTGCACAAAGAGAGCACGAAGGCGAGGCCCATGAGCGCCAGGGCACCAACGATGGGTGTCTGAGCGACCCCGGACACGATGCTCTGCGGAATCGCCGTCTGCATCAAAGCCGCGATCGCTCCACCGAGCACCACAAAACGGCCCATGAAGAAGAAGTCGGCGGCCAGATGCCCGGTGAAGGAGCTGAAGCGTGACTCGGGCGCCCGGGAGAGATCGGGGTGGGCGGCGGCCACATCATCCGGACGGGGCCTGAGCAGGTCTTTGGCCCCCTCGCCCCCAATCGCCCAGCCGGCCGCCAGTGCGAGGATCAGGCCGAGGCCCGCTCTGCCCAGCACCATCTCGGTCGCCACCCCTCGGCCCGCGTAGGCCACGGCCGTGGACACAAGCACGATGGGGTTGAGGATAGGCGAGGCGAGCATGAAAGCGAGACCTGCGGAGGGGTGCATGCCCTTGGCTATGAGCCGCCTCGCCACGGGGACGGAGCCGCACTCGCACACGGGAAAGGCGAACCCGCCGAGGGCCGCGGCCGGCAGTTGGACCGGCACCGGGAGGTTCGCCACCTTGGCGAACCAGTGCACCGGGACGTAGACCTCGATGACCGCCGACACCAGCGCCCCCATGAGAACGAAGGGAAGCGCCTCGACGACGAGCGAGGTGAAGATGAGCACGAAGGTTCCCGCAGCCGGCACCTGGTCGAGTCCCGCCGCGCGCCCCACAATCACCAGCGCGAGCGCTCCCAGCAGCAGCGCTCCGGTGAGCCTGCGCGTGTCCGGACGCCTGACGGTTGCCGTGTTGATACTCATTACTGCCATCACGGTAGCCTGAGTTGCGTGTTTTTCGGACGCAAGATGATGTCACTTCTCATCCTTCTCGGCGTCCTCGGGCTCCCCGCCCTCGCACTCCGCATTGGCTGCGTCGGTCGCTCCTGCGACGAGCAGACGGCTACGGCGTCGGAGGTTCCGTTCTGCTCGCTCGACCCGGGGCTTCGATCGCGCATCGAAGCAGGGTTTCGAGAGGGCCGTTCGCCCGAGGTGCTCGCCATCGCGCGCGACGAGAGGATCAGCGGAGGAAGCGGCTACCGCAAGACCGACGGCGCCACCGCCTGGCCCTCGCCCGAGCTCGAGGCCGCGCGCATCCCGATCGCCTTCGCGGGTCCCGGTGTAACGCAGATGGAGCTTCCGGCGGGCGCGACCGTGGACCAGATCGCGCCGACGCTCACCGAGCTCATCGGCTTCGAGCGGCCCTTCCCCGAGGTGCGTTCGGGTACAGCCCTCGAGGGGGTCGCCGGGGGGGATGACGCTCCCGCCCTCATCCTCCAGGTGATCTACAAGGGCATCGGCAGCACCGAGCTGGAGGCGAGCAGGGCTGCGTGGCCTTATCTCGAAGAGCTCATGGACGTGGGCGCGGCGACGATGGACGGAGACGTCGGCGCGCTTCCGCTCGATCCCGCCGCCGTCCTGAGCACCATCGGGGCCGGGGGGCCGCCCCGCCAGCACGGGGTCACTGGGACCTTCATGCGTAATGAGCGCGGCGAGCTGGTGCGGGCGTTCTCGCCGCGCGCCGAGGTTCCCATCATTGCGACCCTGGCCGACGACCTCGACGAGGCCATGGCCCAAGAGCCGCTCATCGGTCTGGTCGGGACCTCCCCTACGGATCGCGGTGTGATCGGCGGCGACTGGTACGTGGGCGGAGACGAAGACGAGGTCGTCATCGCCCCCGAGAATCAGATCGGACCCGCCGTCGAGATGCTGTCTGATGGGTTCGGGGACGACGATGTAACCGACATCATGACGGTGGTGATGGAGGGTCGCATCGGGCAACTCGACCGCGGGCTGAAGGCAATCGTCTCCGCCGCCGAGAAGGCGGCGGACGGCTCGGTCTCGCTCGTGGTGACCGCCGCGGGATCGGCCGTCGACGGAGGGGTCGACGGCGCCTCGCTCGTTGCGCTCGTCGACGACGCCGTCGGCGAGGCCGTAACCGAGGCCGCGGTACCAGGTGGGTTCTTTCTCGACCAGCGGGCGCTGACCGACGCCGGGGTCTCCGAGGACCTCGTCGTCGACGAGCTCGAACGACTCGGGGGTCCTGACGAGGACTTCTTCGGCGACGTCTTCCCCGCCATTGCCGTGAGCTTTGCGAGGTACTGCTGATGGCGGTTCACGCTCCGGGGGCCGAGGCCCGGTTCGATTCCGGCTACCGCCATGCCGGTGCGACCGCGCTGGCGCTGTTCGCCTTCGGCGCGCTCCTGGTTGTCTTCGAGCCGACCAGCGTCGCCGCAGTCCAGAACTTCTTCCTAGTGTTCGGAAGCCTCCTAGTCGAGGCCATTCCGTTCATCGCGCTCGGCGCGCTCGTGTCGGCGGGCATCGAGGTCTTCGTGCCCAAGACGATTTTCGAGAAGCTGGCCTCGCTGCCTCGACCACTGCAACTCCCCGTGTCGGGCCTTGCGGGGGCCGCCTTCCCCGTCTGCGAGTGCGGGTCCGTTCCCGTGGCTCGCCGGCTCATCGTCAAGGGGCTCATGCCGTCGGCGGCGGTGACCTTCATGCTCGCCGCTCCCGTCCTCAATCCGATCGTCATTGCCTCCACCGCCGTCGCCTACAGGGGCAGAGACATCCTGTGGCCGATGGTGCTGGGACGAGCGGGCCTCGGATTCCTCGTGGCCATGGCCGTCGGCTACGTCGTCAGCGACGAAACGAAGGAGCAGCTGCTGAAGCGGCGCTCCGAGAAGGCCGAGCGCCACGACCACTCCCACGATCACGAGGAGGGGGGCCGAGGACGGGCCTTCTTCGGGCATCTGTCGGGCGACTTCGTGTTCATGGGACGCTTTTTGGTCATCGGCGCCCTCATCGCTGCTGCGCTTCAGACCTTCGTCCCACAGTCGATCATCGGGGGGGTCGCCAACACCCCGGTGCTGAACCTGCTGGCCATGATGGGGCTCGCCTTTTTGCTCTCTCTGTGCTCGGAGTCGGACGCCTTCGTGGCCGCGTCGTTCGTCCAGTTCGGCGTCGGCGCACAACTCGCGTTCCTCGTCTTCGGTCCGATGGTGGACACAAAGCTGGGAATCCTCTACGGCGCGACCTTCCGGCAGGGCTTCTTCCGCACCGTCGTGGTCGTGGTCACCACCGCGACCCTCATCGGATGCCTGTGGCTCGAGGTGGTGTTCGGGTGAGCGCCGTGCGTACCGCCGAGGGACTCCGCTCCAGGGAGCGCGTCGGGCGCTCCGTGTGTCCCACCAGGGTCCTCGACGCCGTCGCACTCGGCTCTTGGGCCGCGGTCTTCTGGTTCTTGATCATCGCCGACAGAACCTCGCTGTTTCTTTCGTCGCGCACCGCCTGGGTCGTGCCGACCGGGGCCATCCTGCTCACGATCGGCTTCGTCGGCCGCGTGGCATCGGTCCGGGGCGAAACCCAAACTCCCATCACGAGGACGAGCGCGTGGGGTGTGGGATTGATCGTCCTGCCGGTCATCGCGGTGCTGGCCCTGCCGCCCGCGTCGCTGGGCTCCTATGCCGCAGACCGTCGCTCCGCCTTTAGCAGCGGAGGTATCTCGACCTCGGCCTCGGACATCGCCGGCGGCGACCTTTCTCTGCTCGACGTCGCCGGTGGACTCCGCTCGGGCGAGGGAGTCGACGCGCTGGTCGAGCGCGCCGGCGAAGACGTCGACTTCACCGGCTTCGTCACAAGAGAGGCGGGCGCCCCGGCCGACGAGTTCGTCCTCACTCGCTTCTTGGTGAGCTGCTGCGTCGCAGACGCATTGAGCGTCAGCGTGCGAGTCGTGGGGGCGCCTCCTGGAGGATTCAAGGAGGACGACTGGGTGCGGGTCTCGGGTCAGATGTACCCGCTGGGGCGAGAGGTGATCGTCGACTCGACGACCATCGAGGCGGTCGAGCGGCCAAAACGGCCCTACCTCAGCCAGTAGCGGTTGTCCGGTCCGGCGCGGCCGCGACGAGCCGTCCCTTACGCCTTAGCGAGGGGCTTA
The DNA here is from genome assembly GCA_030860505.1 of Actinomycetota bacterium. GTDB lineage: Bacteria > Actinomycetota > CADDZG01 > CADDZG01 > WHSQ01 > WHSV01. The sequence goes on from JALZIB010000079.1 coordinate 27,282, forward strand.
CGTGCTAGCCTCCTGGTGGCCCGACAGGCAACTTGAGGGTTGCTCTGGCGGCGAAGCCGCTGCCGGACCACCGGCGGTTCATCCGGATCGCTGGGGCCGGGTACGCAGATCGAGGAGGCTCCCCGCATGGGGCTCAGGATCTTCGGCGCAGTCGTTGCCGCGCTTCTCGCAACCTTCGCCATCGTTCGTTATCGCAAGGGCCAGCTCCGGCGCGGAGAGGCGCTGCTCATCGCAGCGGTGTCCTCGGCCCTCACGGTCGCGGCGGTCGCGCCCAGCCTCCTCGACCCGATCCTGTCGGCCCTCGGATTCGATCCGGGCGGCGAACGGCGCATCATCGGCCTGCTCGTGCTGTCGAACCTGCTCACTCTGGCACTGGTCTTTCGGGGCTTCGTTCGCGACGACACTCTGTCCGGCGAGCTCGGCGACTTCGTCGACTACGTCGCGCTGCGCCGGCTTCAGGACGAGGGCCACCCCGAGTTGGTCGGCTCCGTTGCGGTAGTCATTCCCGCCTACAACGAGGCCGACAACATCCCCAGGGTGCTCGCCGAGATGCCCGCCGAGGTCGGCGGCCTGAGGCTCCAGCCCATTGTCATCGCCGACGGCTGCACCGACGCGACGGAGGCCGCGGCGCGCAACCTCGGCGCGGTGGTGATTCGTCGCGACCTGCGACGTGGTTCGGGGGCTGCTGTGCGCCTCGGCTATCGGGCCGCACTCGCCGCCGGAGCGCGTGTGATCGTCACCTTGGACGCCGACGGCCAGCACGATCCCGGCGAGATGGAGCTCCTGGTCAAGCCGCTGCTCGAAAATGACGTCGACATGGTCCAGGGTTCGCGCGTCCTAGGTCACTTCGAGATCGAATCCCACGCCCGCAAACACGGCGTTCGGATTTTTGCGTGGCTGTTGACGTTGCTGGGTCGCACGCGCATTACGGATCCTTCAACCGGCTACCGGGCGATGACGTCATCGGCGTTGCGGCGGCTCGATCTTCGTCAGGACCAGTTCTACGTTTCGGAGCTGATCCTCGACGCCTCCCGCAAAGGGATGAACGTCATCGAGGTTCCCATAACCATCCGAGCGAGGGCGTCGGGCGCCAGCAAGAAGCCGACTACGTTCCGCTACGCATGGGGCTTCAGCAAGGCCATCATGCGCACCTGGTTGCGCTGAAACCGCAACTCGCCTGTTTAGTTGCGCCCTTCTGGGTACAGAATTCCGACATAAGGGATACGGCGGAGAGAGGGTGGATCCATGAGGCGACGCATCAGCTCCCTCGCGCTTGCAGCTCTGCTGGCACTGAGCGGCGGTGCACTGGCGGCTTGTTCCGACGACGCGCGCGACGAGGTCGAGCAGGACGTCGAAGAGGGCGGGCGCGATGTCGAACAGGAAGCCGAAGAGAACGACGGCGACAACCAGGGCGAAGAGGAAGACGACTGACGTTCGCAGTTGCGGGGGCCGTCCCATGCCGGCCCCCGCCACGCGCCGGCATCACTGCTACTGCATCACTGCTACTAAGGTAGGCGAATGGAATACAGAAACTTAGGTTCGACGGGACTCAAGGTCAGCGAGATCGCACTCGGAAACTGGATCACACACGGGGGCCAGGTCGGCGACGACGCGGCGCGCAGTTGCGTCGAGGCGGCCTTCGATGAGGGCATCAACTTCTTCGACACGGCCGATATCTACGAGCGGGGCAAGGCCGAGTCTGTCCTCGGCGAGATCCTCAAGGGTGTGCGGCGATCATCCTACGTGCTCGCCACCAAGGTCTTCTGGCCGACCGGCGACACCGTTAACGACTCCGGGCTTTCCCGCAAGCACATCATCGAATCGTGCAACACCTCGCTCGAGCGGCTCCAGACCGATTACGTCGATCTCTATCAGGCACATCGCTTCGACCCAGAGGTGCGTCTCGAGGAGACGCTGCGTGCATTCGAGGACCTGGTTCGGAGCGGCAAGACGCACTACATCGGGGTCAGCGAGTGGACCGCCCAGCAGATGGCCGAGGCCTTGCGCATCGCGGACGAGATGGGATTCGATCGCATCGTCTCGAGTCAGCCGCAGTACTCGATGCTATGGCGCGTGCCCGAGGGCGAAGTGATTCCCCTGTGCCGCAAAGAGGGCATCGGCCAAATCTGCTGGTCGCCGCTGGCAATGGGCGTGCTCACCGGCAAGTACAAGCCGGGCGAGGATCGTCCCGAGGGCACGCGCGGGGCGTCCGGCACTGGAATCAGAGAGGACTACCTGAGCGACAAGACGCTGGCGGCGGTGCAGAACCTCAAGCCCATCGCCGACGACCTCGGCGTGGCCATGGCGACCCTTGCGCTTGCGTGGGTGCTGAACAACGGCAACGTCGCCGCGGCGATCATCGGGGCGACCAAGTCGCAGCAGGTGCGAGAAAACGTCAAGGCATCCGGCTTGAAGCTGGACGACGACGTCGTGAAGCGCATCGACGAGGTCCTCGGAGACGTGGTCGTAACCGACCCCAGCCTGACCGGTTAGCCGGTTGGCTGGGTTACTTCACCGTGGAGAGAAAGTAGTCCTCGTCCTTGTCGCTCCACTCCATGTCCACCACGCCCTTTGCGGTCGCAGCCTTCACGAACTGTAGGAAGCCTCCGTAACCGTAGTTCTTCTCGCTGAAGCCTCGCTGTCTCTTGCGCAGCTCGTTCTTGAGACTCGACAAAGGAGGGGGACCGTTGCGCTTCTCGAGTGACTCCACGACATCGCGTAACAACTCGAACGCTTTCGCCTCACCTCCGCCGTCGGCGGGGAAGTCGACCACAGGGTCGCCATCGGCGCTGCCGCTCCTCAGCTCGATGACACCGAGGCTCGCCAAATGCCTCATCAGCTCGCCCCACGCTCTGAAGCCGTAGTCGTTCTCGGAGAAGGTGGGATCCTTGCGAAGCACGACACGTTTGACCATCGAGGAAAGAACCGGCCCGTCGGTCGAGCGTTGCAGACCGCTCATCGTCCTGGTGATGAGGCGGGAGATCTCGGCTGTGTCGGACGAGGACTCGTCCTCCTCGCCGTCGGCCTTCTTGCGTCGTCTCCTCTTGGGCGCCGCCTTTGCGGTTCCGGGGCCGAGTAACCGTTCGTAGAACAGGAACTCGTCGCAAGCTCCCGGCAACAACTCGGACGTCGAGCCCTCGACCCCGACGCCGATCACACGCTTGTTGAGCTCCCGCAGCTTGAGAACGAGCGGTGTGAAGTCGCTGTCACCCGATGCGATGACGAAGGTCGTGATGTATTCGCGCTCGAGAGCTAACTCGAGCGCGTCTACGGCCAGCTTGATATCCGCAGCGTTCTTGCGCACCATCCCCGTGCGTTGAGGGATCTCGATCATGTCGATGCGCTGGCTAACCAGGCCCTGCCGGTGCTCGGCGAACAGGTTCCAGTCGGCGTAAGCCAGCCGAGTCACGACGCGTCCGCGCTCGGAAAGCGCATCCATGATCACGGACATGTCGAGTTTCTCGCCGCGATCTCTCGCCCCGAGCGCGAGGTTCTCGAAGTCGAGATACAGCGCGATGCGTTCTTCTTCTGCCATGTGGTTGTCCTAGCCCTAGTGCGGAGGGAGCTCTTCGACCGGTACTTCTTGAATGTACGGCGATCTATCGACGGCCCTCAGGGCTATGCGCCCACGCGCGAGGTCGAGTACCGCCTCGCCCGCCAGGTCACGGCGCCAGCCGTCCAGCAATCGGTGGCGCGACTCGTTCAGGCTTCCGTTCACGACCTCGGCGAGAAGACTCTCCACCTCGGTGCGGTTGGTGACGAGTTCCGTTGCGATCTTCGCGCGCTCGCAGCGCGCCCTAACGATCGCATCGGCGAGTCCCGCAAGCATACGGGCGCGCGCCTGCGCGCTCTTGGGAAAGGTCGGCGCCGGCGCGACCGCCTTGGCCGCTGAGCCCGCTTCGACCGCTGCGATGATGTCGCGCGCGCTGCGCTCGACCTCGCGCGCATTGAAGCCGCGAATCGACTTGAGCTCTCCGGCGGAGCTTGGACCGCGTCGAGCGATCTCGACCAGCGAGGGATCCCGCACGAGCCATCCTCGAGGGACGTTGCGGCTCGACGCGGTTTCCTCGCGCCAGCGCGCGACCTCTTTCAGCACTGTGAGCTGGCGCGCCGAGAGCGAACCGCGTCCCGACACCTTCAGCCACGCCGACTCCGGATCGAACCGGTAGGAGTCGGCGTCCTCGAACTGCCGGCGCATCTCCTCGCGCGCCCATTCGACTCGCCCGAGGTCCTCGAGCTCCTTGGTCACGCGCGCCGAGATGGCGCCGAGATAGCGGACATCGTCGGCCGCGTAGCGAGCCTGGGCTTCGGTCAGCGGCCGCCTGCACCAGTCGGTATAGGACTCGCCCTTGACGAGCTGGACGCCGGCCAACTCGCTTACCAGACGGCCGTACGGAAGCGACGATCCATAGCCGGCGAAGGCGGCCGCAAGCTGAACGTCGAAGACGTTGGCGGGAACGACCCCGTAGTCCTCGAAAAAGAGTTCGAAGTCCTGCTTTCCTGCATGGATGACGATTTCGATATCGGGATCCGCGATGAGCTCCGCTATCTGTTTGAGATCGAGGCCTCCAAGAGGGTCGATCAAGTGGATCTCTTCGTCGATCGCGATCTGGACGAGACAGAGCTTGGCCCGGTAGGTCTTTTCGCGCAGGAACTCGGTGTCGATAGAGATCGATCGAAAGACAGTTGCAGCCGCCACAACGGCCTCGAGCTCGGAGGCGTTCGCTATCGGTGCGCGCTCGGAGGTCAAGCCTGAGCCAGCCCGAGCTCGCGCGCGATGAGGATTCGCATGACCTCGGACGTTCCTTCGCCTATCTCGAGGATCTTGGAGTCCCTGAAGTGCCTGCAGACGGGAAACTCCTCGATATAGCCGTAGCCGCCGTGCACCTGAACGGCGTCGCGCGCGACGTCTACTGCGATCTCTGAAGCGTAGAGCTTGGCCATGGCCGCCTCTTTCTTATAGGGGCGTCCCAGCTCCTTGAGCCAGGCGGCCTTGTGGTAGGCGGTGCGCGCCAGCTCCGTCTTCATGGCCATGTCGGCGATCTTGAACTGCAGCGCCTGGAAGTCACCGATGGGACGGCCGAAGGCAGTGCGCTCCTTGGCGTACTTGAGGGACTCGTCGACGCAGCCCTGGGCGAGGCCCACGGCAAGCGCCGCGATGGCGATACGACCATCGTCGAGGATCTTGAGGAAGTTGCGGAAGCCCTCTCCCCTGGCCCCCAAGAGGTTGGCCTCGGGCACCCGCACGTCGTTGAAGCTCAGCTCGCGCGTGTCGGAGTGGTGCCAGCCCATCTTGCGATAGGCCTTGCCGACCTCGAAGCCCTCGGTGCCGATCGGGACGATGATGGCCGAGATCTCCTTGTGGCCGACTCCGTCCTCTCCCCCCGCCCTCCCCGCTCGCTTCCGCTCGCCCGTCACCGCGGTGACGGTGACGAACTCGGTGATCGAGGTGCCTGAGTTCGTGATGAACGCCTTGGAGCCGTTGATCAGCCAGTGGCCGTCGACGAGCTTGGCGGTCGTCTTGGTTGCGCCTGCATCGGAGCCGCCGCCCGCCTCGGTGAGACCGAACCCGGCGAGCTTCTCGCCCCTGGCTAGTTGGGGAAGCCACTTCTCTTTTTGCTCCTCGGTGCCGAAATGCCAGATGGGCATGGCCCCCAGCCCCACGGCCGCCTCGAGCGTGATCGCCAGCGAGGAGTCGACCCGTGCAATGGCCTCGATCGCGAGGCACAAGGTCAGAAAATCGCCCCCCATGCCGCCGTACTCCTCGGGGAAGGGAAGACCGAACAAGCCGAGCTCCGCCATCTGTTTGACCGCGTCCAAGGGAAGTTCGCCCTCGGCGTCCCAGCGTTCGGCATGGGGCCTGATGGCGTCGTCGACGAACGCCTCGACGGTCTTGGTGAATTCACGCTGCTCGGGGGTGAGATCGAAGTCCATGGGCTAGACCCTAATTGGTGATGACGCGCGATCGCCGCCCCTCGTCGGCGGCTCGGAAGAGACGGCCAGGAATCAGTGAGCCTGGCGCCGGAGATGCTCGCCCAGTTCTGAGCCGGGTCATAGGTCGAACAACAGGGGCCCTGCTCGTCGATGCGAGCGGACTGGGAGTCGATGCGGCTCAAACCCGGACCCCTTTGTTGTGCCTTGCGGGAAGGAATAGTAGCCGGTAGCATCAAAACTTGACTCAACGGTCAAGTAATGTAGAACCTCGACGTACGGCATCGGCCCCTCGTCCGGGGGCCGCGCCGGGAACAAGGCCAGCGACAGGAGGACTGCATGGATTTCGCCCTCAATGAGGACCAGATCGAACTTCAGAAGTGGGCACACGAGTTCGCCGAGAAGGAGATTCGACCCGTCGCCGCCCACTACGACGAGTCGGAGGAGTTCCCCTGGCCCGTGCTCCAGAAGGCGGCCGAGGCGGGGCTGTACTCGATCGACATCTACCTCCAGGCGCAGCAGGACCCGACGGGCCTGACCCTTCCGATCCTCATGGAGGAAACCTTCTGGGGCTGCGCCGGGATCGGACTCGCCCTCTTCGGAACCGGACTCCCGCTAAGCGCGCTCGCCGCGGTCGGCACCCCGGAGCAACTGTTCGAGTGGGCCCCCAGGATGTTCGGCACGCCCGAAGATCCCAAGGTCGGTGCCTTCGCGGTGACCGAGCCGCAGGCCGGCTCGGATGTCCGCAACCTCCGCACCAAGGCCAAACGCGAGGGCGATGACTGGGTGCTCAACGGTCAGAAGGTCTTCATCACCAACGGTCGGTACGCCGACGTCTATGTCGTCGTGGCGACGGTCGACCCCGAGCTCGGGCACCGCGGTCAGGCGACCTTCATCATCCACAAGGACGACCCCGGCATCAGGCCGGGCAAGAAGGAAAGGAAGCTCGGGATCAGGGCCAGCGACACCTCGGAGGTCATCCTCGAGGACTGTCACATCCCGGCCGACCGGGTGCTCGGCGGGATCGAGCGACTCGACGAGAAGCTCGGCAAGGCCCGCAGGGGCGAATCGAGCGGACGGTCCTCCGGTGCGCTCCGCACCTTCGAGGTAACCCGTCCCGCGGTCGGCGCCCAGGCGGTCGGCGTCGCGCGCGCCGCGCTCGAGTTCGCGATCGACTACGCCAAGGACCGCAAGGCCTTCGGCGTGCCGATCGCACAGCACCAGAGCGTCCAGAACCTCCTCGCCGAGATGGCGACCGAGATCGAGTGCGCGCGTCTTCTCGTGCACCGCGCCGCATGGCTCGCCGCCACCGGCCAGCCCTTCAACAAGGCCGAGGGCTCGATGAGCAAGCTCAAGGCCGGCGAGGTCGCGGTCAAGGTCACCGAGCAGGCCGTCCAAGTGCTCGGCGGCTACGGCTACATCAAGGACTTCCCCGTGGAGAAGTGGTACAGGGACGCGAAGATCTACACGCTGTTCGAGGGCACCAGCGAGATCCAGCGCATGGTGATCGCCCGCGCGCTCACGTCTTAGGGCCCGCCGCAAGATAACTCAGGCTTCTTATCCTGCGTCGGACCCTTAGCTCCGAACTTAGGTCCGGAGCTCCTCGAGACGCAGCCCGATCTCCGTGCGCGCGCCGTTGCGGTAGATCACTGCGGTGACGAGCCGGTCGATGACGTCGGAGCCAGTCAGCCGCTGGAGGTCGTCCATCGAGCCGACCTCGGCCCCGCCGATCTCGACGATGAGATCCTCGCTGCGCAACCCGGCGCGATCAGCGGGGCTACCGGGAAGGACCTGGACGACCTCGATTGCGGTTCGCTGCCCCGTCTCCTGCGCGAGTCGCGGCGGGACGGGACGGGGGCCACCGACGATCCCGATGTAGGCGCGCCGCACGCGCCCCTCGGTCATGAGAGCTGCGATGATCCGCCGAGTGGCGGCGTTGATCGGCACCGCGAGCCCGAGGCCCTGACCCAGACCGGGCCCCACCAGCGCGGTATTGATGCCGACCACGCGTCCACCTGAATCCGCAAGCGCGCCGCCTGAGTTGCCCGGGTGAAGTGCCGCGTCGGTCTGGATGACGTTCTCGACCAGTCTCATGACCGCCCCCGCACGGGTTGGGAACGATCGCCCCAACGCGCTCACTACACCGGCCGTAACCGAGCCCGCAAAGCCCAGCGGGTTGCCGATCGCGACCACGAGCTGGCCGACCCGGAGCTGAGCAGCGTCGCCCAGCTGCGCCGCATGCAGCTCAACTCCAAGGCTACGGACGACTGCCAGATCACTGAGCGGGTCGGTGCCGACGATCTCGACCATCGCCTCGCTGCCATCTGCGAACACCGCCTCGCCGCGGTCGGTCCCTGCGACGACGTGCGCGCTGGTGAGGATGAAACCGTCGGGTGTGATGGCGACCCCGCTGCCACCGCCTTCGACCCGGCCCATCCGCCCGATCCTCCGGTAGATGCGCAGGTTGGCTACGCAGGGTGCCAACACTTCGGCCACGCGCGTGACGACCTGGGAGTACGCGTCGAGCGCCTCCGCGTCGTCGGGTGTGTGGGGCGCGCCGGAATGGGGATCCGGGGGCCCCGAGAGAATCGAGTCGATGAACTTGAGCTCACCCATACGAGAGCTAACACGCTCCGTTGCCAGTCATTCCCTCGGCCCGTTCTCTGCGCTTCTGACCCACCAGATCGGGGGTGGAAGACGCAGAGGTCGGAAAACGGGGTCCCGGGGGGAGCTCCAGCCGTTCGGGTGCCCCCGGCCACAGAGCTGGCTGAGGGGAGTTCCTCCGGCTCCGGTCGGCCGCATCATCTCTGCACTGCTCTCACCGGGAGGTGCCCCAGCGCAGGTGCTGCGCGCCTGGCAACAGGGGGAGTTCGGGCTCGTTGTATCGCCCGCTCTCATCGCCGATCTCGAGCGTGCCTTGGCGTACCCCAAAGGTGCGCAAGCGAATCGAGTCGGAGGAGGCCCGTCGTGTCCTCGAATGGCTTGGGGGCTCCTCACGAAGCGCCGGGGACCCAGACGAGCCGCCGCCCGTTCGATCACGCGACCCCGGCGACGACTACCTCATCGCGCTCGCGCAGAGTGAGAGCGCAGCGCTCGTCTCCGGCGACGAGCATCTGCTCCAGCTCGCAGGAAGTATCCCTGTCTTCTCTCCAGCTCGATTCCTCCACCTTCTGGAGGCGTAGAGATTCTCTTCTCTGAGGACAGCCGCAAGAGAGAACTCTTCACCAGATTCGTTAGCGCAGCGCGCCGGCTTCGACGAGCACCCAGGCTTCGCCCCTGAACGGGCCCTCGGCGACGACCTCGCTCACCGGCACGCCGGCCCTTTCGGCGCTGGACCTGGGCAGGGGGACGTAGTCGGCCTCGAATCCACCCGCCTCGACCGCGTCGCCGTAGCGCTCGGCGAGCTCCTCGTAACGAATTCGCAACTCGTTGCCGGGATAACGGGAGTCCTCGTGGCCGCTGATACGCGCTCCGGAGAACTGAAAGAGCCACAAGCCGAGCACGTTGTCGTCGCCACTCGGAGCCTGCACGACGTCTCCCGGGCCGAGCTCCCCGGCGGCCTCCATCACGAACGAGCCCGACGCGAACTCGTCACGGTTGTAGAGGTAGCCGTCCTCGTGATTGCGGATGATCTCGGCGAGGGCCTCGGACGACAGCCACAGAGAGAGCGACCCGAGAGTCGCAACCACGGCGACGGCGAGCGCGGCGACGAGCTCCCAGCGGCGTCTCAGCCACTCGAAGCCGGCCCCCAGCGCTGCCCCCGCGAATCCCGCCCCCAACAAGTGCGCGACGGGCCATACGCGTCCCTGATGGAGCGCAGTGGCGTTGCCGGCGAGTTGCCAGTCGAACGCAGCCCGAGCGCGCGACAACGCGAGCATCACGATCGCGGCGGCGGCGAAACCAAGGAGCACGCGCGCCCCTCGCTCACCCGAGCGCCAGGCCGTCGCAACGCCGATGCAGGCAAGGGGGAACAGCAGTCCCCACGACACCAGTGCGATCCCAATGGGCCACTCGACCCCGAGGCGCGAGGTGATGTTCACGAACCCGCCGTAACGGATGTAATTGAAGACGACGGGACCGGCCCAGAGCGAGAAAACGGCCAGTGCCGGCCCGGCGAGTAATGCCAGCATCCGCCGGCGTTGACCCCGTCCAGAGAGAGCCGCGCCGACGACCGTCCACACGATCGCGCTGAGAAAGAGCGGGACGCTCAACAGGCCGACGAGACCCGTCGAAACGCCCGCAAGCAGGCCAACGCGCCTGTTCCCGGTAGCAACCGCAAGCGCGATCAGGAGGCCCGCTGCGGCCAGCACGACGAGGCCGACCTCGCGCGGAAAGGCGGGCGGAAACAACTCATAGACGGAGTTGGGCGAGGCCGCAACCATGTCCGCGCCGTAGCGCGCCTCCAGCGGCGAGGCGACGAAGTCCGGCCCCTCGGCAATGATCCAACCAAAGCCGGCGATCAGCGAGCCGCACAGGGCTCCTGCCCAGCCCGAACCGGGTCGCAGCCGGCGCGCTAAGCACGCGCACCCGAGCGGGATTCCCAACAGCAACAACAGGTGCAGGGCCTCCTGAGCCACCAAGGTGTTCGTGCCGGGCACCAACCGAACCATCGTCGCCATCACCGCATGGAAGCCCCACGGATAAGCGTTGCGGCCGAACTCCGGCGCCGGGCCCGGTGGCACGGACTCGCCCCGGAGAAGTTGCTCGGTCCAACCCATGTGCAACGACGAGTCTCCCGCACGCACACCGGTACCCTCGAGCAGTACCGGTGTTACGAAGATGGCCACGAGGATCAGCGCGCCGACGGCTATGAGAATCCACGGCGCCGAGAATGGCCAACTCCTCCGCCTCACACCCCAGACGACGATCGCGACACCGACCGCCGGAACCACGACGGGATTGGCGAACACGATGCCGCGCCCGAGTGCGTGCACCACCATGGCAACGGCACTCAGCGCAACGAAGGCTGCGATGGCGAGGAGAACGTGCTCCGGAAGACCGATGCCTTCGAGCGTTCTCCTCGGCTCCTCACCTCGGGCTGAAGCGCCGGCCCACTGCAACAGCGCGCCGGCGAGCACCCATCCGACGGCCAGCGCGACGACGACTTGGGCAAGCGCGCCGCCGAACAACGCGCCGTCGACGTCTATTCGACCACCGCAAGGACCTCGCCGGCTCCCGCGGTCCCCCCTTGCTCCACGGCGATTCTCGTCACCGTTCCGTCCCTCGGAGCAGCGATGGTCGTTTCCATCTTCATCGCCTCGACGACCATGAGCGGATCCCCGGCCTTGACCTCGTCGCCCTCGGCGACCAGGACCTTCAGGATGGTTCCCTGCATCGGCGCGGTGAGCTCCCCTGAGGACTCCGCGCCAACCGCGGCGGCCGCCGACGCAGCCATGCCCCGGTGCCACAGCCTGACGGGGCGGCCGCGCACCAGGAGGACGCCCTGCCCCGGCTGGGTGAGCGGATCCAGCACCGCACCGGCCTCGACGGTGCGCGTCGTGTGCCCGCCGGACGCGAACGACTCGTCCTCCAGCAGCAGCATGTGCGCCGCGATCGTTGTGCTGATGCCGTCGACGGTCATGGACTCGAGTGCTTCGGCCATGTGCGCGATCGCGGCTGCACGGTCGGAACCGGTGGTGATTATCTTGGCAACCAAAGAGTCGTAGGCACCCGGAACCTCGTCGCCCTCGCCGTAGCCTGAGTCGACGCGCACCCCCGCGCCGGACGGCTCGGCATAACGAGTTATCACTCCGGGCGTCGGAACGAAAGCGCGCGCCGGATCCTCTGCATTGATGCGGCACTCGATGGCATGGCCGCGCGGTTCGAGCTCATCCTGGACCAAGCCGAGCGCGTCACCGGCCGCGATGGTCAACTGACATTCAACGAGGTCGAGGCCGAGCACCTCTTCTGTGATCGTGTGCTCGACCTGCAAGCGGGCGTTGACCTCGAGGAAGTAAAAAGCGCCGTCGGCCTCGACGAGAAACTCCGCCGTGCCGGCTCCCACGTACCCGCACGCCTTGGCCAGGGCGACCGCGGCCTCGCCCATGAGAGGGACGATCTCTCTGTGGCGCGGCGGCGGAGTCTCCTCGATCAACTTCTGGTGACGACGCTGCAGCGAGCAGTCGCGCACGCCGAGCCACAGCGACTCGTTCTCGTTCGGCGACAGAAGTTGGACCTCGAGATGCTTGGGGGCATCGAGGTAACGCTCGACGAAGACCTGGCTCGAACCGAAATAGGTCTCGGCCGCGCGCCGGGCGGCCTGGAACGCTCGAACTACCTCGTCGGGCCCGCGCACGACCTCGAGCCCACGCCCCCCGCCTCCTCCGGCCGCCTTGATCGCGAGGGGATAGCCGTACTCCTCTCCAAAGGCTTCGACGCGGCCGGCATCCTCGAGCGCCTCGGTGAGGCCGGGGAGCACCGGAACGCCGGCCTCCTCGGCCAGTCGCCGGGCGCTGATCTTGTCGCCGACCCTGCGCATGGCCGCGGCGGGGGGGCCGATCCATGCCAGCCCCGCAGCGGCCACCGACTCCGCGAAGCCGGTGTTCTCTGCCAGGAAACCGTACCCGGGATGGATCGCGTCGGCTCCCGTGGCGCGCGCGGCCTCGAGAAGCGCGGCTACGTTCAAGTAAGTGTCGCTGGGCCGCACCCCGGGTAGCGCTACGGCTTCGTCGCACGCATCCACGTGCTTCGCGTTCGCGTCGACGTCCGAGTGCACCGCGACCGTCCTGACTCCCAGCCGCCGGCAGGTGCGCGCGATGCGAACTGCGATCTCGGCCCGGTTGGCGATCAAGACGGTGTCAAACACGGCTGTCGAGGTCCCGCTTCGTGACCGGCCCCCTCACGTCCGAGCGAGGTCCCGCCCGGAGCATCTTGCTCGGTAAGCGGCCCTCGATGATCGACTGAGCGAAGCGCGCCGCCTCGATCAACTTGCCCAGGTCCACTCCCGTATCAATGTTCATGTCCTCGAGCATGTGAACGAGATCCTCGGTGGCGACGTTTCCCGTCGCTCCTTCGGCGTAGGGACTTCCGCCCATTCCTCCCACCGATGCGTCGAAATAGTCGACGCCCAACTCGAGTGCAGTCAGCACGTTGGCCAACCCGGTTCCTCTCGTGTCATGGAAGTGCATGTTGAGCTCGAGCTCGGGGAGCTTGGAGCGCAGCGCCTCGATCACGTCTCGCACCCGGCGCGGCGTGCCCATTCCCGTAGTGTCACCGTAGGAGATCGAGCCGACCCCCGCATCCCTCATCCAGCGGCTGACCTGAACCACTCTTCCGGGCGGCACGTCGCCCTCGTAGGGACAACCAAACGCCGTCGAGATCGTCCCCTGCACGGGGATATGGGCGGAGCGAGCGACCTCGGCGACCGCCTCGACGTCCGGAATCGACTCCTCGACGGTGCGCCGCAGGTTGCGAAGGTTGTAGGAGTCGCTTGCCGCGATGAACACCTGCATCCCGTCCACTCCGGCCTCGGTGGCGATCCCGGCCCCCCTCGCATTGGGGACCAGCGCCGAGTAGAAGACTCCTCTTCTCCTGGTGATGCCGGCCCACACCTCGCGCGCGTCGGCCATGTTGGGAACCGCCTTCGGCGACACGAACGACACCGCCTCTATGAACCTCAAGCCCGTGCCACTCAACGCGTCGATGAGAGTCACCTTGTCGAGCGTCGCCACTTGGGCGCGTTCGCTTTGGATGCCGTCGCGCGGCCCCACCTCACGTATCCGAACGGCCGACGGTGCGCTCACCTGTTCTTCCACTCTGGATCGCGTTTCGCGTTGAATGCCGCGATGCCCTCGGCTCGGTCCTCGCTCGCAATGACGATCTTCCAGGAGTCGTTCTCGAGCTCGACCCCGTCCTCGAGCGCGACGCCGAACGTCGCGTCCATAGACTTCTTCGCCTCACGCAGCGCGATCGGCGAGGACCCGCAGATGTCCCGAGCCATCGTCAGCGCGCGGGCGTCAAGTTCGTCGCGACCCACAACCTCTGCGACGAGACCCATCGCAATGCCCTCTTCGGCGGTGAATCGTCGCCCTCGAAAGATAAGCTCTTTGGCGCGCGCCGTCCCCACCTTGCGCGTGAGCAATTGAGTGCCTCCACCCGCCGGTAGTAATCCAACGCGCGCCTCGGGAAGGCCCAGCAGCGTGCCTTCCGCGGCAACGACCACGTCGCACGACAACACCAGTTCCATGCCTCCGCCTAGAGCGAAGCCGAAGGGGGCGGCCACGACCGGCTGTGGTATCGCCCGCAGGGCCTCGAACATCCCCCGGATCCGCCTTCTGTTGGCGTGAAAGTCTTCGAGTGTGAACGAGCCGCGCTCCTTGAGGTCCGCGCCGACACAGAACGCCTTGTCGCCGTTGGCGCGCAACACCACGACCCAGACATCATCGTCGTCGGACACCGCGCGACAGGTCTCTGCAATCTCGTCGGCCATCACCCCGGAGAGCGCGTTGTGCGCTTCGGGGCGATCGAGCGACACGATCGCAAGGTGTCCATCACGATTCAGGCTCACAAACCTCTTCGTCACTCGCTCTCCCGGAACCGAATCACTAGTGGCCCGCCGCGCAAATAGCCGGCGCATTCGAACGCCCCTGCATCGCCGATGCCTGCGTTTCTCGTCGCTCACGTACCTCCAGGTACGCTCGACTCCTCGCGCCTTGCCCTCGACGCGCAGGGACGCTCTCGGTGCTGGCGTTACTTACGCGACAGACCACTAGACGGGCGGAACGCCGTGCCGGCGCGTCGAGAAGTGCCGATCCTTGCGC
>JALZIB010000090.1 GCA_030860505.1 Actinomycetota bacterium
GCGATCGGGAAGATAAGCGTGCGCCCTAAGCGACGACTCGAGGTCGTCGACCGAAGCGAAGGGGAGAGCGTCCCCTCCGTCCCGGGCGCTCTCCCCTCGACTCGTCATTACTTAGTGGCCCGCCGCGCAAATAGCCGACGCATTCGAACGCCCCTGCATCGCCGATGGCTGCGTGTCTCGTCGCTCACGTACCTCTAGGTACGCTCGACTCCTCGCGCCTTGCCCTCGACGCGCTGGGACGCTCTCGGTGCTGGCGTTACTTACGCGACAGACCACTACGACATCGCCTCCTCGAGCGCCCGGCGGGTCAGCACCTTGGCCAGGTCGCGCCTGTAATCGGCGCTGCCGAAGGGGTCACTCGGCGGCGAGGTGTTCTGCGCCGCCTCGTTGGCCGCGCTCGCAGCGTCGGAGCCGCCCGAGAGCGCCTCTTCGACTCCCGTCGCCCGCATGGGCACCTCGTTCATGTTCGTGAGCGCCACCGACGCGCCGCCGTTCCGCTGCACGGCGGCAACTCCGACGATCGCCCAGTCCTGGGCGCGATGATGGAACTTCTGATACGACCATCCGCCGGTCAGCTTCGGCACCCGTATCTCCGTCAGCAGATCCGCCGGACCGAGGGCCGTTTCGAACAGACCGGTGAAGAAGTCGCCGGCTCCGAGTGTGCGATCGCCCCCCGACGAACGCACCACGAACTCGGCCTCTAGCGCCAGCATCACCGTCGGAAGATCCGAGGCGGGGTCGCCGTGAGCGATCGAACCCCCGATGGTGCCGAAGTGACGGACCTGAGGATCGCCGATCTCGCCGGCGGTGTGGGAGACGATCCCACAATGCTGTTCGAGGACGTCGGAGTCCTTGACGTCCTCGTGGCAGGTGAGGGCGCCGATGGCGATGGCGTCCCCGTCCTCCCGTACGTAACTGAGGTCGTGCAGCCTGCCCACGTCCACGAGCAGCGAGGGCGTTGCGAGACGCAGCTTCATCATCGGCAACAGCGAGTGACCTCCGGCGAGCAACTTGGCGTCGTCACCGTGCTGATTCAACAGCTCGAGCGCGTGGTCGCCGGATTCAGCCAGCTCGTATTCGAACTCCGCCGGAATCATGCGTCACCCCCCGGTGTGTCGGCGGACCCAACGCCGCTACCCGCCGCCGTCGTGTCGGTGCCCCGGCCCTCGACAGATCCACCCCGTGCGTTCTGGAGCGCGGCCCAGACTCGTTCGGGCGTCACCGGCTTGTCGATGTGATCGATGCCGAAGGGCGCGAGTGCGTCGATGGTGGCGTTGACCACCGCCGGTGGCGACGCGATCGTTCCGGCTTCGCCGATGCCCTTGACGCCGAGCGGATTGGTGGTCGACGGGGTCTCGGTGCGGTCGGTTTCGAAGTTAGGGAGCTCTGCCGCCGAAGGCACTCTGTAGTTGGCCATCGACGACGTCATCAGTACGCCGTTGTCGTCGTAAACAGCCTCCTCGTACATCGCCTCAGCGATGCCCTGGGCTATGCCCCCGTGCACTTGCCCCTCGACGATCGCCGAGTTGATGATCTTGCCGCAGTCGTCCACTGCCACATACTTGACTACACGAGTGAGGCCGGTCTCGGTATCGACTTCGACCGCACAGAGATGCGCACCCGAGGGAAAGGTGAAGTTCGGCGGATCGAACACGTGAGTCTCCTCGAGACCCGGCTCAGTTCCCTCGGGAAGGTTATGTGCGGTCCACGCCGAGAACGCGACCTCGGCGACCGTCTTGGACTTGTCCGGCGCCCCCTTGACCGAGAAGGTGCCGGAGTCGTACTCGAGATCCTCTTCGGCCACCTCGAGCTCGTGCGCGGCAATCGTCTTCGCCTTGGTCACGATCTTTCGTGCCGCATAGTGCAGGGCGACGCCTCCCACCGAGAGGCTGCGGCTTCCGTAGGTGTCCATACCCAGCGGGCTGATGGCGGTGTCTCCGTGCAGCACCTCGACGTCCTCGAACGGGACGCCGAGCTCGTCGGCCACGATCTGCGACCACGAGGTCACGTGTCCCTGCCCATGAGGCGCGGTTCCGGTGATCGCCGTGACCTTGCCGGTGGGATGACAACGGATCGTGGCTGCGTCCCACCCTCCGGCGGCGTAGCGCAACGAGGCCAGCACCTGACTGGGGGCGAGGCCGCACATCTCGATGTAGGTCGAGACGCCGAGGCCGAGTTGTTTGGTGTCCCCCGAGTCGCGCCGTCTCTTCTGCTCGGCTCGCATGTCGTCGTAGCCGAAGTTCTCGAGTGCTTTGTCGAGCGACACCCCGTAGTTGCCGGAGTCGAAGGACAGGCCTGTGATGACCTCGCGCGCCTCGTCGAAGGGCTCGAGGAAGTTCAACCTCCGGATCTCAACGGGGTCCTTGCCGACCTTGCGAGCGAGCGCGTCCATGATGCGCTCGACCGCGTAGGTTGCCTCGGGCCGTCCCGCGCCCCGATATGCGTCCGTCGGCGTCTTGTTCGTGAACACTCCCGTACAGGTAAACGAGTAGGCCTGGCAGTCGTAGACCCCGTGATAGAGGAACGCCCCCAGGATCGGGATGCCGGGGGTCACGAGTTGTAAGTACGCGCCCATGTCCGCGTGAAGGTTGGCCCTGAAGCCGGTGACCTTGCCGTCTTCGTCGGCCGCGACCTCCATGTCCTGAACGACGTCGCGCCCATGGATGGTGGCGAGGTAGCCCTCGGAGCGTTCCTCGATCCACTTGACGGGGACACCGAGCTTGCGTCCGATCGCCAGGCAGATCGCCTCTTCTGCGTAGACGTTCAGCTTGGAACCAAAGCCTCCGCCGACGTCGGGGGCGATCACGCGCACCTTCTGCTCGGCCACTCCGACCGTCAGAGCAAGCATGGTCTTGAGGATGTGCGGGACCTGCGTCGCGGAGTAAACGATGAACTCACCCTGTGGGATGTTCGGCTGGCACACGACCCCGCGCGGCTCGATCGCATTGGGAATGAGGCGGGGATGGCGGTAACGCTCCTTGACCACGACGGGAGCGTTGTTGAAGACGTCGTCGACGTCTCCCACATCGAGGTTCCACACGTAACAGGAGTTGTCGTCGAAGTCGTCGTGGACCTTGGTCGCCCCCGGCGCGAGCGCTGCCTCCATGTCGACGACGACGTCGAGCGGTTCGTAGTCGACCTCTACTGCCTCGGTGGCGTCGACGGCTTGCGCGCGCGTCTCCGCCACGACGACGGCAACGGGATCACCCGCATGGCGCACCTTGTCCTTGGCCACCGGCCAGTGTTTCGGCAGTTTGATGTCCTCGGTCACCGGCCACGCGCAAGGGAGGCCGTCGGCCCACTCGTCGGCAAGGTCGGCTCCGCTATAGACGCCTTTGACGCCCGGCATACCGGACGCTTGGGAGGTGTCGACGGAGTTGATGGTGGCGTGCGCCAGAGGGCTCCTCACGATCGCGATCCAGAGCATGCCGGGCATCGAGATGTCATCGATGTACTGGGCCCGGCCGGTAAGAAGCTCCGGATCCTCTTTACGGAGAACGCCGCCGCCGACGTACTTCTGTGCCTTCTCGGCTACTTGCGCCATGCCTCCTCCCCCCTCACGTGCGCGCGGGCGAACGCATTTCGCCCGACGCCTGCTGGATGGCCTTGACGATGTTGTGGTAGCCGGTGCAACGACAGAGGTTGCCCTCGAGTCCCGTGCGAATATCGTCTTCGCTCAACTCACCGTTGCTGTTGATCAAATCGAGGCCGGCCATGATCATGCCCGGAGTGCAGTAGCCGCATTGGAGCGCGTGCGTCTCGTGAAACGCCTTCTGGAGGGGATGCATGGCGCCGTCTTGCGCAAGCGCCTCGATGGTGGTGATCTCAGCCCCGTCACACTGAATCGCCAGCATCGTGCACGATTTGGCGGACTTGCCGTTCACGAGGATCGTGCACGCCCCACACGTCGTGGTATCACATCCGACGTTCGTTCCCGTCAGTCCCAACTGCTCGCGCAGGAAATACACGAGGAGCTGCCTGGGTTCGACCATCGCTTCGTGCTCGACCCCGTTGACTGTTATCGAGACTCGTCTCAAGGGCCACCTCCTTTCTGCGATCCACCGAAAGGAGGGCACGCCGGCACGGCCACCTGCGAGTACATAAAAACCGTGCCGCTGAGTTTCAATCCCACCCCCCGATAGGACCAACTCCGGCGATAATGAACAGGTCAAAGCTAGCACCATGCGAGTCTTGTTGGGGAGTTGTGTGGCCGTGAGTCGAGTGCCGGAGCGAACCGATGAACCTGAGTGAGACCTCGGAGGTCCTCGCGGCCGTCGCAGCGCTGCGCGCACAGGGCCGGGCACTGGCGCTTGCGACGATCGTGACGGTTACGGGCTCCACCTACCGGAGGCCGGGGGCACGCCTGTTGGTGCCGGATGTCGGTGAGCCCACCGGCAACCTGTCGGGCGGATGCCTCGAGGGAGAGGTCACCGAGGTCGCGCGCGAGGTCATGAAATCGGGTGCCCCCCGTCTCGAGTTCTACGATCTCACCGCCGACGACGAGGTCGTGTGGGGATGGGGGCTCGGCTGCAACGGCGCCATTGAGGTCTTCATCGAACCGGCGGCCAATGCCATCGACAGCGCGGCGGCGCTCGGCGAGGCCATCGCTCAGCAACGGCTGCTCACCGCCGTCACGGTCCTCGAATCATCGATCGAAGGGGTTGCCGCAGGAACCCGCGTGCTCGTGTATCCGGACGGCAGCCGGCGAGGTTCACTCGGCAACGACGTGATGACAAACGCAGCGGTGACGGCGGCCCGGCAGTCGCTTGACTCCGGCGAGACCGAAGCGGTCGAGCTCGATACCGATGCCGGCTCGGCGCGCGTGTTCATCGAGGTCATGCGCCCCCCGCTGCGACTGGTCATTTGTGGCGCCGGGCACGACGCGATCCCATTGGTGCGGGCGGGGGCCACGGTCGGGTGGCGGGTGGAGGTCGTGGACGACCGCACCTCGTTTCTCGACCCCGGACGGTTTCCCGAAGCGAGCGATTTCATCGAGTGCGAGCCGTCGGAGGTCACCGAGCGAGCCGGCATCGACGAGCGCTGTTACGTGGTGGTGATGTCTCACAACTACCTGCGGGACCGCGCTTACCTTCGTTCGCTGCTCGGAAGTTCCGCCGTCTACGTCGGGATGCTCGGCCCCCAGGCGCGCCTGCAGCGGCTTCTCGACGACCTCGCATCCGACGGACTGCACCCTCGACCCGGCCAGAGGGATCGGATACACGGTCCGGCCGGGCTCGACCTCGGGGCTGAGGGACCCGAGGAGATCGCCGCTTCGATCGTGGGGGAGATCCTGGCGGTGAGCCGGGGACGAGGGGCCGGTTTCCTGCGGGAGCGATCGGGCCCCATACACCAGCGCCCACAATCGAGCACTACCTACTAGAACGGAGCAGAGGCGATGCTGATCGAGAACGACTTCGAGGTTCCGGCGCCCACCGAGACTGTGTGGGACTACATGCTCGACATCGAGAAGGTCGTGCCCTGCATGCCGGGGGCGTCGCTGACCGAGACCGTCGACGATACCCACTGGAAGGGCAAACTGACGATGAAGCTGGGCCCTGTGAGCCTCAACTTCAAGGGCAAGGTCGAGATGTCCGAACGTGATGACTCCGCCCATCGAGTCGTGCTCAAAGCCTCGGGGATGGAGGCAAGGGGCAAGGGAGCGGCGTCGGCAACCGTGACCTCCACCCTGGAGTCATTCGACGGCGGCACCCGCGTCCACGTCGTGCAGGACCTCAAGATCTCCGGACAGGCGGCGCAGTTCAGTCGCGGCATGATGCAGGACGTTTCGACCAAGCTCACCAAGCAGTTCGCGGACTGCCTCAAGGCGAACATGAGCGTCGACCAAGAGGCGCCGAGCGCCGCCACACCGGACGCGCCCGAACCCGGCGCCGACGCAACGCCCGTCCGGACGCCCCTGCGCGCCGAAGCCAAGCCCGTCGGTGGGATCAGTCTGGTGCTGGGCGCACTTGCGTCGGCAATCGCACGCTTTTTCAAGCGCCTGTTCGGTCGCAAGGATCCGTGATCACGGCGATCGTCCTGGCGGCCGGCACCTCGTCTCGCCTAGGACGCCCGAAGCAGCTCCTCGAGCTCG
>JALZIB010000095.1 GCA_030860505.1 Actinomycetota bacterium
ACCGGTCCGATTGCGCGGGCCTCGGGCATCGATTGGGATCTGCGGCGGGACGAGCCTTACGAGGCTTACGAGGACCTGGCCTTCGAGGTTCCGCTACAACAACAGGGCGACGTCTACGCGCGCTACCAGGTCCGCATGGCCGAGATGGGGCAATCCCTCGATCTGGTCGCGCAGATCGCGGACAAGATGCCCGAAGGCGACTACAAGAACATGGATCCGAAGCTGACCCCGCCGCCCCGAAGCGAGATGAACCGCTCCATGGAAGCGGTCATCCACCACTTCAAACTGGTCACCCAGGGCTACCCGGTTCCCCCGGGGGAGGCCTACTCCCCCGTTGAGTCACCACGCGGCGAGTTGGGGGCTTACGTCGTATCCGACGGGGGGGCGGCGCCGTACCGGTGCCATGTGCGCGACCCGAGCTTCTACAACCTTCAGTCGCTGCCGGTTATGACCCGGGGTGGGCTCGTCGCCGACCTCATCGCGTCGATCGCCTCGATCGATCCGATCATGGGTGGGGTGGACCGCTGATGGCTGAGGTGTCATCGAACGGGACGACGAAAGTGCTCGTCGGTGAGCACTACGACACCGCGCGGTCCATCATCTCGAAGTACCCGAACTCTCGGTCCGCGGTGCTACCGCTGTTGTTTCTCGTGCAGGGACTCGAGGGTTACGTCACCGACCAGGGCATGCGCGATGTCGGTGAATTGCTTGATCTCACCCCGGCCGAAGTGCTTGCGTCGGGAAGCTTCTACACGATGCTCAAGAAGAAGCCCACCGGCGAGTACCTCATCTCGGTGTGCCGTAACGTCTCCTGTGCTCATCGCGGCGCGTATAAGGTCATCGCTGCCTTGAGTGAGCGTCTTGGAACCGAACCCGGCGGCGCCACCTCAGATGGCAAATTCGAGCTCGAGACCGCCGAGTGCTTGGCCACCTGCGACGGCGCGCCGACAATTCAGATCAACTATGAGGACTTCTACAACGTCACCCCGGATGGTGCAGTGGAGCTGGTGGACAGCATCGAGCGCGGAGACACGGTGACGAGCTTTAGGGGCGAGGCGGTCAAGACGCAAAGAGAGATCAGTTACGAGAGCGCGGTTGCGGGGGCACTTTTGCCGGGCACGGCGGGGGACCAAGTGGCGCGCACTGTCGGCGGAGAGTCACCGAGAGAGGACATGAAGGTCGGCGACAGACCGAAGCTGGACCATTCCGAGGAGCCGCATGGTGGCTGAGCAGACGCTCGTCGTGCGGAAGCGTCTCGTCGAGGTCGACGAGGCGTGGAAGTTCGACATTTACGAGGAGAGTGGCGGCTACGAGGCCGCACGCAACGTCGTCACTTCGATGTCCCCCGAGGCGACGCTCGAGCTCGTCAAGGCCTCCGGCCTGCGGGGGCGCGGGGGCGCGGGCTTTCCGACCGGCATGAAATGGTCGTTCGTTCCCAAGGATGTCTTTCCGAAGTACCTCGTCGTCAATCACGACGAGGGCGAGCCCGGAACCTTCAAGGATCGAGAGTTGCTCGAGAGCGATCCGCACCAGCTGCTCGAAGGGATGATCATCGCCGCCTTCGCGGTAGGAGCCTCCAAGGCCTTTATCTATTGCAGGGGCGAGTTCGCGCTGGGCTCGCGCCGCATCGTCCAGGCCATTCGTTCCGCCTACGACAACGGCTACCTCGGCGAAGGGGTGTTCGGGTCGTCATTCGATTTCGACATCGTCCTTCACCGAGGCGCCGGGGCGTATATCTGCGGTGAAGAGTCCGCGCTTCTCGATTCTCTCGAGGGTCACCGGGGCCAGCCCCGGCTTAAGCCTCCCTTTCCCGCGGTCAAGGGTCTGTACGGACAACCCACCGTGGTCAACAACACCGAGACGCTCTCCACCCTGCCGCACATCCTCAACCACGGAGTCGACTGGTTCAGGCAGTGGGGGACCGAGAAGTCTCCGGGCGTCAAGATCTTCTCCGTGTCGGGTCACGTCAACGCGCCGGGTAACTACGAGGTCCCCCTAGGGACCAACCTGGGCGACATCCTCGAGCTTGCGGGTGGAATGCTCAACGACAGCGACTTAAAGGCGGTCATTCCCGGAGGCATCAGTGCGCCGCTGCTCACGACCACGGATATCGCCATGGACTTCGAGGAGCTTCAGGGCGCGGGCACGATGCTCGGCTCCGGCGGGGTCGTGTTCATGGATCACACGACATGCATGGTGCGCAACGCGCTCGTCGCCGCGCAGTTCTACGAGCACGAGTCCTGCGGCAAGTGTACGCCGTGTCGCGAGGGCACGTGGTGGCAGGTCAAGGTACTCGAACGCATAGAGCACGGCGAGGGTCGCCAGGAGGACCTCGACCTGTTGCTGGACATGTGCGAGCGCATGGATGGGCGCTGCTTCTGCCCGCTCGGCGACACCGCGGCCTGGGCTGTGCGCAGCAACATCAAGTCCTTCCGCTCCGATTTCGAGGATCACGTCGCGGCCGGCCACTGTACCTACGAGACGGATCACCGGACCCTGGTGGGAGCGCGGGCATCCGGTGCGGGTGCGACCGGTCTGGGCGACGCGGGGGTCACACCCCAACCATCGGCCGGCATTGGTTCCGACCATGATGGGCATGCGCGATGAGCGAGAAGGAGCTCGTAACGCTGACCATCAACGAGCACGAGGTGAAGGCCGAGCCCGGGCGCATCTTGATAGACGTTGCCGAAGAACTCGAGGTCTACGTGCCGCGCTTCTGCTACCACCCCGGCATGAAGTCCGTCGCCGTCTGTCGCATGTGTCTCGTGCAGATCGAGGGTCAGCGCAAGCTCCAACCCGCCTGCGCCACGCCGGTCACCGACGGCATGGTCGTCAACACGACCGAGGCCAGCGCGGTCGACGCCCAGGAGGGCATGCTTGAGTTTCTCCTCATCAACCACCCGCTCGACTGTCCGATCTGCGACCGCGCAGGGGAGTGCCCTCTTCAGGATCAGACCTACAAGCACGGGCCGGGCTCGTCGCGTTATATCGAGCCGAAGCGCACCTACGAGAAGGCGCTTGCGATCTCAGACTTAGTCGTGCTCGACCGCGAGCGGTGCGTGCTCTGCTGGCGCTGCGTGCGCTTCAGCGACGAGGTTGCAGGTGACGCCTTCATCCAACTCGTCGATCGGGGGCCGGGCACGCAGATCTTGACCTTCAACGACGAGCCCTTCGACAGCTACTTTTCCGGCAACACGATCCAGATCTGTCCGGTGGGTGCCCTCACGAGCAAGCCGTACCGCTTCGTCTCGCGGCCCTGGGATCTCACGAGCGCGCCGAGCGTCTGCGCTTACTGCTCGGTGGGCTGTCCGATCACGAACGAAGCGCGCGGCGACTCGCTCGTTCGATGCCAGGCCCTCCCCAACGAGAACGTCAACGACTTCTGGATTTGCGACAAGGGCCGGTTCGGTTATCACTACGCCGACTCCGACGAGCGTCTGACTTCGCCGCTGGTGCGAAACGAAGCGGACGAATTCGTGGATGACTCGTGGGGCGACGCATTGGGTTCGATCGCGGACAAGCTGAAGGATGCCTCGACCGTCGGCGTCGTCGCAGGGGGTCACCTCACGACCGAAGACGCCTGGGCCATCAGCAAGCTCGCCAAGGAAGTGCTGGGCACCCGCGACTTGGACTCGCGCGTTCAGGACGAGGGCGCTCCTTACGAGCGGGCGCTCGGACTCTCGTCGGCGGCCGGTTCGAACGCCACCATCAACGATCTCGAGAGTGCCGGAACCATCGTCTGGGTTGGTCCGGACCCCAAGGAAACGCTGCCGGTTCTGTACCTGAAGCTGCGCAAGGCGGTCGTCGACCTCAAGGCCAAGCTGATCGTGGTCTCGCCTCGCCGGCTCTCTCTCGACGTCTTCGCAACACACGTGATCAGGACCGAAGCCGGCAAGGAGGCCAAGGCGATCGCGAGGCTCACGTCCGACGACACGACGAGCGACATCACCGGTCCGCTGGTGGTGTGCTGGGGTCCGTCCTCGCCCGGCCGCGCCGACGTCTCAAGCATCGACGCCCTCGTCGACCTCGCGACGAAGCTGGGCGGCAAGTTACTCGTGTGCCCGCCGCACGCCGGCTCGCAGGGCCTCATCGACATGGGAGTGCACCCTAGCCTCGACGCTGGTTACGAGATCCCAGCGACCCCCGGCAGAGATACGCGCGCGATCCTCGAGGCGGCCGCGGACGGCAAGCTCGATGCGTTGCTGCTGTTCGGCGTCGACGTGATCGCCGATTTTCCCGACGCCGATCTGGCAACAAGGGCCCTCGAGGGAGGCGCCTACGTCGTCGTCGTCGAATTGTTTCCGACCGAAACGGCGGCGCGCGCCGACGTCTTGCTGCCCAGCGTCGCATATGCCGAGCGCGAGGGCACCTTCACGAACCTCGAGCGCCGGATTCAGAAACTGGAGCCTCTGACGGAGTCCCCCGGCGTCGCGCGTGAGCCGTGGCGCGTGTGCGCGTCACTCGCGCGGGCGATGGGTGAAGACTGGAGGTGGCATAGCTTCGGTGACGTGTGGGACGACATTCGCGCCAACGTCCGCACCCATGCGCATATCGACCTCGATCTACTCGCGGCGCGGGCGCCCACGCCGGCACCTCACTACGAGAGCGGATTCGAGCCGGACCCCAGTCATTCGACGGGAGTCGTAGCCGGCCCGGGCGGCCCCTACCCGAAGGGTCACCGCTCGGGAACCGCTTACCAAACCGGTCAGAACTGGCCGCTGTCATGGGAGTTACGCGGATTCGAGGCGCGCCAGCGACCCGGCATCGTCCCCGAGCCTCCTGCGGGCAACGGGGCGCGACGGCATCGTGTCGATGACGCCGAGGCCGACCCCGGAGCGGGTGAGGGCTTCGTTCTGCTTACAGGGCGGATGATCTACGACGCCGGCACAATGGTGTCCAAGTCGAGCGCGCTTCGCCACCTCGCGCGGCCGTCCTTCATCGAACTGAACGAACGCGATGCCAAGGGGCTCGAGCTGTCCGAGGGTGACTTGGCGGTCGTGCGAGCCGGCGGCAGCGAGGCGCGGCTCGAGGTGCGTCTTGGCGACGTTGCGCGAGGCGCCGTCTTCATTCCCTACGACCAGCCGGGTTTGCGGGCCAACACGCTGACTGGATCGGGGCGCGTGACCGTCGGCCGGGAAGATGACGGTCACGTGTGAACGCAATCGGAGATTTCCTGGGACCGGATGTCATCGTCGCCTTCGTGAAGGTAATCGTCGCCTTTGCTGCGCTGCTCTTTGCGACGCTCATGACGATCTGGTTCGAGCGAAAGGTGATTGCCGACATGCAGTCGCGCATCGGCCCCAACCGCTGGGGACCCTTTGGACTTCTCCAGTCGCTCGCGGACGGGATCAAGCTGTTCTTCAAAGAGGACGTGCGCCCTCGCAACGCCGACCGGTGGACCTACGCCCTCGCTCCCGTGATGGCGGCGGTTCCCTCGTTTCTCGCTTTCGTCGTGATTCCCTTTGGCGACCAGGTGACGGTGGGCGGCGAGAGGATCGATCTCATCGTCAGCGACCTCAACATCGGATTGCTCTTCTTTCTCGCGGCCGGTTCGATCGGCGTCTACGGAATCGTGCTCGCAGGATGGGCCTCGGGCTCGAAGTATCCGCTCCTGGGAGCCATTCGTTCGAGCGCTCAGTTGATCTCCTACGAGATAGCCCTTGGGTTGTCGCTGGTTCCCATCGTCTTGGTGTCCGGGAGCCTGTCGACCCTCGAGATCGTCACGGCTCAAGCGGGCACGGTGCAGAACGTGACCTTCTTTGACGGGATCCCGGTGCTCGAGCAGATCTCAGGACTCTTCGAGTTCATCCCGAACTGGTACATCTGGTCACAGTGGCCCGCGTTCATTCTGTTCATGATCGCCGGTGTGGCCGAGACGAACCGCGCACCCTTTGACCTTCCCGAGGCCGAAACCGAGTTGATCGCGGGCTTTCACACGGAGTATTCCGGCATCAAGTTCGCACTCTTCTTTCTCGGCGAGTACATTCACGTCGTCGTGATAGCGGCGATGGCCGTGACCTTGTTCTTCGGCGGCTGGAACGGCCCCATCCTCGACTTCTTGCCGTGGCTGTGGCCCGTGCTGTGGTTCTTGGTCAAGACGATTGCGTTTATCTACCTGTTCATCTGGCTGCGTGCGACTCTGCCGCGCCTTCGCTACGACCGGCTCATGTGGCTCGGCTGGAAACGACTCATTCCCGCGGCCCTTGTCTGGATCATGGTCACGGCAATCGTCAATACAGAGGGCGTGTCGCGCGAGGTCAGGCTCGGGGTCTTCGCCGGATTGTTCTTGTTGGTGCTCATCATCGTCATCAAGGGCGATCCGAGGCTCAAGCAGGTGGTGACGCCGGAGAGACGCCCTCCTCGCCGACCGGCGAAGGACGGGGAGAAGGAGGAGGTGGGCAGTGGCGCTGCCTGAGATCCTCACCGGCATGAAGGTCGTGATACGAAACGCCTTCAAGAGCAAGGACACGTTGTCGTATCCCGAAGTGCGGCGCCAGCCGTTTCCTCGCTTCAAGGGCCGGCACATCCTCGACCGCCATCCGGATGGGCTCGAGAAGTGCATCGGCTGTGAACTGTGCGCCGGGGCGTGCCCGGCCGATGCCATCTACGTCGTGGGGGCCGAGAACTCCGCCGAGGCGCGCTTCTCGCCCGGCGAGCGGTACGCGCAGATCTACCAGATAAACTATCTGCGCTGCATCTTCTGCGGGCTCTGCGTCGAGGCGTGCCCGACCGAGGCCCTGTTGATGACCACGGAGTACGAGATCTCGGGAGCTTCGCGCAACGAGCTGATCTACACGAAGGATCAGCTCATCATCGACACACCGATCAAGCGGCACTGGAAGACGAAGGTCGAGTACAGCCCAAACCTCAAGTCCAAGGACTCAGGCCGGAAGGGCAACGACTCGTGAGTCTTGACATCGTCGTGTTCGGCGCGATGTTCGTGGTTACCCTGGGCTCGGCGCTGGCAATGATCTTCGCCCGCAACGCCGTGCACGTCGCTTTGCTCCTGGTGCTGAGCCAGGTTGGTCTCGCCGTCGCATTCTTATTGCAAGGTGCTTTCTTCATCGCGGCGGTTCAGATCATCATCTATGCCGGCGCGATCATGGTGCTCTTCTTGTTCGTCATCATGCTGCTCGGTGTCGACCGGCGCGAGGCGCTCGACGAACCGCTGCGCGGCCAACGGGCAACCGCGCTCATCCTCGGCGCGTTGCTGGCGGCGCAGGTTCTGTACGTCGCCTGGCTGGGCTTGGATGTCACCTTCGCCGGCGGGGGCCAGGAGGCGATCGAGGCGATCAACTCCGAAGACGGCAACGTTCTCGGGGTCGCGCGCGTTCTGTTCGGCAGGTACCTGCTGCCGTTCGAGGTCACCTCGGTGCTGCTCATCACGGCAGTCGTCGGAGTGATGGTGCTGGCCCGACGTATCCACTCCGCGGCGCCTCCCGCCGGTTCCGAGAAGCCGAGCGAAGAGAAGAGGAAGGAGGCGGTCGCATGACCGACGTGCCTCCGGGCTATTTCCTTGCCCTTGCGGGACTGCTGTTCACCGTCGGCGTGGTCGGCGTGCTCATTCGACGCAACGCCATCGTCATGTTCATGTTCATCGAATTGATGCTCAACGCGGTCAACCTCTTCTTCGTGACGTTCGCGCGCATGCAGGGCAATCTCGAGGGCCAGGTGCTCGTGTTTTTCGTACTGGTGGTTGCCGCCGCCGAGGTGGTCGTCGGACTGGCTCTCATCCTGCTCATCGCGCGCCGCAGGGCGTCGCTTGATGTCGACAACGTACGGCTGTTGAAGTGGTGATTCGATGAGCGCCGCTCCGGACGGATTCGCTCTTCTCGCCGCCGCCGTGATCGGACTGCCGCTGGCCGGCGCGATCCTTCTCATGTTCCTGGGCCGCCGGCTCGGCAGGATCTCCGGCGTCATCGCAAGCGGCGCGATCGGGCTCTCTTTCCTCTCCGGTCTGGTTCTCTTCGGACGGCTGCTGGGGACGCCGGGCGAAGAGCGCCGGTTCGTCATCAAGCTCTTCGACTGGATCAACGTCGGCGACTTCAACGCCAACGGCGAGGTTCTCATCGACCAGTTGAGCGTCCTGATGGTGCTGGTCGTTACCGGCGTGGGCACTCTCATCCACATCTACTCCATCGGCTACATGGAGAACGACGGTCGCTACGCGCGCTTCTTCGCCTACCTCAACCTCTTTTGTGCCGCAATGCTCATCCTGGTGCTCGCCGACAATCTTCTGTTCTTGTTCGTCGGCTGGGAGGGCGTCGGTCTCTGCTCCTATTTGTTGATCGGGTTCTGGTTCGAACGCGAGGCGGCGGCGGGCGCCGCGAAGAAGGCGTTCATCGTCAACCGCATCGGCGACTTCTCATTCCTGCTCGGCATCTTCCTCATCTCCAACGAGATCGGGAGCCTCAGCGTCAGCGAGGTCAACGCGGGGGCTGCGGGGATGGGTGCGACGCTGGCCGCGGTGGGCGCGCTGCTGTTGTTCGGGGGTGCTACGGGCAAGAGCGCGCAGATCCCGCTCTACGTCTGGCTCCCCGACGCGATGGAGGGTCCCACACCGGTTTCCGCCCTGATTCACGCAGCAACCATGGTCACGGCGGGCGTCTACGTAGTCGTCCGCTTCAGCCCTCTGTTCGAGGCTGGCGGGACGACGGCGCTCACGGTCGTCGCGTGGGTGGGGGCGATAACGGCTCTATGGGCGGCGCTGATGGCGGCGTTCGAGTACGACATCAAAAGGGTGCTCGCTTATTCGACGATCAGCCAGCTCGGTTACATGTTTCTCGCGAGCGGAGTCGGCGGCTACTCGATCGGAGTCTTCCACCTCGTCACCCACGCTTTCTTCAAGGCGCTGCTGTTCCTCGGCGCCGGCGCGGTGATGCACGCGCTTGCCGGCGAAACGGACATGCGAAAGATGAGCGGACTCCGCAAATCCATGCCGGTAGTAGGTCTGACCTTCATGGCCGGATGGCTCGCGATCTCGGGCATCGTTCCATTTGCCGGATTCTTCTCGAAGGACGCCATCCTCGCCGTGGCCTGGGAGGCCGGCGAGTACGCACTGTGGGGCATCGGACTCGGCACCGCGCTCGTGACCGCCTTCTACATGTCGCGTATGTACTTCCGTGTCTTCGAGGGCGAGTCGGTGGTTCCGGAGGGAGTGCACGTGCACGATGCGCCGAAGCCGATGGCGGCTGCGCTCATTCCACTTGGAATCCTCTCGGTCATCGGCGGTGTCATCAACCTCCCCGGGCTGCTTACCCTCGAGCACTTCCTCGATCCCGTGCTCGGCGAACCGGAGGTCCCGCACGGTATCACCGCCTTTCTGCTGGCCGGAGGAGCGGTCTTGATCGCCGTCGCCGGCATTGCAGCGGCGCACGCTCTGTACCTACAGCCCGAAGGCGCCGCACGTAGGGAGCGGCTCTCCGGGACCGCGCCCTGGTTCGTCGCGGCGGCGCGTGACAAGTTCTACGTCGACCGCATCTATGGGCGCGCCATAGTTGCTCCGGGCAGGGCGTTCGCGCGCTTTTGCTCCGACACCTTCGACAAGCGGATCGTCGACGGTCTGGTGAATGGCATCGCGTGGGTGATCGGACGGTCGGCCCAAGGCGGGCGCTACGCGCAGACGGGCTATATCCGCAACTACGCGGTGATCTTCCTCCTTGGTGTCGTGCTCATCGTGTCGTTCATGTTCTTCCGAGTAGGCCTGGGCGCCTGATGGCCCAATTCCCGTTCCTCGACGTCGTCATCTTTCTGCCGCTGGTGGGCGGAATTCTTCTGGGTCTTGTTCCGAAGAACGTCTCTCTCATTCGCTACGGCGCGCTCGCGATCACCCTCGCCACCTTCGTCGCCTCGCTCGGCGTCATGGCGAACTTCGACGCAGCCGAGGCCGGGTTCCAACTCGGCAGCAGCGCCGAGTGGATCCCGGAGTGGGGCGTCGGTTACCTCACCGGAATAGATGGAATCAGTTTGTGGATGGTCATGTTGACGTCGTTTCTGACGCCGCTCGCGGTGCTGGCGTCGTGGTCGATTACCGAACGAGTCAAGCCCTTCTTCGTCTTCCTGCTTGCGCTCGAGACCGGCATGCTGGGCGTCTTTTGTTCGCTCGACATGTTCCTGTTCTACGTGTTCTGGGAGGTCTCGCTCGTGCCGATGTACTTCCTCATCGGTATCTGGGGCTACGGCAACCGCGTCTCCGCGGCGATGAAGTTCTTCTTGTTCACGCTGGCGGGCTCGCTGCTGATGCTCGTGGCGATCCTCTATCTCTACTTCGCCGCCGGCGCAGAGCCGACGTTCGACTACCAGGCGCTGCTCGGCACGCCGCTGACGCTCGACGTGCAGCGGTTGTTGTTCCTCGGCTTCTTTGCGTCGTTCGCCGTCAAGGTGCCTCTCGTGCCGCTACACACATGGCTGCCGGACGCCCACACCGAAGCCCCCACCGCAGGCTCCGTCATGCTCGCCGCGGTGCTGCTGAAGATGGGCGCCTACGGCTTGGTGAGGTTCGCCATCCCGCTGTTCCCCGATGCGGCGCGCGAGCTCGCACCACTGGTGCTGACCCTGGCGATCATCGGCATCATCTACGGCGCGCTCGTGGCGATCGTGCAGAAGGACCTCAAGCGCCTTGTTGCGTACTCGTCCATCGCTCACCTCGGGTTTGTGGTCTTGGGGATGTTCGTCGGGACCGTTCAGGGGATGAGCGGCGGCATTCTCCAGATGGTCAACCACGGTCTCTCCACCGGCGCGCTCTTCATGCTCGTCGGCCTGTTGTACGAACGACGTCACACGCGGGCGATCGCGAACTATGGGGGGCTCGCCAGGTCCGTGCCCGTGCTGGCAGGAGTCTTTCTCTTCATCGTGATGTCCTCGATCGGCCTGCCGGGGCTCAACGGCTTCGTCGGCGAGTTCTTGATCCTCGTGGGCGCCTTCTCGAGCTATCGCTGGTGGGCGGTTCCCGCGACCTTCGGAGTCGTGCTGGCGGCGATCTACCTGCTGTGGGCCTATCAAAGGGTGTTCCATGGGCCCATCACCCACCCGGCCAATGCCGAGCTGTCCGATATGAAGGCGCGCGAGTGGCTGATGCTGGCTCCCATCATGGCGCTGATCGTGTTCATCGGGGTCTACCCCAAGCCCTTCCTCGACCGTATCGAGCCGTCGGCCACCAAGGTGGTCACGCAGTTGCAGGATTCCTCTGCGCTTCCCGAGGAGGTGGAGGAAGCCGGTGGGCCTTAACCTCCCCGACGTTCGGTTGCTCGGTATCGCGCCGGAGATCGCGCTTGTGATCGGAGCGTTGATCATCCTCATCCTCGACGCCACTCTCGGCGACCGCAAGAACAAGTGGTACCTGTGGCTGCTCTCGACCATCACGGTGGGCGTGTCCATCTTCTTCGCGGTGCAGGCGTGGGGGACCACCGCGCTTCACGTCGGTGACATGATCGCCGTCGACGGCTTTGCGACCTTCGTCAAGATCACGCTTGCGGCCTTCGCACTCCTGACGATCTGGGTAAGCCGCAGCTACCTGCGGCGTGAGGGTCTCGAGGAGTCGGAGTTCTACGCACTCATTTTGTTCTCTTTGGCCGGAATGATGCTGATGGCGTCGGCGGCCGATCTGATCATGATGTTTCTCGCGCTCGAGACCTTCTCTCTGGCGCTTTACGTGCTCGTCGGCTTTCGTCGCACCTCGCTGACCGGCCAGGAGTCCGCGCTGAAGTACTTCCTTCTGGGGGCGTTCTCCTCTGCGTTCTTTCTCCTCGGGATCGCGTTCGCGTACGGCGCGATCGGCTCTACGCAGCTCTACGGAAGCTCGTCGGCGGGCGCAAGCGCGCGGGGTATCTCGACGACCCTGACGAGTCTCCCCTCCGGGGACCTGACCCTGCTGATCGTCGCCACAGGCCTCTTGATCGTGGGGCTCGGCTTCAAGGTCGCCGCCGTTCCGTTTCACATGTGGACTCCAGACGCCTACCAAGGCGCGCCTTCGCCGGTGACCGGGTTCATGGCCGCCGGCTCGAAGCTGGCGGGGTTCGCCGCCCTGCTGCGGCTGCTGGACGCGGTCTTGTTCCCACTGCGGTGGGACTGGCAACCGCTGGTCATAGGAATTGCTGTGGCCACGATGGTGGTGGGCTCTGTTCTTGCCGTCGTCCAAGAGGACCTCAAGCGGATGCTGGCGTACTCCTCCATCGCCCATGCCGGCTTCGTCCTCACCGGCGTCATCGCAACCAACGACCGCGGTGTCTCGGGCGCGCTGTTCTATCTCGCGACCTACGGCGTGACCGTCCTGGGGGCGTTCGCAGTCGTCGCGCTCTTGAGCGGACGAGACGAGCGGCGTTCGGAGGTCGACGACTTCCGAGGGTTGTTCTTCGAACGTCCTCTGCTCGCGGGCGCTTTGACGCTGTTCTTGTTGTCGCTTGCAGGTGTCCCTGCGACGTCGGGATTTGTGGGCAAGCTCGTGGTCTTCGGGGCGGTCATCGAGGCGGGCTTCGCGTGGGTCGCCGTCGTCGGGGTCGTAACAAGCGCCATCGCCGCGTTCTTCTACCTCAGGGTCCTGGTCGTGATGTACATGGAGGAGAGGACCGCCGTCAGCGCACCACGGTCCGAGGCCCATACCGGACTGGCGAAGGGCGTCGTGGCGATATCGGCGCTGGCCACGCTCGTGCTGGGACTCTATTGGAGCCCACTGATCGACATCGCCGAACGGGCGACGTTCTTCTTCTCCTCCGGCGGCTAGAACTCCGGTTCCGTTAGCGTTCCGCCGAGTGCGATGTAGGCGCGCGTCAGGGCGATGACGCCGGCCAGACTCGTCACAGTCCCAAGGAACCCAAGGGCAAGCCAGGCCGCGCCGAGATCCTCGTCCCAGCCGAGCTGCCCGCCGGCGATCACAACGGAGAAGGGGATGACGAACAGAACCGCGAAGACGACCCCGAGTGGCACGCGATTGCCCTCGCTCAGAGCGGCACTCCGCCGCAGCGCGGTAGGGGGCCACGCTCGCTCCTGAATCGAGACCGGGAAGGCGAGAGCGAACACCGCTCCGAGCATGAGTCCCCCGACGATCAACACAACTAGGCCGACGAGGATCACGACGACGACCACTAGCCCGGTAAGTGTGTACCGCCAGAAGACCTTGCGCCGAAACGAAAGCTTGATCCACTCATCCGCCGAGCGGTCGCGCTTGCTTGCGGCGGCCAGCGTCATCGCGATCAGCAGGTAGGTCGACACGACCTCCAGGAGCAGCGCCCCGAGGAGGGCAGTATCGTCGCTGCGGTCGCCGACGGTCGCCGAGGCCGCGAGAATCAGTAAATGAAGCAGCAACACTGTCGAGAAAGGCGTCCGCAGCAGGTCTCGAAACCCTTCGGCCATGAGGGGGCCGGGTCGCAGTTTTGCAGGCTGGGGCCGCGGAACATCAGACGATTGCACGCGCTCATCGTACGCGCCGCAACTGGGCGGTCTCGTGCGAGCGCATTGGAACGCCTCATCGAGTAGTAGCCGTGCCGGAATCAGCTCGGCAATCAGACGCGCCCGCCCGGTCCGGGGCGGGCCGGGTGAACAAGGTGGACCATGCGATTCTCACGTCCTGTGGGGGCGCGCTCATGAAGGGTTCCGTTCGGAAAGTTACCGCACCGACCGCACCGACCGCGTCAGGTGAGTAGAGGTGATCTAGCCGGGTCGATTTCGGCGCCACGTCCACAGCATGAGACATGCGGTGGCGGCCCAGACGAGGCTTAGGACAATGGCCAGTCCGAGGGCGTAGTTATTGGGCAGGGCGCTGGGGTTGTCGGCTCGAAGGCCGTAGCCCCGCAGGAAGGGCCACGTCGTCAGGACGATGACCGCGCTCGCGAACAGCGCACCCTGCGTCGCGGCGCGCGCGCCGGGAGGAAAGCGAGCCACGAGGTAGGCGCCGAACGCGAACACGAGCGGCGCAACGATGAGGTCGTGGACTACGAGTGCCCCCACGACCCAACGGATCCACTGCTCCGGATGAGTGCGATCCGCGTTGAGTAACAACCCTCCGATCCCGTAGGCGATGACCGCCCAGCCGGCGACCAAGCAGATCCAGAAGGTGCGCCCGCCGGGCCCAGCAACCTGGGCCTGCTTCACGTCACGATCAGCTCGCTCACCCATTTCGTCTGCATCACCCCCGGACGGTTCGGACCGATAAGCCGAAGGGGAAAGCCGTGATCGATGTGAAGGTCTTCCCCGTTGCACTGCAGTGCGAGGAGGGTATCGATATCGTCGCGGTGCGAAGAGTTCAGTTCGGAGGCGCGGTAAAGCCCACTCGGCTGGAGGGACTCCACCCGTACGACCGTGTTCTCTCCAGCTCCGGCCATCTCGAGCAGGTCGCGCACGGGCACCCCGCGCCACATGACGTTTGCGCTCCATCCCTCGACGCAGGAGATCGGGAGGACTGCCTTGCGTAGGGGTAGCGCCCAGAGGTCGGCGAGTGAAAGAGTGAGCTCACGCTCAACGTTTCCACTGATCGTCAAACGGTAATCGGGGTCGCGCGCGATGTCGGTGACACCGGCCGACGCCGCGCTCTTGTTGACGGGGAACCCTTGCGGTCCGACGTTCGGCCGGCGCGGCGCCAGGACCGCAAGGCTGTTGAGCGGCGAGAAGGTCTGCCCGATGGTGGTCAGCGTCAACAGTCCTGAGGTCGCGGCGATGACCCCGAAGAAGCCTCGCCGGCTCAAGCCTTGCCCGCTCGCTTCTTCCAGGCCGGCCGGGTCGCGCGCGAATAGTTCCCTGCGAACGATCGAGGACTTGGCGCCGATGTGCGCCACCAGCGCCCCCATCGTGATCCAGGAAGCCCAGTAGTGCCCCGCCGGGAAGAAGAAGAGCCACGGATACCACAGGCCGATGTTCGCAATCCCGGTAAAGAGCAGGAACAGGCTGCCGCTCACGAGTGGAATAAGCGAGATGCGCTCGACCACATGCGCGCCACCGCGCGCTGGGGGCCACGTCCAGAGGCGCGGGTAGACGGTCCATAGCTTGGCGAGCAGGAGAGGGATTGAAGCGATGCCGGTCGCTACATGGACACCCTGGTTGATCCGGTAGAGGCCGGCGGGCCGCGCCGGCCACGTGAACCACCCCGGTGGGTCTTGAATGAGATGGCTGAGGACGCCCGTGATGAAGCACAGTGTGAAGGCGACACCCAAAGCCATGCCGAGAACGGCGGCCACTCGCTCCGAATGGAGGCGGCTCGAGAACGCGTTCGGTCGAAACGGTCCGACGCGCAGCCGCTCGGGCGGAGTGACTAGCGACTTACGAGCTCGGCGAACCATCGCCCCTCCTCGCTCCACAGCTCGCGCACTGAGAATCCAGAGCGACGCGCTAGATCAGGAGCATCGTCGGCGCCGACGACCGCCCAGGGAAAGTCCAGACCGATGCCTTCGCTGGTCTCGAGCCGGGCGGTCAGCATCCGCGACGAGGCACCGGGGACTTCGACCTCCATGAGCACCCGTCCCGCCGACCTCAACAGGCACGCGATGCGAGACAGCAGGAGCGGTGGGTCGCCGCCGATGCCGATGTTGCCGTCGAGCAGCAGTGCGGAACCCCACCGCCCCGCACCCGGAACTCGTTCGAAGATGGAGCGAAGCAGAACGGGTGCCCCCCTGCTCCGGGCCAGATCGACCGCACTGGGCGAGGCGTCGATTCCGAGGGCGAGTCGCCCAGCGCGCGCCAGCGCCAGGACGTGACGGCCGGGCCCACAGCCCACGTCGAGCACCGGGCCCGACGTTCGGTCAAGCACAGCCCTCTCCGCGCTTGACGGCTCTGCCATCCAGCGCTCGACATCGAGGTGCATTGCGGTCCCGTCGGTTGCGATCAGCCTGGCGGTCACGCGCTCTTGCGTCTTTCGGTGAGTGGTCGCAGCGAGGCAAGCCGGCCTGCGAATCGTGTCCTTCGAGCACAGCCGGCGACTGCGATCGCGTCATCGAAGAAGTCGACGTCTCGAAGGCGCGGGAGCGACGCGCAGCTCAGGCCAAGACTCTCGAACCTGTGGCGTTGAGCCAGGCTCGTGTATACGGTGCTCATCGGGACACCTTTGAACGCCTCGACGTCGGGACGATTGAGTCCAACCCCCCAGTAGCCGCCGTCCAAGGTGTCACCGAGGATCGCGTCGGCGCGACCGAGCGCGTCGAGGGCGTGGTTTAGCAAGTCTGGAGTGAGTTGTGGGGTATCCATGCCGACCAGCAGGGCCGGATCTCCCGCGTCGAGGAAGGCGGCCCCCAGTCGCTCGTCGAGTCCCTCGCCGCGCTGCGGCATGACCTCGAATCGCTTAGGGAGCCAGCGGCCGGCCTCGCCGTCGAGCGCCAGTACGAGCCGGGACGCCCGGCAGGCGAGTGCCGCCGCGAGTGTGTCCTCGAGAGCGGCAAGTGCTAGAGACGCGGCCTGCTGTGGCGTGAACGGCGGGGACAGCCTCGTCTTCGAACGACCCGGCACCGGCGCCTTGGCGAGAACGATGACGGTGGCTGGGCCCGTCATGCTCGTTGGAGCGTCTTCGTCATGTCTGCGATGGCGAACGCTGTGCCCCGCAAGGTTCCCGTCACCTTGGACCTTCCAACGCGCGGACGATAGGAAACCGCCGCGCTGGTTATCCGCCATTGCGCCTGGTTGGCCTTGAGGATCATCTCAAGCGGCCAGCCGAAGCGGCGGTCGACGAGTTCGAGATGTAACAACGAGTCGCGTCGAGCGGCCCGCATCGGTCCCAGGTCATCGAGGTAGAGGCCGGTCCGTGCGCGAACCATATGAGCGAGAGCGCGGTTTGCAACGCGTGCGTGCAGCGGCCAGGCCCCGGCCTGTGCGCGCCGCGTTCCTATGACGAGATCCGCGTGCCGGTTTTCGATGGGGCATGTAACGAGTGGAAGCTCGCTCGGGTCGAGCGACCCATCACAGTCCATGAACGCGACCACGTCGGAACCGGCACCGGCGAGACCGGCGAAACACGCTGCTCCGAAGCCTCGCAGAGGTTCGTGAATCACCATTGCGCCGTACTCGGCGGCCACCTTCGCCGATCCATCCGTCGATCCGTTGTCGACGACGATCGCGCGAAATCCCGGTGGCAACGAGCCGAGCACCCAAGGAATTGCCTCCGCCTCATTCAGCACGGGCAGGACTACATCGATCATGCGCATAACGTACCGACTCATGCCGTGCTTGAAGCCTCGAAGTGATTACGAAGCAAGGAACAATCAAGCTCTCCGACGTTTCAGCGTGTGCGACTGCGTAGGCTCAACGGGTGAGCGTCGGTCTGGATACGCGCGCGAGTGACCGCACCTTTGCGGGCGGGCTCCGTCGGCGCGCCCTGTTTTGGTCCGGAGGGCCGGCGCTTGCGCTGTGGCTTGTGCTCGTGAGCGGCGTTCACCTGTGGGGCGAAGCCATCAACGAGCGTTTCGCAACCAAGATCCTGGCCCCCCCGCTCACCGGCCGCTTCGTTCTGCACATTCCGCCGGCCGTTCTGCTCCCCATCGCCGTGGCGGCCGGGATCGTGTGGTTCGGCCCCCGCAGCGCGCGCGCTTCCGAGTGGCGCCGGCTGCTGGTCGTCGCCCTCCTTGCATCCGGCGCCTGGTCGACTTCGCTCGGACTCGTCGGCGGGACAAGTTCTCTCACCGCGCCACTCGAGGGCAGCCACGACTATCTGGTCAACGTCGACCGAGTGGAGTCGCCGGGCGCGTTCGTGGCGACCTACTCCGAGGACCTCAGCGACTACTCGCTTCATGCCCAGGGCCATCCTCCCGGGCTGATCCTGCTGCTGTGGTCGATGGATCGGATGGGGCTGAGTGGCCCGGGACCTGCGACGGCGCTCATCATCGCAGCGGGTGCCTCTGTGGCGACGGCGGCTCTCGTAGCCTTGCGGGCGGCGGCCGGTGAGGACCGTGCGCGCCGAGCCGCTCCCTTTCTAGTGCTCGCTCCCGCCGCAGTATGGATGGTCACTTCTGGTGATGCGTTGTTTGCTGCCACAAGCGCGTGGGGACTGGCGTTGCTGGCTCTCGGCGCACAGCGTCGATCCGACGGACTGGCTCTCGCGGGAGGAGGGCTGCTCGGCGCCGCTCTGTTTCTCACCTACGGTGTTGCCCCGCTGGGAGTGGTCGCGCTGGCGCTGGCACTCGTTCACCGTCGCACGCGCCCACTGTTCGTTGCCGCCGTGGGTGTCGCCGCGGTGGTGACCGGCTTCACAGTGGCCGGATTCTGGTGGTTCGCCGGACTCGACGCGACCATCGGCCGCTACGAGTTGGGCGTGGCCGCGCAACGACCATTCGGCTACTTTGCAATAGCCAATCTCGCCGCGTTCGCGCTCGCCCTTGGCCCTGCGGTTGCCATCGCCTTCACTCGCCTGCGGGACAGGCGCACCTGGCTCGTCGTGGGGGCCGCGCTCGTCGCCGTCGCCGCGGCCGATCTGACGGGTTACTCGAAAGGCGAGGTCGAGCGCATCTGGCTTGTCTTCGTGCCGTGGTTCCTGCTCGCGTGCTCGGCCTTCGACTTGAACCGGGTTCGTGGAATGCTTGCACTGCAAGCCGCCGTTGCGGTGGCGATCCAGATTGGAGTGAGGACGCCGTGGTAGGCAGCCATCAGCATCCAAGCGTCAAGGATCACCCGCTTGTGCTCGTTGTCGAGGATGACGACACGGTTTCCGAGGTCGTGTCCCGCTATCTCCAGCGCGACGGGTTCGGCGTCGAGATCGTTACAGACGGGCTCGCAGCGGTTGAGCGTTTCGGAGAAGATGTCGCGCTGGTGGTTCTCGACATCATGCTTCCCGGAATCGACGGACTCGAGGTTTGCAGACGGCTGCGAGCACGCAGTCCTGTACCGATAATCATGCTGACTGCGCTGGGCGAGGAGAGCGACAGGATCATGGGGCTCGAGCTGGGCGCCGACGATTATCTGGCGAAGCCGTTCTCCCCCCGTGAGCTGACCGCCAGAGTGAGATCAGTGCTGCGACGCTCCAACGGGGCCCTGTCTGGGCAGCCGGCTCAGGGGCATTTGAACGCAGGCAGAATCTCGGTTGCGGTCCAGGCGCGCGAAGTGCACGTGGGAGACGAGCAGGTCGCGTTGACCGCGCGCGAGTTCGAATTGCTCGTCTATCTCATGTCACATCCACGGAGCGTGTTCACGCGCGAGGA
Organism: Actinomycetota bacterium; assembly: GCA_030860505.1. GTDB lineage: Bacteria > Actinomycetota > CADDZG01 > CADDZG01 > WHSQ01 > WHSV01. The sequence continues at coordinate 19,104 of JALZIB010000095.1, forward strand.
ACTGATGGAGAGAGTTTGGGGCTACACCTACGGCGATAAGTCAACCGTGACCGTGCACGTCCGACGGCTGCGCGAGAAGGTCGAGCTGGACCCGGCCGCTCCGCAGCATGTCGTGACCGTGTGGGGTGTGGGATACAGGTTCGACGCGTGAGCGGGTCGACGTGCATCTAAAGCGCAGTCTCCCTGCGGTGCTGGTCGCCGGGACCCTCATTGCCATAGCTATAGCAATAGCCTCGGGTCTACCGGCGCGCGATTCGCTGCTTCTTGCGACCTACGCGGGCATCGGCGCGGTGGGAGCTGGTCTCTTGGGAATCGTCGTCATGAACTCCCTGCGCAGCCGGTCGATTGCCCTGCTGTCCTCGTTCGCCGCGGTCACGACCGTGGCCGCCGTGGCGATCGGAGCGTTCGTGGCCTCGGGCGCGATGTTCATCTCCAGTCACGATCTGAGCGCACTTGCGGTCATCCTGGTTGCATCCGCCACGATCGGCATCGCCTTCGCCCTGGTGCTGGGCCAGCGCGTATCGGAGGCACGACGCTCGTTGGCGGAAACCACGCGCCGGATCGGCAAGGGCGACTTCTCGCCCTCGAACAGGCTTCCCGCACCGGCGGAATTCGCTCTCTTGGCGGACGAACTCGAGGACATGTCCGCTCGACTTAAGCATGCACAAGAGCGTGAACGGGCGCTCGAGGCATCGCGTCGCGAGCTCGTGGCATGGGTGAGCCACGATCTACGCACACCGCTGGCCGGCATACGCGTGATGGCGGAAGCTCTCGAGGACGAGATCATCGAGGATGCCGAGACCGTGGCGCGCTACCACGCCGGTATCCGAGCCGAGGTCGACCGTCTCTCGGATCTGGTCGACGACCTCTTCGAATTGAGCCGGATCAACGCCGGCGCGCTTCGCCTGGAGCTCGAGCCGGTTTCGCTCGGCGACCTCGTGTCGGACGCGGTCTCGGCGGCGTCCTCGATTGCCAATCACAAGGGCGTGCGCCTGAACGGGGAGCTCGAGGGACGGTCACCAGAGCTTGAGCTGTCGGCGCCCGAGATCTCGAGGGTATTGCGAAACCTGCTCGAGAACGCGATCAGACACACTCCCCACGACGGCGTGGTTCGGGTTGAAACGGGTGTAGACCGCGCTCATGCCTTCGTGCGCGTCGCGGACGAATGTGGAGGAATTCCCGAACGTGATATCGACAGGGTGTTCGAGGCGGCCTTCAGGAGCGAAGCGGCGAGAACGCCCGGACACGGCGGCGCCGGACTCGGGCTTGCGATTGCACGCGGGATAGTCGAGGCACATGAGGGCGAGATCAGCGTTCGCAATCACAACGGAGGATGTGCCTTCACGATGCGACTTCCGATGCGTTCGTGAGAATCGTCGTCACCGGTGGTGCGGGTTTCATAGGGTCGCATGTTGTCGACCTGTTGGTTGTCGAAGGACACGATGTCATCGTGGTCGACGCGCTCCTGCCGAAGGCACACGCCGGGAGGCCGCCTTACCTCAACGAAAGGGCAACTTACGTCGAGGCGGATCTGCGCGATCGCGACGCTCTAGAGGAGGCCGTCGCGGGCGCGGATGCGGTGTCGCATCAGGCGTCCTTGGTGGGCCTCGGTGAGTCCTGGCTGGACGTGACCGACTACGTCGCCCACAACGATCTCGGCACGGCCTCGTTGCTGGGGTGTCTTCACGCGTCCGGCTTCTCCGGACGGCTCGTGCTCGCGAGCAGCATGGTTGTCTACGGCGAGGGGTGCTATCGATGCGAAGCCGACGGCCTCGTCCGTCCCGCCCCCCGAAGCGAGGCTGATCTCGATGACGGTCGCTTCGAACCTCTCTGTCCACGCTGTGGGCATACTCTGATCGCAGAGGCCGTGAGAGAAGACCTGCCCGTGGACCCGCGCAATGTTTACGCGGCAACCAAGCTCCATCAAGAACATCTTTGCGAGCTGTTCGGTCGCGCCACATCGGCGTCGGTGGCGTGGCTCCGCTACCACAACGTCTATGGGCCCCGAATGCCGCGCGACACACCCTATGCCGGTGTGGCCAGCATCTTTCGGTCTGCGCTCGAGCGTGGGGAAACGCCGCAAGTGTTCGAGGATGGACGCCAGCTACGCGACTTCGTCCACGTCGAGGACGTTGCGCGCGCCAACCTCGCGGCGCTTGCAGCGCCTCACGCCGGAGGCGCGTTTAACATCTCGACCGGCCGCTCGCGGAGCGTTCACGACATGGCGGGCGCGCTCTCCGCCGTCTTCCAGGCCACCTCGCCCCCCGACGTGACCGGCCGGTGGCGCCTCGGCGACGTGCGCCACGTGTTCGGATCGCCAACGAGAGCCGAACGCGAGCTTGGTTGGAGGGCGGCTATCGACTTCGACGCCGGCATGCGGGACTTCGCCACTCAGCCCCTGAGGGCTGCATCCTCGTAGACGTGATCGGTCGCAAGCTTGATCATCGTCGCCCGACGTCCGGCTGCCGAGCGGAGCACGGCCACCACCTGGTCCGGCTCGAGCGCACTGAGGCGTTCACGAACGAACGAACCATCCACAGAGACCCACTGCTTTGCGTGATAGTTTTCGGCTGGTGAACAGCGGCTTTTCTGCATGTCAATGGGCTCTGACTCACGGGCATCCAGAGGAGGATCGCTGGATCCCGAGGCTGCGACCACAACGCGCGGAGACATCACGTTGCGACTTGACGGCTTGACGCGAGCGAGAGCGGGACAACACGGTGCCTGAAGGCTATTTCGGGAGCTACGTAACCATAGGAGTGTTCGCCCTCGTGGGGCTCGTGCTTGTCTTCGGGACCCTGGCTCTCACCCGCCTTCTTCGGCCCAGCGTCCCCAGCCGGGCCAAATCGACCACCTACGAGTCCGGGATCGATCCCATCGGCACGGGCTGGGCGCAGGCGAACGTCCGTTACTACGTGTTCGCACTCCTGTTCGTCATTTTCGACGTCGAGGCGGTCTTCCTGTTCCCCTGGGCGACGGTCTTCGAGTCGCTGGGAACGCAGGCGTTCATCGAGATGGTCATCTTCATCGGCATCCTTGCCCTCGCACTCCTTTATGCCATCAAGAAGAAGGTGCTCGAATGGCTGTGATCGAGAGGGTGAAGCTGCCCAAGCCGGTGTCCTGGGCGCTCAACTGGAGCCGCAAGTACTCGTTGTGGATGCTCCAGTTCGGGCTTGCATGCTGCGCGATCGAGATGGGTGCTGCGATCGCCACCAAGTTCGACCTCATCCGCTTCGGCGTGATTCCATTCCCGGCCTCGCCCCGTCAGGCCGATCTCATGGTGGTCGCCGGAACCGTTACGGACAAGATGGCGGCGCCGATCAGACGCGTCTACGACCAGATGCCCGAGCCAAAGTATGTGATCTCGATGGGCTCCTGCGCCAACTGCGGCGGACCCTACTGGGACAGCTACTCGGTCACCAAGGGTGTCGACCAGATCATCCCCGTCGATGTCTACGTGCCCGGCTGTCCTCCCCGGCCCGAGGCGCTGCTGCAGGGAATCATCCGCCTCCAGGAGAAGATCGCCCAAGAGGACGTCGGCACCAGGTGGGCCGGACACACGAACGAGATCCCGCACATCCCGGAGCCCGGCCTGGCGGGAGGGGTCTAGCCGTGGTGCGGGACCGGCTTACGGCCGAGGACGCTCTCGATCGCGTTACGGGCGCGCTGGGGGAGCGCGTCGTTGAGGCCCGCCTCAATCACGGCCAGGTCGACCTCGTCGTCGAGGCCGACCAACTCGTCGATGTCGTCACCATCTTGCGCGACGACATCGCGCTCAGGTGCCGCTTCTTCACCTTTCTGTCGGCGATCGATCGCTCGACCTACAACTTCGACGACGACAAGCGCGAGGACGGATCGCAAGACAAGAAGGTGGGGACGATCGAGGTCCTGGTACACCTCTACAGCCCCGAGAAGGTCTTTCACGTCAACATCCACGTGCTCCTCGA
>JALZIB010000117.1 GCA_030860505.1 Actinomycetota bacterium
CGAGCGTGAACGAAGCCGGGCGCAGCTTTCTCGCCGCCAAAGCGAATGTGTATTTGTGGTGCGGGCCACTAAGGAAAGCTGATGCCGAAGTTCGTCGAGTGGATCGGCCTGGTCGCCGGGATCGTCATGATCCTGGCGGTCTCGGGCAGCATGATGCGCGCCTTGATCGTGCCCCGTGGCCTGTCTACGAAGCTCGGAGCGACTGTGGGCCTCATCGTGCGCAAGTCCTTCATCACGGTCGCGAACCGGTTCGAGAGCTACGAGACCAAGGACAAGATTCTTGCCTTGCAGGCCCCCACGTTTCTGCTGGTTCTTCTGTTGAGCTGGCTTGTCGGCTACTGGCTCGCGTGGGGTTTGACTCTGTGGCCGTTCTCCGACATCACTTTCGCCAATGCGCTCCGAGAAAGCGGTTCGGCGATGCTGACTCTCGGCTTCGAGCAGCCGGAGAATCCCAACACCTTTTGGATTCATTTCGGAGCGGCCGCATCCGGACTCGTCGTGATCGCGCTCCAGATCGCGTACCTGCCGACGCTGTACGGATCGTTCAACCGGCGCGAGACGCAGGTGACGGTTCTGCAAAGTCGTGCGGGGTCGCCCGCGTGGGGGCCCGAGATCCTCGCCCGTCACGCCATGACCGGCCTGGTGCCCGATCTTCCCCACTTCTATGCGGAGTGGGAACGCTGGGCGGCGGACGTCGCCGAGACTCATACGAACTACATCGTGCTTCTCTATTTTCGTTCTCCGCACGCGCTCCGAAGCTGGCTGATCGCGCTGCTCGCGGTGATGGATTCGGCAGCGATGTACTTGGCGCTCTGTCCCAGCTCGGCGCCGGTTCAGGCCAGGCTCATGTTGCGCATGGGCTTCACGTGTTTGCGGAACATCGCAACGGTTTCGGGCATCCCGTATGACCCAGATCCGATGCCCGACGATCCGATCGAGCTGAGCTTCGAGGAGTTCAAGGGCTCGCTGGCCAGGCTCGAAGAGATGGATTTTCCCATCGAACGCACCGCCGAGGAGGCGTGGCCCCATTTCGTGGGCTGGCGGGTCAACTACGAATCGATCGCCTACCGTTTGGCCGACATGATCGTGGCTCCGCCTGCGCCCTGGAGCGGCCCGCGCACTCACCTTCCCGACCTCGCGATCGTGCCCCATCGCCCGGCGAACCGGCGACCGGGCGATCCCCGCCCGGAAGTCCCCCACCAGGACAAGATCGAATGGCGGGCCTGACTTCGGAAGTCAGACGTGGCTGCGCAGGATGAACTCCGTCGGGTCGGGGTTCAGATAGACCTGCCCCTCGAGGTAGTCGACGCCGAACAAGCGGACGTAACGGCGGAGCAGTGTCAGCGGCGCGCGCAGCGAGACGCGACCCTTGCGGTAGTCCTCGATGAGGCCGATGAGCTCGTGGCGCGAGTCGTGGTCGAGGTCGTCCGAAACGTACCCGTGCATGTGCAAGAGCACGTCGGTGTGCTTGTTCGCCGTCGCGACGACCTCCATGGCGCCCATGAAGTCTTGCCGATAGGTGGCTGCGAGCTCCGCTCGAACGTGCTGCTTCGCATTGGCGACGAGCCGGCCCAGTTGTCCGTAGTGTGCGCGTGAATGGGCCATCAGGGTCAACTTGTGCGCGCTGTGGAAGGCGACGAGGTCCCCGATCGTCCACTTCGATCCCAGTAACCTCTGGAGCCGCTCGTAGGCGAAGACGCGCTCAATGAAATTGGCGCGCAGCTCAGGATCCGAGAGGCGACCCTCTTCTTCGACGGGAAGGTGAGGGAAAGCTTCGATGAGCGTTCCGGCGAACATGCCTCTTCCGGACGGCTCTGGCGCGCGGGTCTCGTTGTGGACGCGCACGCGATAGACGCCGCACGACGGCGAGTCCTTCTTCAAGACGTAGCCACTCAGGTTCTCGTGGCGCAATTCGTTCACACGCTTCTCCGCGTAACTCTGCATTGCGGCGGTGTGATCGGTGTCGCTGCGGGGCGCAATGAGGCGAATCCGTCCATCGCGCTGCTCGAGCCGGATGGTCGCGCGCGGCGTAGGCATCCCCATCTCGACCTCCGGACAGACCGGCACCCACTCAACGTGATGACCGAGGACGTCCGTCAGCCAGGTGTCGCGTTTGTGACCCCCGTCGAAGCGGACCGGCTCGCCGAGCAGGCACGACGACACGCCGATCCTGATGCGGGACCCGGGCGGGTTGTCCCCCGGGCCTTCTTGCTGCCGCTCGCCGGGTTTCGCTACGCCGGCCACTGCTGCTGCACGTAGCCCATGTCCCAGAACATCCATTCGTAACGACTCGTCGTCGCGAAGTGCTCGGTCATTCGCCGCCGCTGCTCGTCCGACGCGGCCGCGCCGACGCGGTCGGTCAACCTCAACACCTCGGTCACGATGTCGCCGAACTCCTCGCCGCCGTAGGTGTCGATCCAGCGCTGGTACAGCGGGTTGGGGGACGCGGATTCGAGAAGCTTCTTGCCGACCTCCCAGTAGATCCAGTAGCAGGGGAGCACGGCGGCGAGAGCGTCGGAGAAGTCGCCTCCGTACGCGGTCGCAACCAGGTAGCTCGTGTAAGCGAGAGTCGTCGGAGCGACGGGTTCGGCCCGAACCTCGGCCTCGCTCACGCCGAAGTCCGTGAAGAAGCTTTCGTGCAAGGAGCGCTCGACCTCGATCGCACCCGCGGCGTGGTGAGCGAACATGAGGATGTCCTCCTCCTGGGGGCTGCGCGCAGAACAGATGCTCAGAGCGCGCGCGTAGTCCCTTAGGTAGTGAGCATCCTGGATCACGTAGAAACGAAAGGCTTTCTCGTCGAGTGTGCCGTCGGCCAGACCCATAAGGAAGGGATGCTCGAGAATGGCCTCGTATACGGGCGTGATCGATTTCCACAGCTCTTGGGTGAATCGCTCTCGGGTCATAGATGCCGAGGCTAACTGGCCCAGGAAGTGATGGGAGCATGGGGAACCATGGGATCGGGAAGGTGCACGCGCTTCGCCGAGCTGCCCGCCGAGGTCCAGGTGATCGTCACCGATGCTCGCCGGGCGACGTTTGGCTCCATAGACGAGCGCGGGCGTCCACATCTCGTGCCCATCACGTTCGCGTTGCGTAACGGCGAGTTGGTCAGCGCGATCGATCACAAGCCAAAGACGACGACCGCCCTCGCGCGTCTACGCAACATCGCCCGAAATCCAGAGGTGAGCGTCCTGATCGACCGTTACGATGAGCAGTGGATCCGGCTCGGGTGGGTGATGGTGCGCGGCGCGGCACGGATCGATGCGCCGGGGAGCGCGACGAAAGCGCTGTCCGCTCGCTATCCGCAGTACCGCTCCTTTCCCCCGGTCGGAGAGGTGATCACGGTGACGCCTCGTTCAATCGTGTGGTGGACCTGGGCCGAATAGCCCGCCGTCACGACTATCGTCTGGCGCCATGAGTCTCGATGTCGACGGCGCCCTCGAGCGCGTCTTGAGCGGAGGAGATGAGTGGCGCGCGTGGCGAGCTCTGCGATTGGGAGGCGATGATGCCGGTGCCATGCCCCGGATACCCGGACAGGACCGCGTAGGCGGTTTCGCAGGGCCGACCGGGCGGCCGTCGCCCGGCGCCACCGGCTTGGCACTGTGCCACCTCGAGTTGATCTCCGCCGCCGGCGCCCCCGCCGCGATCATCGCTGCGGACTGGCTCGAGGCGATGCGAACGCCCGCTCATGCATGGCTCGATGCCCCCGACGACGTGCCCGGCGTCATCGACGACCGTGGAGCCGGGCGCGTGTGGGCGACCGCGGCGACCACCTGCGCGCTCTTGGCCGCGCGCCGCGACCCCGGCCCCCGAGCGTTCGCACTCTTGCGGGGAGAGGTCGATCAAGAGGGTCACGTCACAGGGGGCACCTACCCGACGTTCGCGCTCGCGGGCGCTGCCTGGTTGGCGGAAGGACCGGGTACCGAAACGGCCGAGTGGGCGCTGAGGTGGACCAGGGAGTGGGCCGAGGAGTGGTGGGGGCCACAGGAGAGAGCGACGGCGCTTACCTTCTGGGCCGCCGCCGGGATTCCACCCGAGCACCCCTCGGTGGACGAGTTCCTCGAAGAACTGAGGTCCGAAGCCCCGCAGGAGGGCTGGACCGACCTCGATCTGACCCTGCTGGCCCTGGAGCTCGTTGCCCATTTCGACTGAACACCCCATCCTGGCTCAGGCCCTCATCCGTTTTACAACGAGGCGGTCGGGATAGAACTCCTAATGAGGGTTCTTGAGAGTGACATGAGAGCCACAAGCGCGCAGAGCGTATTTCAAATGCATCACCGAGGAGGTTCAATATGACGATTCACCACGCGGGTCGCGGCATCATGAGCGAGGCCAACAACTCCAAGCGCGAGGAGCTTCTCAAGAAGCTCGAGAAGGCGTACTGGATGGAGATCGAGACCGTCATGAGCTATATGGCCAGCTCGATCAATCCCGACGGTGTGCGCGCCCAGGAGATCATCGAGTCGCTCAAGGAGGACGTTCAGGAGGAGCTCGGACACGCCCAGCAGTTCGGTGAGCGCATCAAAGAGCTCTACGGCGTCGTGCCGGGATCGATGGAGTTCAGCGCCGAACAGAAGTACCTCCAGCCTCCCACCGAGCAGACGGACATCGTTCACGTCATCAAGGGCGTCATCGAGGCCGAGACCGGGGCCATCGAGCATTACAACGACATCATCGAGTTCACCGAGGACATCGACCCGGTGACCAATGACATGGTCATTGCGATCCTTCGGGACGAGGAGGGCCATAAGCGCCTCTTCGAGGGGTTCCTCCGTGAGTACGAGATCGAGGGTCTGGCGTAAGTCGCACGCTCGCAAAACGGTCTGTTACTTATGGTGCGGACCACTAGGGGGTATCCTCGTCAAGGGCCGGCGGATAGCGCCGGCCTTTGCGCGTAATCGACATCAACCAGCGGGTGGCGGATGCTCCAATCTTCGTATCGGATCCGAAAGCGCGTCAGGGTGGCGCTTCTAGTCCTTGGCCTGCCTCAGCTCATCGCCGGCGTCTGGGCCCTTGGGTTCTCTCGTAGCTTCTATGAGGATTTCCCCTTCGGTCAGGGGTGGGTGTCTCCTCACGGACCCTTCAACGAACATCTGATCGTCGACGTCGGCGCCTTGTTCTGCGCGCTTGCGGTTCTGACCTTGTTCGGAGCCGTCCGAGTGGAACGCGGGTTGTCGCAGGCGATCGGGCTCACCTGGATCGTCTTCCTCGGACCTCACCTCTACTGGCACGCGACGCATACCGAGGGCCTGTCCTTAGCCGACAATGGGATTCAACTCGGCCTACTCGTGATGCAGTTCCTCATCGTCGGCTATGTCGTGGCGGCCTCTCGCCGGCTCAAGGGCTAGGGAGCGCGCCCCGGTAGGGTAACTAGGCTGGGAGCGATCGCACCAGCCCTGACTCGCACAGGATGAGGCCGAAGGCAAGGACGTAGACGCTGATCATGGAGCAACCCACGACGCGCGGCCTTGGTGAACAGCATGGCTCGCGCTACCTCAGGCAGCTCTTGCAGACCATCCCCGTTGGCGTCGTTACGGTCGACGCCAACGGCGTCGTGCTCGGCTACAACCAAGCGGCCGATGACATCCTGTCGTTTGACCGGTCCGAGGATGCGGAAAAGGCGGCCAAGGACGCGCCGAACGAGGTTCTCATCACGGGCCTCTTCGGTAAGAGCGACCGGCTGGCGCGTTTGATCGAGGGAGGTTTCGACGGGGAAACGCGCTCTGGGGTCTTCGAGCGCAGGGGTCCGAGGGGACTCCAGCACGTCGAGATCACCACGTGGCAACTCTCGATCCAAGACGATGAGTCGGTCGGTATGCTCATTCTCCAGGACGTCACCACGCGCACGGCGGCCGAGAAAGGGCTCAAGCGAGCGGTACTCGACCGCGAGTTTCTGACGCAGTCCGGCGCCGAACTGTCGAAGTCGCTCGAATATCAAACGACGCTGGAGGCCTTCGCTCGCCTCGCCGTCACTTATCTATGCGACTGGTGCACCGTCAACATGATCGAGGACGATGGAAGCGTCGGCCGAGCCGCCGTGGCGCACGTCGATCCGGCGAAGGAGGCTCTTATTGTCGAGCTCCACCGTTCTCACCCTCACGATCCGAATGCGACTACCGGGGTTCCACAGGTGATGCGCACGGGGAAGCCGGAGCTGTTCGCCGAGGTCGACAATGTCCTCCTGGAGCTCACGGCGAACAATCCCGACTATCTCCGAATCGTGATGGATCTCGGTATGCACTCGTGCATGATCGTGCCGCTGATCGCGCACGGTGAAACGCTCGGCGCGGTCTCACTCGTTTCCGCCAGACGAGAGCGCCGCTATGACTCTTCCGACCTCGAGCTCGCCTGCGAGATGGCGCGTCGAGCCGGTCTGGCCGTGCACAACGCGCGCCTCTTTCAGAAGGTCGAGGAGAGCCGCGCCAAGTTCGCAAGCATGGCGCGCATACTGCAGCGAAGTCTCCTCCCTCCCGAACTCCCGAGCATGCCCGGGCTTGACGCGGCCGCGCTCTATCGGCCCGCCACCGAAAGCCTCGAGGTGGGAGGGGACTTCTACGATCTCTTCGAGACGAGCGGTGGTCGCTGGGGCATCGTCATGGGAGATGTGCAGGGTCACGGAGCGGCGGCGGCGGCCACCACTGCGCTGGCACGTTACACGTTGCGGGCGAACGCGATGCGTCTGACACGGCCGGTCCACGTTCTCTACCAGGTCAACAAGACTCTGATGCAACACAGCGGGGAGCGCTTTCTGAGCGCGGTTTTCGCCACGATGAGTCTCGAACCGACGGTGAGAGTCACGATCGCCAGCGCAGGACATCCAAAACCGATGCTGCTCCGAGCCGACGGACGAGTAGAAAGCGTCGGTGGTGAGGGCATTCTGTTGGGCCTCTTCGCGGCCCCCGATCTCAACGAGCAGGACGTCGAGCTTGAGCCCGGCGATGCACTCGTTCTCTTCACCGACGGGCTCACCGAAGCCGGCGCTCCGCGCAACATGTTGGGCGAGGAGGGCTTCCGACAGGTGCTCTCGCGCTGCGCAGGCCTGGGCGCGAGCGAAATCTGTGCCTCGATAGGCGAGGTTCTGATGACCTGGCAGGGTGAGAAGGGTCATCGCGACGACTGTGCCGCCCTCGTTCTGCGGGTCAACGAGGACGCTCAGGAAGATGGGCGAATTCCGGAGAGCGCGAGTACCCTCCTGTAGTCGAACCCTCGGATTGATCAGGAGCTGGACGCACATGGCGACTCTCGTAGTCAAGGACGGTGAGCTGGCGGGGACGACTTTCCCTTTCGACTCAGAGGTGGTGCTGGGTCGCGTCGACGCGGATGTCACCATCGGCGATCCGCAGATCTCGCGCCGGCATCTCAAGATCTCCCCGGGCGACGGCTATGTCGAGGTTGAGGATCTCGGTTCGACCAATGGCTCGTGGCTGAACGGTGAACGTCTCCACGGACGGGCGAGGCTGAACCCCGGCGACGTCCTGCGCGTGGGGGAGACCACGCTCGAGCTCGAGGCCCCCGCGATGACGGCGGGCGGCACGGTCATTGGGGCGGCCCCCGACTTCGAAGAGCTCAAGAGACAGGCGGGGGCCGAGGCCGCGTCCTCCGAGCAGGCACCGGCACAAGAGCCCGCGGAGGTTCCGCCACCGCCGCCTCCCGCTGTCGTGAGTCCCGGCACGGAGGAACCCGCCGCCGCTTCGACAGGCGCCGAGGGCAACTCCCCGCCTGCCGAGGCTCCACCTGCTTTCGGAGACGCTCCTCACATCGAACGGCACCCCCCGCAGGAGACCCTGCCTCCCGGGCAAGAAGCTCCCGCGGCCGCGCCCGCGACCACGCCGTGGGAGCAACGATCTCAGCGACCCGCCGGTGAGGAACCCTCACCGTGGAACGAACCGCGCGACGACAGCATGGAAGCACCGTCTCCGTGGACCGGACCGCAGGAGCAGACGAGCGGCGAGCAGCCACCGGCTTGGGGCCAGCAGCAGCAGCCGTGGGCACAAGGTGATCCCGGGACGGCTCCGATGCCACAGGCGACCGGCGCACAACAACAACAGCAGGGCGGCTACCAGTCCGGCGGGTACGCGCCTCCCGGCGGATACCAGCAGGCACCGCAGCAAGGGGGCTACGGAACGCAACCGGCCGCGGCCGGCTCGGGTAAGTCGAACAACAAAAAGCTCCTCCTGATCGCCGGCGGCATCCTCGTTGCCCTTGCGGTCGGCGCCGCCATCGTCTTTTTCGTCCTCGATGCAGGCCCCCTTGACACGACGACGATCGAGAGTCAACTCGAAGAAACGCCCCAATTGGTCCCGGACCTGCCCTTTGCCGAGATCGACCGGGTGGAGTGTCCCGATGACGTCGAGGTCGGCGAGGGCAACGAGTTCCAGTGCACCGCCTTCGGCGCTGGAGGTGAGAGCGCGACGGTGGACCTCGTCCAGGAAGACGACGAGGGCAACGTTCGGGTAGACAACTGAGTTCTGCGTCGCGGGAGGCAACCGCGCGACGCTAGTAGTGGGGGTGGTTATCGCTCCACCCCGCGGGGTAAGGCGCAGGCAGGGGGACAAGGCGAGCCGGGAGGAGTACAGGTCATGGGTCAGAGTCGGGGGGCTCGCCGGAGAGGCATCGACCGCAGGGACTTCCTCAAGCTGAGCGGCGCGGGGCTCTTGAGCGCAAGCGTACTGAGTTCTTGCGGCCGAGTCACATCTGGATTCACCGGCGCCGAGACCGTCCCCGAGGGCACCCTCGTCTTCTCGATGGGTCCCGACGCGTCCGGCGTCTACGCCAAGGTGATCGACAAGTTCAACAAGGAGAACTCCGACGGCATTTCGGTTCAGTACCGGGAAATGCCGACCGACTCGGGACAGTACTTCGACAAGCTGCGCACCGACTTCCAGGCGGGCGGCGGCTCGATCGACATCATCGGCGGCGACGTCATCTGGCCCTCGCAGTTCGGTCCCAACGAATGGACCCTCGATCTCTCTGACCGCTTCACAGAAGAGATGCGCGAGGACTTCCTCGAGCCCACGATCACGGCGAACACCTTCGACGGCGCTATCTACGGCGTCCCCTGGTTCACCGACGTGGGGATGCTCTTCTACCGCAAGGACCTGCTCGAGGAAG
>JALZIB010000075.1 GCA_030860505.1 Actinomycetota bacterium
CGCTTGACGCGATAGCGCCACACCCAACCCCGCCCGAAGCTCGTCGTGACCCAGCGCGGCTCGAGCCGTGCGGGCTGCGGTCCTTGGAACGCTTGGTGACCGAAGCGCCCGTTTGACCGCTCCGTGCGGCGCGCCTATCCTTACCCGTCGCGTCTGACGCTCAGATGCGCCGCGCGCCTGCACAGTCCCATCCCGTGCTGGGATCGGACGATCCACGCGGGCGGCGGAAGATGTAGAGAGAACCCGAGTTCGGTGAGCTTCGTCAGGCCCGGTTGCCCCGGGAACCGACGAGGTCGGGGCCACATCGCCGAACGCTATGTGTCTGCGGGAGGACATCCTGGATGCGTCCGGGGGGCAAGGCGCCCCGGCGAAACGTCCGGTCTCTATCTCCCGGATAGGCCACAACAAAGGTTCGTCTGCGCGTGGCGTCGTCCACGAGACGAACTCATAGAGGTGAGGCGCCCGGTTCCGACCGGGTTGCAAACAGGCTTCTGCTCGACGTGAGTGGGAGTAACAGCATCAGCGGCCGTCCCGACGGCCGATCGTTCGACGCTCGCTCAGAGCACAGAGAGGAACGAAAAGTTGCCTACGATTCAGCAACTGGTCCGACAAGGACGGCAGTTCAAGAAGGAGAAGTCGAAGTCGCCGGCCCTCAAGGGGTCGCCGCAGCGCCGGGGCGTGTGCACCCGCGTCTACACGACCACTCCCAAGAAGCCGAACTCGGCCCTCCGCAAGGTTGCTCGCATCCGCCTCACCTCTCAGATCGAAATCACCGCGTACATTCCCGGAATCGGCCACAATCTCCAGGAGCACTCGATCGTGCTCGTGCGTGGGGGCCGAGTCAAAGACCTTCCAGGCGTGCGCTACAAGGTTGTGCGCGCCGCCCTCGACACCGCCGGCGTGCGCGACCGCACCAAGTCGCGCTCGAAGTACGGCGCCAAGAAGGGCGGGGGTGTCTGATGCCGCGCCGAGGGGCTGCAACTCGCAGGGACATCAACCCCGACCCTATTTACGGTTCGGTGCTGGTCACCCAGGTCACCAATCGCATCATGACGCGCGGCAAGCGCAGCCTGGCGGAGGGCATCGTCTACGGCGCGCTTACCAAGGTCGGCGATCGCACCGGCAGGGATCCACTCCCGGTTCTCAAGAAGGCGATCGACAACATCAAGCCCTTGCTCGAGGTCAAGAGCCGCCGCGTCGGCGGCGCCACCTATCAGGTTCCCGTCGAGGTTCAGTCCCGCCGTGGAACCACGCTGGCCATCCGCTGGCTCGTGATCTTCTCGCGCAGCCGGCGCGAGCGCTCCATGGCGGATCGTCTTGCCGCGGAGATCCTCGACGCGTCGGGCGGCACAGGTGGCTCGGTCAAGCGCCGCGAGGACATGCACAAGATGGCCGAGGCGAACAAGGCTTTCGCTCACTACAGATGGTGAACGTCAGGACGGTCCCCACCGGGATCGCCTGAAGAGGAGAGAGATGGCAGAGGCAGCAGCGAACCAAAAACAACAAAAGGGCCCGCAGCTAAAGGCAGTGAAGGGCAGTGGTGTTCCCACGATTCGGGAGTATCCGCTCAGCCATACCCGCAACATCGGGATCATGGCCCACATCGACGCGGGCAAGACCACGACGACCGAGCGCATCCTCTACTACACGGGCCGCACCTACAAGATCGGCGAGGTTCACGAGGGCGCCGCGGTCATGGACTGGATGGAGCAGGAGCAGGAGCGCGGCATCACCATCACCTCGGCCGCGACCACTACCAACTGGAAGGGCTACTGGATCAACATTATCGACACGCCCGGCCACGTCGACTTCACGGTCGAGGTCGAGCGTTCGTTGCGTGTGCTCGACGGAGCGGTTGCCGTTTTCGACGCCGTTGCCGGGGTCGAGCCGCAGTCCGAGACGGTGTGGCGTCAAGCCGACCGCTACAACGTTCCACGTATCTGCTTCGTCAACAAGATGGACCGCACCGGCGCCGACTTCTATCGCTGCGTCGACATGATCCGCGGGCGCCTGAACGGCACCCCGGTCGTGATCCAGCTTCCCATCGGCAACGAGGCGGACTTCCACGGTGTCGTCGACCTCGTGACGATGGTTGCCCACTACTGGCCGTCCGACGGCATGGGCGAGGAGTGGGAGGACCGGCCCATTCCCGACGACATGACCGCCGATGCCGAGCAGTACCGTCACGACCTCATCGAGGCCGTCGCCGACCACGACGAGTCGATCATGGAGGCCTACCTCGGGGACGAGGACGTCTCGATCGACATGCTGCGCAAGGCGTTGCGGTCGGCGACCGTTGCAGGAAAGCTCAATCCGATCATGTGCGGCTCGGCCTTCAAGAACAAGGCCGTCCAGCCCTTGCTCGACGCCGTCACCTGGTATCTCCCGAGTCCCCTCGACATTCCACCGTATGTGGCCACACACCCGGTCACGGGTGAGTCCGAGGTTCGCAGGCCCCAAGACGACGAGCCCTTCTCGGCGCTCGCCTTCAAGATCATGAGCGACCCCTACGTCGGTCGTCTGACCTACCTGCGCGTCTACTCCGGCACGTTGAAAAGCGGAGACTCGGTGCTCAACGCGATGCGCGACCGCAAGGAGCGCATCGGCCGCATCCTGCAGATGCACGCAAATCACCGCGAGGACAAAGACGCGGTCTTCGCCGGCGACATCGTCGCGATCGTGGGCCTCAAGAACACCCTGACCGGCGACACTCTGTGCGACCCGAACGCGCCGGTGCTGCTCGAGGAGATGACCTTCCCGGCCCCCGTGATCGACGTCGCCATCGAGCCGAAGTCCAAGGTCGACTCCGAGAAGCTCGGGACCGCGCTGCAGAAGCTGTCCGAAGAGGATCCGACCTTCCGCGTTCACACCGACGACGACACCGGCCAGACGATCATCTCGGGGATGGGCGAGTTGCACCTCGAGGTACTGGTCGACCGTCTCATCCGCGAGTTCAAGGTCGGCGCCAACGTCGGGAAGCCGCAGGTCGCCTACCGCGAGACCATCAAGAACCCGGTCGAGAAGGTCGAAACCCGCTACGTCAAGCAGACCGGTGGTAAGGGCCAGTACGGCCACGTGGTTCTCGCGATCGAACCCACGGGACCCGGCGGTGGCTACGAATTTGTCAACAAGATCAGCGGCGGACGCATCCCACAGGAGTACATCCCTAGTGTCGACCAGGGCATCCAGGAGGCCATGGCCTCCGGAGTCATGGCGGGCTATCCCGTGGTCGACCTGCGCATCACGCTGATCGACGGTAGTTACCACGACGTCGACTCGTCCGAGATGGCGTTCAAGATCGCCGGCTCGATGTGCTTCAAGGATGCGGTCAAGAGGGCCAAGCCGGTTCTTCTTGAGCCCATCTTCGACGTCGAGGTCGTCACTCCCGAGGATCATATGGGCGACGTCATCGGCGACCTCTCCGGCCGACGAGGGCAGATCGAGTCCATGGATCAACGCGGGACCGACCGCATCGTCACTGCTCAGGTTCCGCTGTCCGAGATGTTCGGGTACGCCACCACATTGCGTAGCCGCACGCAGGGCCGAGCCACCTACACCATGCAGTTCAACAGCTACCAGGAAGTACCCAAGTCAATCGCAGACGACGTAGTAGCGACGGTTCGTGGAGAACCCGTCTAGTGGAGCACAAGGTAGGGGAGAGGAAGAGGAGATATGGCTAAGGCTAAGTTCGAGCGCAGCAAGCCGCACGTCAACATCGGGACGATGGGTCACATCGACCACGGAAAGACAACTCTTACGGCGGCGATTACTACCGTTCTTCACGACCAGAATCCGAACGTGCAGACCATGGCTTTCGAGCAGATCGACAATGCTCCGGAGGAGAAGGAGCGGGGCATCACGATCTCGATCAGCCACATCGAGTACGAGACCGAAAACCGGCACTACGCGCACGTCGACATGCCGGGTCACGCCGACTACATCAAGAACATGATCACCGGTGCGGCCCAGGTCGACGGCGCCATCCTCGTGGTGTCGGCGGCGGACGGTCCCATGCCGCAGACGCGTGAGCACGTGCTGCTCGCGCGCCAGGTCAACGTGCCCTACCTCGTGGTCGCTCTCAACAAGGTCGACATGGTCGACGATCCCGAGCTCCTCGATCTCGTCGAGCTCGAGGTACGCGAGCTGCTCAGCGAGTACGAGTTTCCCGGCGACGACGTCCCGGTCACGCGCGTCTCGGCCCTCAAGGCTCTCGACGGTGACGAGGAGGCCGCCAAGGGGGTCGTCGAGCTCATGAAGTCCGTTGACGAGTACATCCCCGAGCCCGAGCGCGACACCGAGAAGCCCTTCCTCATGCCGATCGAGGACGTCTTCACGATCACCGGTCGCGGCACCGTGGTGACCGGCCGCGTCGAGCAGGGAGTGCTCAAGCTCGGCGAGGAGATCGAGATCGTCGGAATCCAGGAGAAGACCGACAAGACCGTGGTGACGGGTATCGAGATGTTCCGCAAGATGCTCGACGAGGCCCGGGCGGGCGACAACGCCGGAATCCTCCTGCGCGGGACCAAGAAGGACGACGTCCAGCGCGGTCAGGTGCTTGCCAAGCCGGGCAGTGTGACCCCGCACACCAAGTTCCAGGCCCAGGTGTACGTGCTGGACAAGAACGAGGGCGGCAGGCACACGCCGTTCTTCGACAACTACCGTCCCCAGTTCTACTTCCGCACCACGGACGTAACCGGCTCGATCAAGCTCCCCGAGGGGACCGAGATGGTCATGCCCGGCGACAACACGGAGATGGCCGTCGAGCTCATACAGCCGATCGCCATGGACGAGGGTCTGCGCTTCGCCATCCGCGAGGGTGGCCGCACCGTCGGCGCGGGTCGCGTCGTCAAGATCACGGAGTAACCAAGTCACTGCACCCGGCCCGGTAACCCCGGGCCTGCGCTGTGAACGGAGCACATTGAGAGAGGAAGCAACTTGGCAGCCGGAATGAAGATTCGGATCAGGCTCAAGGCGTACGACCACGAGGTCATCGATCAGAGCGCGAAGAAGATCGTCGAGACGGTGACTCGTACGGGCGCGAGCGTCAACGGCCCGATCCCGCTTCCCACCGAGCGCTCGGTCTACACGGTCATCCGGTCGCCGCACAAGGACAAAGACTCGCGCGAGCACTTCGAGATGCGGACACACAAGAGGTTGCTCGACATCGTGAATCCCACGCCGAAGACGGTGGACTCGCTCCAGCGACTCGATCTTCCGGCCGGCGTCGACATCGAACTGAAGCTCTAGAGACTAAGAAACCAGCGCTCTTCACGAGGAGTGCGACAAAGGAAGGTACTGATGGCAGAGGTGAAAGGGATCCTCGGTCGCAAGATCGGGATGACCCAGGTCTTCGACGAAGAAGGTCGCGCAGTACCGGTGACCGTTCTCGAAGCTGGGCCCTGTCGCGTCGCCCAGACAAAGACTCCCGAGAAGGACGGCTACACCGCGGTCCAGCTTGCGTTCGGCGAGGCGAAGAGAGTCAACAAGCCCATTGCCGGCCACTACGCAAAGGCAGGGGTCACCCCCGCGCGTCACCTCGTCGAGCTTCGTATGGAGACTCTCGAGGACCACGCCCTCGGCGCCGAGATCAAGGCCGATGTCTTCGCACCCGGCGAGATCGTGGACGTCATCGGCGTGACGAAGGGCAAGGGCTTCGCTGGAGTAATGAAACGCCACGGCTTCAAGGGTCTGTCGGCATCCCACGGCACGCACCGCAAGCACCGCAGCCCGGGGTCGATCGGCGGTTGCGCCACACCGGCGCGTGTCTTCAAAGGCATGCGCATGCCGGGGCAGATGGGTCACGTCCGAGTCACGACACTCAATCTGAAGGTCATCAAGGTCGACGCCGAGCGCAACCTCATGCTGGTACGCGGGGCCGTCCCCGGGCCACGTGGAGGCCTCGTCATGGTTCGCACGGCGATACGAGTCACCCGCCGCGGCTCCTCTGCCGGCGCGCAGGGCAAGGCGGCGAGCTGATGCCACAGGCGACGGTTATAGACGGCACAGGTAAGAACACGAGCACGAAGGATCTCCCCGAGAACCTGTTCGGTGGCGACATCAACGAGGCTGTGATGCACCAGGTCGTCGTCGCGCAACTCGCCGCTGCGCGCAGTGGTACGGCCTCGACCAAGACCCGTTCTGAGGTACGAGGGGGCGGCGCCAAGCCGTGGAGGCAGAAGGGCACAGGACGTGCTCGGCACGGCTCGTCGCGCAGCCCCATCTGGGTGGGCGGCGGCACGGTCTTTGGGCCCAAGCCGCGCGACTATTCCATGCGGGTCAACAAGAAGATGCGCAAGGCCGCGCTTCGCAGCGCTCTTGCCGACAAGGCGAACAACGCCAAGATCTTTGTGCTCGATGGTTTCAACGAGACCAAGACCAAGGCGGCGGCCAAGTGCCTGGCCGCGGCCGGCCTCGAAGGGCGCGTGCTCTTGGTGCTGGATCCAGACGACGAAGGCTCCACTGTCGTGGACCGCGCTTTTCGCAATCTGGGCGGTGCCGCGTTCTCGCTCTACGGCGCGCTCGGCACCTATGACGTGCTCGTGGCGGACGCGATCGTGTTCACGACCTCGGCCTTCGAACGCTTCACAAAGGTTCAGAATCGTGAGGTGAGCGCGTAGTGGGATCGACCAAGAGCGACGCCAGGGACGTGATATTGGCCCCCGTCGTCAGCGAGAAGTCGTACTCGCTGCTGGACGACAACGCCTACACGTTCATCGTCCATCCAGAGGCCAACAAGACCGAGATCCGCCAAGCCGTCGAGAAGATCTGGAACGTCTCGGTGATCTCGGTCAACACACTCAACCGCAAGGGCAAGAACAAGCGCTTCCGTTTCACCCAAGGGAAACGCCCCGACACCAAGCGAGCAGTCGTCAAGCTCGCCGAGGGCGACAAGATCGAAATCTTCGAGCAGCAAGGCTAGGGAGAAGCAGAATGGCGATTCGCAAAGCAAAGCCGACATCACCGGGCAGGAGGTTCCAGACCTTCTCGGATTACTCCGAGATCACCCGGAGCGAGCCCGAGAGGTCTCTGCTGAAGCCGAAGCCCAATCGCGCCGGCCGTAACAACCACGGTCGCATCACGACGCGCCACCAGGGCGGCGGCAACAAAGTGCGCTATCGCGTCATCGACTTCCGGCGGACGAAGGACGGCGTGCCCGCAAGAGTCGCCCACATCGAGTACGACCCGAATCGCAATGCGCGCATCGCTCTCCTGCACTACGTGGACGGCGAGAAGCGCTACATCCTGATGCCCAACCGCGTCAAGGTCGGCGACATGCTCGAGTCTGGACCGGGGGCGGACATTCGTCCCGGCAACGCCCTGCCGCTGCGCAACGTCCCCGTCGGCACCGTGGTGCACAACGTCGAGTTACGCCCGGGCGGTGGCGGCAAGATGGCTCGCAGCGCTGGGTCCTCGGTGCAACTCGTGGCCAAGGAGGGCACCAAGGCATCCCTGCGCCTTCCCTCAGGCGAGATGCGGATGGTTCCCATGGACTGCCGGGCGACCGTGGGCGAGGTCGGGAACGCCGAGGCCGAGCTGATCTCGATCGGCAAGGCGGGTCGCAATCGCTGGAAGGGCAAGCGTCCGTCTGTTCGCGGTGTCGTTATGAATCCTGTCGATCACCCGCTCGGTGGCGGGGAGGGCAAGTCGTCCGGTGGACGCCACCCGACGAGCCCCTGGGGCAAGAAAGAGGGCCGCACACGCAAGAAGAAGCAGTCGGACGATCTCATCATCCGACGCCGTCGCAAGAAGAGGGGTCGGTAGTGCCTAGAAGTTTGAAGAAGGGACCGTTTGTCGACGACCACTTGCTGGTCAAGGTCGTCGAGATGAACAAGCGCAACGAGAAGCGCGTCATCAAGACGTGGTCGCGCCGTTCGACCGTCATCCCCGAGATGGTCGGTCACACCATCGCGGTGCACGACGGCCGCAAGCACGTGCCGATCTACGTCACGGAGTCCATGGTCGGGCACAAGCTCGGTGAGTTCGCCCCCACGCGCGCGTTCCGCACGCACGGTGGCGGCGACAGGGCGACGAGGGTCAGATAGTGGCTAGGAGCATCGCGCCAGACGCCCAGGAAGCGATCGCGACGGCTCGCTTCATTCGGATGTCCCCGACCAAAGCACGTCAGGTCGTGGATCTCATCCGCGGTCGTCACGTAGACGAAGCCCGCCAGATGCTGGCCTTCACGCACAGGGCGGCCACACTGCCGGTGCGAAAGGTGCTCGACTCGGCAATAGCAAACGCCGAGCACAACCGCAGTTTGCCCGCCGACGAGTTGGTCGTGGCGCGGGCGTGGGTCGACGAGGGACCGACTCTCCGACGGTTTCGCCCGCGCGCGATGGGCCGCGCCACTCGCATAAACAAGCGCACATGCCACATCTCGGTTGTGGTCGGTCGTCCGGAGGACGAGGTGTCCGTCGAGCGGCCTAGACGAAAGACGTCCCGACGCAAGACGAGCGCGACTTCAGACACGAAGACGACTACCCGCAAATCGACGAGCCCCAAGACGACGGGGAAGAAGACGACGGGGAAGAAGACGACCGCAAAGAAGACCACCGCCAAGAAGACCACCGCGAAGAAGACGACGGCGAAGAAGACCACCGCCAAGAAGACCACGAAGAAGGAAGAGGGGGAGGCCTAGATGGGTCAGAAGGTTCACCCGTACGGCTTCCGCCTCGGTATTCACACCGACTGGAAGTCCCGCTGGTTCACCGAGAAGCAATACAAAGAGTATCTCGAGGCGGACCTGCGAATCCGTGAGTATCTGCTGGGCGAGCTGCCCCATGCCGGCCTCAGCCGCATCGACATCGAGCGGACGCGCGAGCGAGTCCGGGTCGACGCGCACACGGCTCGGCCCGGCATCGTCATCGGTCGCCGCGGCAGCGAGGCCGAGCGGCTCCGGAGCAAGCTCGAGAAGATGGAGCAGAAGATCTACGGCAAGCCCATCGACGTCCGGCTCAATATCATCGAGGTCAAACAACCGGAACTCGACGCGCAGCTGATAGCACAAGGTGTGGCCGAGCAACTGGCCAGTCGCGTCTCCTTCCGACGGGCGATGAAGAAAGCCGTCGGCAGCGCCATGCGTCACGGCGCCAAGGGCGTGCGGGTGCAGTGCGGTGGTCGTCTCGGCGGCGCCGAGATGAGCCGCAGCGAGTGGTACATCGACGGACAGATGCCGCTGCACACGCTGCGCGCAGATGTTGACTACGGATTCTCGGAGGCCAAGACCACGTTCGGTCGCATCGGGGTCAAGGTATGGATCTATCGCGGTCCCTTCCAGGACATCTACGCGTCGGCTCGTGACCAGGCGCGTCTTCGACGCGAGGCGGCCCTGGCAGCGGGTGAGACCGAGGGTCGCGGACAGCAGGAACAAGGTGCCCGCCGGGGCGCCGGTGGCCGGGAGGGCACGACCGTCGGCCCCCGCCGCGCCCGCCGGGGGGCAGCCGGAGCGAGCCGTCCCCGACAGGCTCAGACGCCCACCGAGGGCACCCCGGCGAGCGGCGCCAAGGCGCCGGAGGCTGCGCAGCCCGAGGCCGAGCAAACTCCCGCCGCAAAGACCGTGTCCGACGAGGTGCGGGCGAAGGCGACTCCCGCAGCCTCGACCCAGGAGCCCACGGACCAGGCCACGAGCGGCGAGGCCGGATCGCAGGACAACAGCGAGGCGGGCTCGGCCGGATCGCAGGACACCAGCGAGGCGGGCTCGGCCGGATCGCAGGACACCAGCGGCTCGAACAAGTCTGGGAGCAAGTAGCCATGCTGCAGCCAAAGAAGGTCAAACATCGCAAGCAACAGCGCGGGCGAATGAGAGGCCGGGCCAAGGGCGGCACGACCGTCAACTTCGGTGACTACGGGTTGATGGCGATAGAGCCCGGCTGGATCAGCAACCGGCAGATCGAGGCGGCCCGTATCGCAATGACTCGTCACATTCGTCGCGGCGGAAAGGTGTGGATCAACATCTTTCCCGACAAGCCTGTGACGAAGAAGCCCGCCGAAACCCGTCAGGGGTCCGGCAAGGGAAATCCCGAGGGCTGGGTCGCGGTCGTCAAACCCGGCCGGGTGATGTTCGAGATCGCCGGTGTGCCCGAACCGCTGGCGCGTGAAGCCATCCGGCTGGCGGCGCACAAGCTGCCCGTGAAGTGCAACTTCGTGTCTCGCGAGCAGACGCTGGAGGTGCACTAGTGGCGCGCAAGACCGACGACATCAAGGAGCTCCCTGTTTCGGAGCTGACCGAGCGGCTCGAGAACACGCGCGAGGAGCTTTTCAATCTCCGGTTTCAGCTCGCAACGGGTCAGCTCGACAACTACAGGAGAATTCGCCTGTTGCGTCGCGATATAGCGCGCGTCAAGACGGTGCTGCGCGAGCGGGAACTGGCCAGTGAGGGTGAGGAGATCATCGAGTGAGTGACACGGAAGAGAACATCAAGCAGAGGGGCTTGCGCAAGGCGCGCCTCGGCCGTGTCGTATCCGACGTCATGGACAAGACGGTGGTGGTCGAGGTTCTCGACGCGGCTCAGCACCGCACCTACGGCAAGATCGTGCGGCGAACAGGGCGCCTCAAGGCCCATGACGAGAGCAACTCCTCGGGTGTCGGCGACACCGTCCGGATTATAGAGACGCGTCCCTACTCGAAGACCAAGCGGTGGCGCGTCGTCGACATCGTGGAGAAGGCGAAATAGGCAAGCGGTTCGC
Source organism: Actinomycetota bacterium (assembly GCA_030860505.1). Lineage (GTDB taxonomy): Bacteria > Actinomycetota > CADDZG01 > CADDZG01 > WHSQ01 > WHSV01. Next base: position 10,686 of record JALZIB010000075.1, read on the forward strand.
TATGACTCGCCAAGAGAGGGGCTTTGGGAGTCATCGACGGTCGCGAAAGGAAAACAAGTGATCCAACAGGAAACCAGGTGTCGAGTCGCAGACAATACGGGGGCCCGCGAGGTCCTCGTCATCAAGGTCCTTGGTGGATCGCGCCGGCGTTACGCGGGCGTCGGCGACGTGGTCGTGTGTGCAGTCAAGGACGCGATCCCGGGCGGCAACGTAAAGAAATCGGAGGTCGTCAAGGCCGTCATCGTCCGCACCGCCAAGGAGCGTCGCCGGGGAGATGGGAGCTACATCAAGTTCGACGACAACGCCGTGGTGATCGTGGACGCCCAGATGCAGCCGCGCGGTACACGAATCTTCGGTCCCGTTGCACGGGAGCTGCGCGACAGACGGTTCATGAAGATCATCTCGCTGGCACCGGAGGTGATCTGAGATGAGCAAGAGCAAGATTCGCAAGGACGACGAGGTCATGATCATCGCCGGTAAGGACAAAGGCGCCAAGGGAAGGGTCCTCGAAGTGTTGCCGCGCCAGAACAAGGTCATCGTCGAGGCCGTCAATCGAGTGACGCGCCACGAAAAGCTGCGCATGAGCAGGCGCGGCGGTCAGGAAGGCGGCATCCAGCACAAAGAGGCGAGTGTGCACCTCTCCAACGTGGCGCTGATCGATCCCGATGACAAGAGGCCTGTGCGTGTCGGTTACCGAATCGACGACGACGGCACCAAGAGCAGAGTTACGAAGCGATCCGGAAGCGAGCTGTAGATGGCAAACAACTACACACCCCGGCTCAAGCAGCGTTACAACGAAGAGGTTCGCACGCAGCTTCAGCAGGAACTCAGCATGTCCAACATCATGCAGGTGCCGAGGCCCGAGAAGGTCGTCGTGAACATGGGTGTCGGTGAGGCATCGCGCGATGCGAAGCTCATCGATGGGGCGGTGAAGGACCTCACGATCATCACCAGTCAGAAGCCGGCGGTACGCCGTGCCCGCAAGTCCCTGGCGACCTTCAAGATCCGTCAGGGAATGCCAATCGGGGTAGCGACCACCATCCGCGGAGACCGCATGTGGGACTTCATCGACCGCGTAACGTCGATTGTGCTCCCTCGCATCCGTGACTTCAGGGGCTTGAACCCACGCTCCTTTGACGGCAACGGCAACTACAGCTTCGGAGTGACCGAGCAACTGGTCTTTCCCGAAGTCGATTACGACGACATCGATGAGACGAGAGGTATGGACATCACGATCGTGACGACGGCGCGCAACGACGAAGAGGGACGCGCCTTGTTGGCGGCGCTCGGATTTCCTTTCAGGCAGCAAGACGTGGAGGCGTAGATGGCGAAGAAGGCTCTTAGGAACAAGGCGGCGGCACGGCCCAAGTACAAGGTGCGTGGCTACACGCGCTGCACCCGTTGTGGGCGACCGCGCGCGGTTTTCCGCCGCTTCAACTTGTGCCGGCTGTGCTTCAGGCATATGGCTCACAAGGGAGAGATCCCCGGTATCACGAAGGCGAGCTGGTAGCCCGTGAGCATGACCGATCCCATATCCGACATGCTCGCTCGCATTCGCAACGCCGCGCGCGCCGCTCACACCGATGTCCTCATCCCCGCCTCGAAGATCAAGGAGAACATCGCCAGGATCTTGGTCGAAGAGGGTTACGTCGACGCCTACGAGCGGGTCGAAGACGACGCCAATCATCCCGCCATCAAGATGCGCCTTCGCTACTCTGAGGAACGCCAGCCGGCCATCTCGGGCATTCGTCGCATCAGTAAGCCGGGTCGACGGGTCTATCGCGGAGCTACAGAGCTGCCCCGGGTGCTTGGAGGGCTAGGGGTTGCCATCATTTCGACCTCGCAGGGGGTCATGACCGATAAGCAGGCACGTCGTCACCGCGTCGGTGGCGAAGTGCTGGCCTACGTCTGGTAGAGGAGGAACAGTGTCGAGAATCGGACAGGCACCGATCCCCGTCCCCGACGGGGTCGGTGTTTCCGTGATCGGGCGAGACGTGACCGTCAACGGTCCGCGCGGCGAATTGCAGCGCAGTCTTCCCGAGAAGATCGAAGTCGAGCAGGCCGACGGCGAACTAGTCGTGAAACGGAGCACCGAGCAGCGAGAGGTTCGTGCCCTGCACGGGCTCATTCGGAGCCTGCTCAACAACATGGTCATCGGTGTCACGGAGGGTTTCGAGAAGCGACTCGAGATCTCCGGAGTCGGCTACCGTGCCAGCAAGCAGGGTCGCGACCTCGAGGTTCTCGTTGGTTTCTCGCATCCGGTCCGTAAGCCGGCCCCCGATGGGGTCGAGTTCGAGGTTCCGACGCCCACCCGCATCACCGTCAAGGGGATCGACAAGGAACTAGTCGGCCAGGTGGCGGCCGAGATCCGCGCTATCCGTAAGCCTGAACCGTACAAGGCGAAGGGCATCCGCTACGAGGGCGAGCACATTCGCCGCAAAGCCGGCAAGGCCGCCAAGGCAGCCGGGTAGACAGAGGTAGGTAATGGACGCAAAGAAGAAGGTTCGAGGACGCAGGCTTCGCCATAATCGCGTGCGCAAGAAGGTCGTCGGCACGTCAGATCGTCCGCGTCTTGCCGTGTACCGGTCGAACCGCCATATGTACGCGCAGCTCATCGACGACTTCACAGGACGCACGCTCGTGTCCGCGTCCACTCTGAAGGACGCGGGATCCGCCGACGATCGCATCAAGGCGGCGCAGGCGGTGGGTGAGGCCATCGCAGGCAGAGCGAAAGATGCAGGCATTGAGTTGGTGACCTTCGATCGCGGAGGATTCCGCTATCACGGCAGGGTCAAGGCGATCGCCGACGGCGCTCGCGAGGGCGGACTGAACTTCTAGAGATGACTAAGTGCAGAGGAAAGAGGCGTAGATGAGACGACCAGGAGGAGGCGGCGGCCGAGGCGGCCGAGGGCGCGACGACGACCGCACGCAGTACGAGGAGCGTGTGGTCTCGATCAATCGCGTTGCCAAGGTCGTCAAAGGAGGACGTCGGTTCTCGTTCACCGCGCTCGTTGTCGTGGGTGACGGCGCCGGTCAGGTCGGCGTGGGATATGGCAAGGCGAGGGAGGTGCCGGCCGCAATCCAGAAGGGTATCGAGGAGGCGAAGCGCAGCTTCTTCAAGGTGCCCATGGTCGGTCAGACGATCATTCACGAGATCACCGGCGAGGAATCCGGGGGCGTAGTGTTGTTGAAACCCGCCTCTCCGGGTACCGGCGTCATCGCCGGAGGCCCTGTGCGAGCCGTCGTCGAGTGCGCCGGTATCCGTGACATCCTGTCGAAATCGCTGGGTTCGGACAACCCGATCAACATCGTGCACGCCACGGTCACGGCGCTGAAGAACATTCAGACCCCCGAGGCGGTGGCGAAGCGCAGACACAAGACGCCGGAGGAGGTCGCCCCGGCATACCTGTTGCGAGGAGCGTCCCCGGCGGGGACCGGAAGATAGCCATGGCGAAATTGAGATTGAAGGTGACGCAGATCCGTTCGATCCACGATAAGGGAAGCAAGCAACGCGGCACCATGAGGGCGCTGGGATGCAAGCGCGTGGGTCACTCGGTCGTCCATGACGACAAACCCGAGATCAGAGGCATGATCAATGCGGTGGGCCATCTGGTTGAGGTCGAGGAGATGAAGTCGTAAATGAAGCCTCATGAGTTGAAATCACCGGCGGGGGCGCGCAAGTCGCGCATGCGCAAAGGCCGTGGCGAGGCGGCCGGCAAGGGGAAGACCGCGGGTCGCGGCAGCAAGGGCACGAAGGCCAGGGGTGAAGTCCATGCCTTCTTCGAGGGTGGGCAGATGCCTCTGATCCGTCGGGTGCCGAAGCTAAAGGGATTCACGCCACCGCAGCGGAGGGTCTACGGCGCCATCAACGTAGGGACGCTGGACGAGCTCGAGGGCGACGAGTTCAACCCCGAAGGGCTTCACACCGCCGGAGTAGTGAAAAAGCGGGACAAGCTCATCAAGATCTTGGGTAAGGGCGACATCAACCGGGCTGTAACGGTCAGGGTTCACGCGGCCAGCGATTCGGCAAGGAGCAAGATCGAGGCTGCGGGCGGCACCGTCGAGATCCTCGACGAGCTTCCCGGCCGGACGCCGGGAAGGGTAGCTAAGTGAGCCTTCTCAAGGCATTTGCAAACGCGTTCCGTGTTCCCGATCTGCGCAACAAGATCCTCTTCACCCTGCTGATCATCGCCGTCTACCGGCTCGGAGCACACATCCCGACGCCGGGGATCGACGTCGAAGCAGCTCAGCGGATCGCCGCTCAGGGGTCGCCCGACGGCGCATTTCAGCTGATCAATCTTTTCTCCGGCGGAGCGCTGACGCAGATGGCGGTTTTTGCGCTCGGCATCATGCCGTACATCACCGCCTCGATCATCATGCAGTTGCTCACGGTGGTCATCCCGCGTCTCGAAGCGTGGTCCAAGGAGGGCGAGTCGGGAACCAAGAAGATCACGCAGTGGACTCGTTACCTCACCGTTGTCCTTGCGGTATTGCAGTCCACAGGTATCGCGTTTCTGTTCAACAGAGGGGCCGATCAACTGGGCTTTCCGCCGGGAGTCGTTCTCATTCCCGAGTTCACCCCTCCGCGCGTGGCTCTCATTGTGTTGTCGCTGACCGCGGGCACCGCTCTGATCATGTGGTTGGGCGAACTGATCACGCAGAGGGGCATCGGCAATGGAATGTCGATTCTGATCTTTGCGTCGATCGTGTCGACGCTTCCCGCCGAGTACCTGGCGATTTACCAGCAAGAGGACCTCGCCGTGTTCCTTGGCCTCGTCGCGATCGCGGTGTTCATCATCGTCGGAATCGTCACGGTGGAACAGGGCCAGCGCCGGATACCTGTGCAGTATGCAAAACGAGTTGTCGGACGCCGGATGTATGGAGGAACCTCGACCTATATCCCGTTGAAGGTCAACCAGGCTGGAGTCGTGCCGATCATCTTCGCTTCGAGCGTGTTGTACATACCGACTCTGCTTCAGAACACGATCCAGAGCCCGGGCCTGCAGAGATGGATCTCGGACAACATCCTGGACTCCGGCGCGGTCACCCACATGGTCATCTACGGCCTGCTCGTCGTTTTCTTCACCTACTTCTACACGGCGATCACATTCAACCCCGTTGACGTCTCTGACAACATGAAGAAGTACGGCGGCTTCATCCCTGGTATTCGCCCGGGCAGGCAGACGGCCGAGTACCTCGACCGCATCCTCACCAGAATCACATTGCCCGGCGCCCTGTTCATCGCCGCGATCGCCCTCATGCCGAACATCTTTCTTGCGTTCTTCGACATCCAGCGTCTTCCTTTCGGTGGGGCCTCGATCCTGATCACGGTGGGCGTCACGCTCGAGACGATGAAGCAGATCGAGTCGCAGTTGATGATGCGCCACTACGAGGGCTTCCTTAAGTGATCTTCGTATCCAGACTGTGTCCGAGAGTTCCACGGTAGTCCGGCATGAGACTGGTGATTCTCGGCCCCCAAGGGGCCGGCAAGGGAACTCAAAGCGCGCGTCTTATCGAGAAGTACGCGATCCCCTCGGTCGCGACTGGAGACATCTTTCGCGCCGCCATGAAGGACAGCACCAACGAGCTTGGCTCCAAGGTGCGCGAGTACGTGGACTCGGGCCGGCTCGTGCCGGACGTGCTCGTCAACCAGATCGTTCTCGACCGCTTGGCCGAAGCTGACGCAAGAGACGGGTTTCTGCTCGACGGGTTTCCCAGAGACCACGTCCAAGCGGAGGTGCTCGACGAGTTCCTGGTGAAAGACGACCGGCCTCTTGATGGGGCGATCGTGGTCGAGGTCCCGGAAGAGGTCTCCTTGCGGCGCATCCTGGGCCGGCGCGTGTGTACCCAGTGCGGCCGTAACTACTCCGTGGACATGCCGCCCAAGGTGAACTGGACCTGCGACCGTTGCGGCGGCGAGGTCGTCGGCCGCATGGACGACCAGGAGGAAGAGACCGTCCGCGAGCGTTTAAAGAACTACTACGAAAAGACTCATCCCCTCAAGGCGTATTACGCCGAGCGAGGAATCCTGGCCTTGATCGACGGCACCAAGACACCCGACGAGGTCTTCAGCGACATCGTTGCAGCGCTCTAACGACGGCTCGAAGAGGTTCATGGCCCACAAGAAGTCCCCCGAAGAGATCGCCGCGATGCAGCGCGCCGGAGTTATCCTGGCGGACACCTTGAACCGCCTCGAGGAGGCGGTTCGCCCCGGAGTCACGACGATGGTTCTCGACGCGCTCGCCGAACGAACGATTTCAGGAGCGGGGGCGAGCGCAAGCTTCAAGGGCTACCGGGGCTTTCCCGCCTCCATCTGCGCGTCGCCCAACGAGGTCATCGTTCACGGGATCCCGAGCCCTCGACGCCTCGAGGAAGGGGACATCGTCTCGGTCGACGTCGGGGTTTTCTACCAGGGATGGCACGCGGACTCGGCGTGGACCTTCCCCGTGGGGGATATCGATGCCGGCGCCGCGGAACTGCTCAAGGTCACCGAGGCGAGCCTGGACGCTGCGATCGAGCAGTGCGAGGTGGGCAACCGCCTGGGCGATGTCGGATACGCCGTCGAGCAGATGGCGACGTCCGCCGGCTTCTCGATCGTGCGCGAGTACGCGGGCCACGGGATCGGGCGCGAGCTCCACGAGGACCTCTGGGTCGCGAACTTCGGCCCCCCCGGCAGGCGGGAGCTCCTCACGGCCGGCATGACGCTGGCGATAGAGCCGATGGTTAACGCCGGCGGCCGAGCCACCAAGACCCTCGACGACGGCTGGACCGTAGTGACCGCCGACGGCTCGCTCTCGGCCCATTTCGAGCACACCGTAGCGATAACCCCCGAAGGCCACGAGGTCCTGACCCGAAGAGACCCCCGCTGACCCAGAGCCCCTCACTCCACGTATGTTCCCTGGTCGAGAGCGAGCCGACAGGGCGCCGGTTCCGTTGCAGGGAGCGAGGACGGGTGGGCCCCCGGAGGGACGCTCTGGAGGCGAAGCGCCGCCGAAGGCGCCGCGAGCCCCTTCCCCTCCACGTATCTTCACTGGTCGAGAGCGAGCCGAGCCGGGGTGCCGGTTCGGTTACAGGGAGCGAGGACGGGTGAGCCCCCGGAGGGACGCTCTTGAGGCGAAGCGCCGCCGAAGGCGCCGCGAGCCGGAAGGAACGAAGCGGCGCGCAAGCGCAGCGAAGTGGGGCGTCCCGGAGCGGGGCGCACCCGCCCGCAGCGACCGGTCATTCAAAGGAACAAGGAACCGCGAAAAGGGCGTTCGACCAGGGAAGATGCGTCTGCTATTCTTCTTTGTCGGTCCGGGCCGACTCGCGCGCCCCTTGGGGATTTCGCCGAGGTTTTCTTCGGTCCGGCAGTCCGCTATCTAGAACCGTCTGAGGGGTCGTAGCGCGCGTGGCAAAGAAGAACAAGGAAAAGAGTTCGAGCTCGACCAAGGAAGAGGGCATCCAGGTCGAGGGAAGCGTCATGGAGACACTGCCCAATGCGATGTTCCGTGTCGAGCTAGACAACGGGCACGAGGTCCTGGCGCACATCTCCGGAAAGATGCGGATGCACTACATCCGGATCCTTCCCGGTGACAAGGTGCTGGTCGAGCTCAGCCCCTACGACCTCACGCGCGGACGTGTGGTCTACCGCTACAAGTAGAGGCGACGGGAGCGACATGAAGGTTCGTCCGAGCGTCAAGAAGATATGCGACAAGTGCAAGGTGATTCGTCGCCGTGGGCGCGTCATGGTCATTTGTGACAACCCACGACACAAGCAGCGCCAAGGCTAGAAAGACTAGCGATCGTCTCGACGATCGCGCAAGAGGAGACTAGCGATCGTCTCGACGATCGCGTAAGAGAGAGGGACTAAGTGGCACGTATCGCTGGGGTCGATATTCCGAGAGACAAGCGTCTCGAAATTTCGCTCACCTACATCTATGGGATCGGGCCGGCGAAGGCCATCGAGACCTGTGTAGGAGCCAAGGTCGACCCGAGCACGCGAGTGCGTGACCTCACCGACGAGGAGGTCGTTCGCCTTCGAGACTGGATCGGCGAGAGCTACAGCGTCGAGGGTGATCTCCGCCGGGCGGTCAACCAGAACATCAAGCGCAAGGTGGACATCGGGGCGTACCAGGGTCTTAGGCACCGGCGCGGTCTGCCCGTCCACGGACAACGTACGCACACCAACGCCCGCACGCGCAAGGGTCGCAAGTCGGCGGTCGCCGGCAAGAAGAGGGCAACCAAAAAGTAGACACCTGCTAACCGAAGAACAGAGGGAGAGAGACGCTTGGCCGCTCCGAAGAAGAAGACGAGGACTCGTCGCAAGGAAAAGAAGAACGTCGTTCATGGCGTCGCCCACATCAAGGCGACGTTCAACAACACGATCATCTCGATCTCCGATCCTGAGGGGAACGTGTTGGCATGGGCTTCCGCCGGCAACGTCGGATTGAAAGGCTCGCGCAAGTCGACGCCCTTCGCTGCGCAACTCGCGGCAGAAGCAGCATCGCGCAGAGCTCAGGAACACGGCGTGCGCCGGGTAGACGTCCTCGTGAAGGGCCCAGGGTCTGGTCGGGAGACGGCCATTCGCTCGTTGCAGGCAACCGGTCTCGAGGTCATCGGCATCAAAGACGTCACGCCGGTCCCCCACAATGGGTGCCGCCCTCGCAAGAGAAGGCGGGTCTAACCAATGGCGCGTTACACCGGTCCGGTCTGCAAGCTATGCCGCCGGGAGAAGACCAAGCTCTTTCTCAAGGGAACCCGTTGTGAAAGCCCTAAGTGCCCCATTGAGAAGGGACGTCCACCGCCCGGAGAGCACGGCCGGGGACGGGTGCGCGAGAGCGAGTATCTCCTTCAGCTTCGAGAGAAGCAGAAGGCCAAGCGCTTCTACGGACTCCTCGAGAAGCAATTTCGCGGCTATTACACGGAGGCGGCGCGCAGCAAGGGTGTCACGGGCGTCGAGTTGATGCGCATCTGCGAGTCTCGTCTCGATAACGTGGTCTACCGCTCCGGACTTGCAATGAACCGGTCCATGGGACGCCAGCTCGTCACGCACGGCCACTTCGAGGTCAACGGTCGCAAGGTCAACATTCCCTCGTACCGGCTCAAGCCGGGGGACGTGATCGAGGTTCGGGGCCGCTCCAAGAGCGTCGGCCGGATCATCGAGAACGCCTCGTACGCCGCCGGACGCACGATCCCCGAGTGGTTGTTCTCGGATCTCAAGCAGTTGAAAGTCGAAGTGCGCGCCCTGCCGGAGCGTGAGCAGATAGATGCGCCGGTCCAGGAGCAGCTCATCGTCGAGTACTACTCGAAGTAATCGTTCTGGCTTCGCCGGGACGAGCGATCGCCTCGATGATCGCCTGCAGCGCCTAAAGAAAGTGAGAGGAGCCCCATGAATCTCTTGATAGTCCAGCGCCCCCAGATCTCCCAGGAAGAGATCTCCGGCGTGCGTAGCAAGTTCACCATCGAGCCACTCGAGCCTGGTTTCGGCTACACGCTCGGTAACTCACTGCGGCGCACGCTTCTGTCCTCCATTCCTGGTGCTGCGATCACGCAGATCAAAATCGACGGAGTGTTGCATGAGTTCACCTCGATCGAGGGAGTGACGGAGGACGTCACCGACGTTGTCCTCAACTTGAAGGAGCTCGTTATCCGCAGCGAGATCGAGGAGCCCACGCGCGTCTATCTCAAGGCGTCGGGCCCTGCCGACGTAACCGCCGGCGACATCGAGCTTCCCGCCGGTATCGAGGTGCTCAACCCCGAACATCACATCGCAACGCTCAATCGCAATGCGAGGTTGTCGATGGAGCTCATCATCGAACAGGGTCGCGGGTACGTCGCTGCGTCGACGTCCAAGGAGCAGGCAATCGGCAACATTCCGATCGACGCAATCTTCTCGCCCGTGCGACGGGTGACCTACGAAGTCGAGCCGACCCGCGTCGAGCAGATGACCAACTACGACCGGCTCATCCTCGACGTCGAAACCGACGGCTCGATCCAACCTCCCGAGGCACTTTCGGCTGCAGGGTCGACTCTTGTCGAGCTCTTCCAGCTCTTCGCCGGTGTCGGCGAGGGCTCGGGAGGCCTCGTGCTGGGTCCCGAGCCGGGCGAGGATGAGGTTACGGGCGTCCTCGCGCAGCCGATCGAGGACCTCGATTTGACGGTGCGTTCTTATAACTGCCTCAAGCGCGAGGGCGTTACGACGGTGAGTGAGCTCATCGAAAAGACCGAAGAGGATCTCCTCGAGATTCGCAACTTCGGGCAGAAGTCCATCGACGAGGTCATGGCCAAGCTCGAGGAGCTGGAGCTGTCGCTCAAGAAGAAGGACTTCTAGTGATCCCCCCGACGAGCGAGCGAAAGGGGAACTAGAGTCATGCCTCAGCCGAAGAGGGGCTACACCCTCGGCTCCAATCCCACGCATCAGAAGCTGATGCTTCGCAACCTCGCGGAGTCGCTCTTCGAGCACGAGCGCATCAAGACGACGGAGGCCAAGGCCAAGGCGCTGCGTCCTTATGCCGAGCGACTCATCACGAAAGCCAAGAAGGGCTCCATTCATCACCGGCGACAGGTGGCAAGCGACATCGAGAACCGCACGATCGTGCACAAGTTGTTCGATGACATCGGCCCCCGCTTTGCCGACCGCAACGGTGGTTACACGCGCGTCCTCAAGCTCGGTCAGCGCAACGGAGATGGCGCTCGTATGGCTCTGATCGAACTCGTCGAGGGGGCGAAGGTGACCACGTCCGAGACGACCGACGCCTCGCGGCGTCGGCGTGGTCTACGGCGTTCGCGTCGCCGGGACGAGCCCGCGACTCCCGCCGCTTCGGAGGAGATGGATGAGTCCGCGCCCGCTGAGGACGAGGAACCGTCCGTCGAAGAGGAGACCGTCGACGGTGGTGCAGACATCGACGACGCGGGCGAGCCGGTCGCATCGGCTCAGGAGCCCGAGGCAACCGAGGCTTCGTCCGCGGACGAGGACGAAGAGAAGAACTGAATCTCAGGCTAGATCTCGCCTACAACGGAGCGCCTTTCCGAGGTTTCGCGCGCCAGAAAGAGGTCCGCACCGTCCAGGGCGACATCGACAGGGCCTTCGCACGACTGTTCGATCGGGAGTTGGACTCGACCTGTGCGGGACGCACCGATGCGGGCGTGCATGCCCTCGGCCAGGTAATCAACGTGTCGGATGCTCCGGAGTCCGAGGACCTCGACCAGCTCAGGGACTCGCTCAACGGGATGCTCGGCCCGGCCATCTCTTTTACCGGCTGCAGCCGCGCCGCAGGTGACTTCTCCGCCCGCTTCTCCGCCCGATCACGGTTGTACGTCTATGCCATCCTCGAGAGCTCGATTCCGAGTCCCTGGCTTGCGGCGACGAGCCTGTGGCATCGCCGGCCCCTGGATCTCGAGGCGATGAACGAAGCGGCCGGGCACCTTCTCGGCCCCCACGACTTCTCCTCGTTCGGGCGGGTGCCCGAGGGGGCACCCCCACAGCGCAACTTGTTCGAGTTGCGCTGCAGCCGCCACGGCGAGCTGATCAAGATACGCGCCCGCGCGAACGCCTTCCTCCAGCAGATGGTGCGTTCGCTCACCGGCACCTTGGTCCACGTCGGGGCCGGGAGGAGATCTCCCGACGAGATGCCATCGATCCTGGCGGCGCGCGACCGGGGCGCCGCGGGCCCGGTCGCTCCGGCCCACGGCCTTTGTCTCGTCTCGGTCGAGTACGACGACGGATGGAGCGGCCCGACGCCGGCGGGGCCAACGATTTGACCTGGTCAAACGGTCGCGGCTATCCTGAGTCGTCCCGCCGCAGGCACGCCCCGCTGAGGCGCGCACCTGACCCGAACCAGTTCACGACCCGGTCCACTGTAGACGTAGGAATTTTCGACGACCGCGCCACGGAAGCTAGAGGTAGATATGAAGACCCACTCAACCAAGGCATCCGACATCGAGCGAGAGTGGCATCTCGTCGACGCCGACGGGGTCGTGCTGGGACGTCTTGCCTCTGAGGTAGCGAAGCTGCTACGCGGCAAGCACAAGCCGTACTTCGCCCCCCATCTCGACTGCGGCGATCACGTCGTCGTCACCAACGCCGCCAAGGTGTTGATGACGGGCAACAAACTGATCGACAAGAAGTACTATCGTCACTCGGGCTATCCGGGCGGTTTGCGAGAGATCTCCTACGCCAAGCTCATGACGACCAGACCGGAGATGGCGGTCGAGAAGGCGGTCAAGGGGATGCTGCCGTCGAACAAGCTGGGGCGGGCGATGGCCAAGAAGCTCAAGGTCTACGCCGGCGCCGCACACCCGCACGGCGCCCAGAATCCAAAGACGCTCGACCTCAAGCAGGTCGCAGCTCCACACGACCCGGAGCAGGCGCATACCATCGAGGAGGTCGCTGGTGGCTGATGTCCTGACCCGGGCCACCGGGCGTCGCAAGGAATCCATTTGCCGAGCCCGCTTCGTACCGGGGAGCGGAAAATGGGAGATCAACGGACGGCCGTTCGAGGACTATTTCCCGAGCCCCACCCACCGCATGATCATCACCGAGCCCCTTCGCATGACCAACACAGAGGGGCGCTACGACATCATCGCCAAGGTCGAGGGGGGCGGAACCTCTGGACAGGCGGGAGCCTTGCGCCACGCTATCTCTCGCGCCCTCACCGAGCTGGATCCGGACCTTCGAGGTGTTCTAAAGAAGGCGGGCTTTCTCACCCGGGATGCGCGCGAGAAGGAGCGTCGCAAGTACGGCCTGAAGAAGGCCCGCAAGGCCCCCCAGTACTCCAAGCGCTAGGTTCGTCAGCGGCCCTCCGATTCCTAACCTCGAATACCAGACAGCGTGCGCGTGCTCGAGTCTCCGGGCACCGAGCTTCCGAGCGCCGGCTGACGTTAGCTGCTCAGCATCTTGCGCAGTACGTACTGCAGCACGCCGCCGTGGCGGTAGTAGTCCATCTCGACCTCGGAATCGATGCGGGCCTCGACTGAGAACTCGATCGTGCTCCCGTCCTCTCTGCGCGCCGTGACGGCCATCTCCGCGTGCGGCTCGAGACCCTCGGCGATTCCGGTGATGTCGAAGGTCTCGGTGCCGTCGAGTCCGAGCGTCTCGGCGTTCTCCTTCGGCAGAAACTGGAGCGGGAGGATGCCCATGCCGACCAGGTTGCTGCGATGGATGCGCTCGAAGCTCTCTGCGATAACGGCGCGCACTCCCTGGAGACGCGGTCCCTTTGCCGCCCAATCGCGCGAGCTCCCCGAGCCATATTCCTTGCCGGCGATGAGGATGAGCTCCGTGTCGTCCTCGGCGTAGAGCATGGCGGCGTCGAAGATCGCCATTTCGTCACCGCTCGGATGGTGCCTCGTCCAGTTGCCCTCTTTGTCGACGAGGTCGTTGCGAAGCCTGATGTTGGCGAAGGTACCGCGCATCATGACCTCGTGGTTGCCGCGCCTGCTGCCATAGCTGTTGAAGTCTTGTATTTGGACGTCTTTATCCTGAAGGTACTGACCGGCCGGTGACTTCGCCGCGATCGCCCCGGCGGGCGAGATGTGGTCGGTCGTCACGGAATCTGCGACTTTTACGAGCACGCGCGCGTTGGTCACGTCGGTGAGCTTGTCCGGCTCGGTGCCAAGGCCGGTGAAGAAGGGCGGCTCCTGCACGTAGGTCGACTGTGGATCCCATTCGAAGAGCGCGCCCGTCGGCGAGGGAAGCTGTTGCCAGTGCTCGTCGCCGTCGAAGACCTTGCCGTACTCGCGGTCGAACATATCGGTGTCGACGTGCTCGATCGCCTGAGTGACCTCGTCGGGGGTCGGCCACAAGTCGGCAAGGAAGACGTCGTTGCCGTCGGAGTCCTGCCCGATCGGATCATCGTTCAGGTCGATGTCGGCGCTTCCTGCAAGCGCATAGGCCACGACGAGCGGCGGTGACGCGAGATAAGAGGCCTTGACCTGTGGATGGATGCGACCCTCGAAATTGCGGTTGCCGCTGAGCACCGAGACGACGGCGAGATCGTGCTCGTCGATTGCGTCTGCGACGGGTGCGGGCAGAGGGCCCGAGTTGCCGATGCAGGTCGTGCAGCCGTAGCCGACGACGTGGAACCCGAGGCTCTCGAGGTCGTCCATGAGCCCGGACTTGGTGAGATATTCGGTAACCACGCGCGAGCCCGGCGCCATCGACGTCTTGACCCAGGGCTTGCTGGTCAGTCCTCGCTCGGAGGCCTTCTTCGCGAGCAGACCGGCCGCCATCATCACCGACGGGTTCGAGGTGTTGGTGCAGGAGGTGATCGCGGCGATCGCCACCGAGCCATGGTGCATGGTGGACTCGACGCCGTCCAGCTTGACCGGCACTTCGCCCACGCGGGGGTCGATGCCGACGGTCATCGTCGAGGACTGCTGACCCTCGTTGACGGTGCCAGCCTCCCAATCGTAGCGGGAGAGCTCGGTCGCGACGGCGATGCCACCCTCCTGCTCCTTCCCGAACTGGGGCTTGAACGCTTGGCGGAAGGTATGGCGGACCTGGCCGAGATCGACGCGGTCCTGCGGGCGCCGCGGCCCGGCGACGCTGGGCCGTACGTCGCCGAGGTCGAGGACCAACGTCTCGTCGTACTCGGGATCGGGGGTCTCGTCAGTCCGGAACAGGGACTGGGCCTGGCAATACTTCTCGACCAGGTCAACCTGATCATCGCCTCGGGCGGTCAGGCGCAGGTACCGCAGTGTCTCCTCGTCCACCGGGAAGAGGGCCGCGGTGGCACCGTACTCGGGCGACATGTTCGAGATCGTGGCCCGGTCGGCCAGGGTCAGGCTGGAGAGGCCCTGGCCGAAGAACTCGACGAAGCGGCCGACGACCCCGTGG
>JALZIB010000123.1 GCA_030860505.1 Actinomycetota bacterium
CGCCAACGCACGAGCGCGCATCTCCTCCTCAGTGATCGACACGGACACGTCCATGGTGGCTCGCACCTTGCCGTTGACCTGGACCACCATCGTGACCTCATCGATGACGGCGAACTCTTCATCGAAGCCCGGCCAGCGCGCCAGGTGGATCGAGTCGCCGTGCCCATAGCGATGCCACTGCTCCTCGGTCAGGTACGGAGCCATGGGGGCCAGCATCTTCAGCAAGGCCTCGACGAGCTCTTCGAGCACTGCTCGGTTCGAGCCCCCCGCGCCGCGATAACGATAGGCCTCGTTGACCAACTCCTGCATGCGCGCGATCGCCGTGTTGAAGGAGAGCGCGCCGTAGTCGCGCGTTACGACCTTGATCGTTCTGTGTGTCGCCCTGCGCAACTCGGCGTCCATCAATCCCCCACCCGAGTCACCAGCATCCCGCTCTATCTCGCGGACCGTCTCGCAGAGACGCCACACTCTCTGCAGCCACGGATAGGTCACGCGCCCAATCGCCTCGAGGCCCTCCTCCGGCCAGTCGAAGTCCTGATCCGGAGGGCCGCTGAACAACATGTACAGCCGCAGCGCGTCGGCCCCATAGCGGTCGAATGCCTCGACCGGCTCGACGATGTTGCCGCGCGACTTGCTCATGACCTTCCCGCCCATGGTGACCATGCCCTGGTTGAGCAAGCGCGGGAAGGGCTCGGGGTGCTCGACCATGCCCATGTCCATCAGCACCTTCTGGAAGAAGCGCGCGTAGATCAGGTGCATGACCGCGTGGGTGATGCCCCCGGTGTACTGGTCCATGGGCATCCACGCGTTGACGAGCTCGGGATCGAAGGGCGCGCTCTCGTTGCGGGGATCGAGGTAGCGCAGGAAGTACCACGACGAGTCGACGAAAGTGTCCATGGTGTCGGTCTCGCGGCGCGCCGCCCCGCCGCATTTCGGACAGCTCACGTTGACCCAATCCTCCGCCGTTGCGAGCGGCGAGGTCTCACCGGTCGGATTGAAGTCGACGTCGTCGGGGAGCTCTATCGGAAGTTGGTCGTCGGGAACAGGAACCTCGCCGCAGTCGTCGCAATACACGATGGGGAAAGGTGTGCCCCAGTAGCGCTGGCGGCTGATGAGCCAGTCCCTCAGCCGGTAGTTCTTGGCGGCGCGACCCAGCCCCTTTGACTCGAGCCAGTCGGTGACCGTCGCCACAGATTCGGACGCCGGGGTGCCGTCGAACTCACCCGAGTTCACCATGACTCCGTCGTGAGGATAGGCCTCGGTCATCGCCTCGGGGTCCAGCGATGCGTCTTCCGCCTGGATGACCACGCGAATCTCGAGACCGTAGGCGCGAGCGAACTCGAAGTCCCGCTGGTCGTGCGCCGGTACGGCCATGATCGCTCCCGTGCCGTAATCCATGAGGACGTAGTCGGCGACCCAGATGGGAATCCGCTCACCGTTAACGGGATTGGTTGCGTAGCGCTCGAGCGGGATGCCCTTCTTCGGTCGCTCGGTCGAAGTGCGGTCGATATCACTCATTCGAGAGACTTCATCCTTGAACGCGGTCAGACGATCCTCGACGGGGGTTCCGGCGACCAGCTCCTCGGCGAGCGGGTGCTCCGGCGCGAGGACGAAGAAGGTTGCGCCCCACAGCGTGTCGGGCCGCGTCGTGAAGACCGTCACCGGCTCGTCTACGCCCTCGATCGCGAAGTCCACCTCGGCTCCGTAGGAGCGTCCGATCCAGTTGCGCTGGAGCATCTTCAGCCGCTCGGTCCAGCCCTCGTTCAGGTCCATGTCGTCGATAAGGCGATCGGCGTAGTCCGTGATCTTGAAGAACCACTGCGTCGGATAGCGCCTAACGACCTCGGCGCCGCAACGCTCACAACGACCCTGGACGACCTGTTCGTTGGCCAAGACCGTCTTGTCGTTGGGACACCACCAGGCCGCCGCTTGCTTGCGATAGGCCAGACCGCGCTCGTAGAAGCGTAGGAAGAACCACTGATTCCACCTGTAGAAGTCCGGATCGCAGGTGTAGAAGACCCGGTCCCAGTCGAAGCTGTAGCCGAGGCGCTCCATCGAGGAGCGATGCCTGGCGATGTTCTCGTAGGTCCACTTCTTCGGGTCCATGCCCCGTTGGATGGCAGCGTTCTCGGCCGGGAGCCCGAAGCCATCCCATCCGATCGGGTTCAAGACATCGTCACCGCGCATGCGGCAGAAGCGAGCGATCGCGTCTTGAATCGAGAAGATCTCGACGTGGCCCATGTGGAGATCCCCGGACGGGTAAGGGAACATGGTGACGAGATAGCGCTTGCGCTCGGGGTCGGGCCGCGCCGGCGCGGCCCAGAGCCGGTCCTCTATCCAGACCTGCTTCCAGTGGTCCTCGATCGCCTTGAAGTCGTAGTCGCTCAGCATGGCTGTCACCCTAAGGGTCCGCCGCAGGATAAGAAGCGCGATTCCGGCGAGGCATCGCCTGAGTTATCTTGCGGCGGGCTCTAGATGCAGGTTGAGCGGACCCGGCGTGCGGACCGCGGCTCGGCCGCTTCGAGCTTCGTTCCAACAATAGACATACGACAGAGATGGTAGGACCAACTCAGACCAAACCACGAACCGAAAGGAAGTCATGGCGGGCATGCGGCCCCAGGACGTCTATGAGCTCACGGGAGCGGGCAGCCCCCGCCTCTCACCCGATGGATCCACGATCGCCTACGTCGTCTGGTCCATCGACGCCGAGGCCAACGAGTACCTGAGCGACATCTGGTTGTCGCCCGTCGGCGGCGACGCCGAACCGGC
This sequence comes from Actinomycetota bacterium, assembly GCA_030860505.1. GTDB lineage: Bacteria > Actinomycetota > CADDZG01 > CADDZG01 > WHSQ01 > WHSV01. The sequence goes on from JALZIB010000123.1 coordinate 2,770, forward strand.
GCGCGTGACCGAGGGACCCAAGCGTAACGCTCAGCCGATGTGGTCCCCGGATGGACGACGCATCGCGTTCACGTCGAATCGGGACTCGGACTCGGTCCAGCTCTTCGTCATGTCGCGCGACGGGAGCGAAGCAGTCAAGCTCACTGATCTCAAGGAGGACGTCGACGACGTTGTCTGGTCACCGGACGGGACCAAGATCGTGTTCAGCGCGCGCGTGCGAGAAGATCAAACAGACGACGACGAGGAGGACAAGAACCGCCCGCCCCGCCGTCTCACGCGCCTCCGGTTCAGGTTTGACAATGTGGGCTGGACGGTCGGGCGGCGCCAGCATCTCTTCACCGTGGCGGCCGATGGCTCGGCCCCCGCAATGCAACTGACTGACGGCGACTACGAGGACTCGGCCCCCGCCTGGTCTCCCGACGGGGCGCGCATCGCGTTCACCTCCGCTCGCCACGACAACTGGGACATCCACCCGACCACAGCCATCTATCTCATCGCAGCCGAGGGAGGCGAGCCCGAGGCTCTCACCGGCACCGACTCGAGCGCGTGGTCACCGTCGTGGTCGCCCGACGGCGCCCGCATCGCTCACTACTTCTCTGCCGGCGTGCTCGATGATCCGCGCCACTCTCAGGTCGCGGTCACCGAGGTCGACTCCGGCCGCCAACAGGTCCTGACCTCGTCGCTCGATCGTCAGTGCGTCCCCTTTCCCCAGCTCCGAGAGCCCGTGTGGAGCGGTGACGACCTGCTCTTCTGCGTCGAGGATCACGGAAACTGGCCGCTCTACAAGGTCGCCGCCGACGGTTCGAGCAAGCCGGAGTTGCTCGTGGGCGGCCCCCAGGGAGTAACCGGTTACGACGCAGCAGGTGAACGAGTCGTGTACACCTCGAGCACGCCCGTGACACTGTCGGAGTTACACACCGACAAGCGCCTCACTGGAGTCGGTGACTCGTTCGTGGCCGCTCGAGAGATAGTCGAGCCAGAGCGCTTCGTCGCCACCTCTGCGGACGGCACCGAGGTCGAAGCGTGGATCATGCGTCCCGTCGGCTTCACCGAGGGTGAGCGCTATCCGGTCCTGCTCAACGTTCACGGCGGGCCGTTCACCCAGTACGGGAACAAGCTGTTCGACGAGTTCCAGGTCTACTGCGGCGCGGGCTACGTCGTCGTCTACTGCAACCCGCGCGGGTCATCGGGCTACTCCGAGCACTGGGGGCGCGCCATCCGGGGGCCGAGCGAGGGGGGGCCGGGCATGGGCACCGTCGATCACGAGGACATCACGGCGGTACTCGATGAAGCTCTCGACCGCTTCGACTTCTGCGATCGTGATCGGCTCGGCGTCATGGGCGGCTCCTACGGCGGCTACATGACGACCTGGATGATCGCCCACTCCGATCGCTTCAAGGCCGCTTGCTCGGAACGAGCGGTGAACTCGTGGTACTCGATGCACGGTTCGAGCGACGTCGGCTGGGACTTCAAGGGCTACCTCGGCTCCTTCCAGTTCGAGGACCCGGAGGCGTGGCTGAAGATCTCGCCGTTGTCCTATGCGCCCAACATCCATACGCCGCTGCTCATCATGCATTCGGAGGCGGACCTGCGCTGCGACATCGAACAGGCGGAGCAACTGTTCACGACCCTGAGGCTGCTGGAGCGCGAGGTCGAATTCGTCCGCTTCCCCGGCGAGTCACACGAGCTCACCCGCTCGGG
>JALZIB010000136.1 GCA_030860505.1 Actinomycetota bacterium
AGCACGTGGTACTGAGATGCTTGCGCCTCCTGGATTCTGGGGATGTAGTCGGCGGCCACGACGTGAGCCCGGTCGCACAACTCGGCCATCCGGCCGCCGCCGTATCCGGCGAAGCCGACGGTGAGGAGTCCTTGCTTGCGAGCCTCGGTGACGGCGGCCAGAACGTTGCGGGACCCCCCGCTCGTCGAGATCGCGACCGCCACGTCGCTGGGTCCACCGTGGGCGATGATCTGACGGGCAAAGACGTTGTCGAATCCAACGTCGTTGCCCACGGCCGAGATCACGGCGGTGTCGTTGGTGAGGGACAACGCAGATACCGGTGACATCCAGGGAGGTGGCGCAACCAAGTCGACCACGAAGTCCTGAGCGTCGGTGGCCGAGCCGCCGTTCCCGAAGCACAGGATCTTGCCGCCCCCGTCGACGCGGTCCGCGATCGCCAACGCGGTCTCGCCCAACGAGCCCGGACGCTCCGGAGCGCCGCGCATCTCGGTCACATCGGCGGCCTTGGCCACGATCGACCGGGAGATGTCGCTCAACACGGCATCCAGACCGGTCTCTTTGGCGCTGAGAAACGGATACAGAAAACTCGAATGACCCGAGTCGTGTCCCGCCGCCTCCGGTCGGTCCTCGAGAAGCCCTTTGTGCTCGAAGAACACGTGGACCAGCTCCCAGAGCACGTGATAGAGCGTCTCGTGCACCTCCTGCACGACGAAGGGATCGTCCGAGGCGACGCTGAAGACCTCGCAGGAGTGCTCGTCGATGTCCGCGCCCGCGCTCGTCAGGCCGATGGCCAGCAGCCCGGCTTCGCCGCTCCACCTGAGCGCTCGCCGAATCGGTTCGAGGCCCCCGTCTGTGGGCCGGTGAACCATTCCGAGGGCGATGTCCTCGGGACGCGCCAGAGTCGACAGCTGGCGCGTTAGGAAGTCGGCCCCCTCGGTCAGTGCGAGGCCGAGGCTGACCGGTCCGTCGTTGCTGAGCGCCAGTGCGGGAAGCGCCCGCTTGCCCACGATGACCGGATGGACGAACTCGACCGAGACGTGCTGGGCATCGGTCGCGGCGGGCCCCGCACCGAAGGCGATCAGCCGGCCGCCCCTTATGAAGCGTCGCGCCATGGCGTGACAGAGTTCCGCCAGCCGCCCCGCCTCAGCTTCGAAGAACGCTCTCACAACGCGCGCACGCTCAGCATAGGCCCCGGTCACGAGCGTGGTAGCGGCGTTCACACGAGTCTCAACAGATGCGCGGCAGTGGGTCCCCGATCAACATGTCCATGATCCTGGTGCCACCGAATGCGGTCTTGACCAGGACCATTCCCGCGGGCTGCTCGGCGACCTCCCCCACGAGCGCTGCGTCTTCGCCGCCGGGAACCGACCGGAGGGCAGAGAGCGCCGCGCCGGCCGCGGCCGGCGCCACCACCGCGAGCAGCTTACCCTCGTTGGCAACGTACATCGGATCGATTCCGAGAATCTCACAGGCGCCCTGCACGGCGGGGTGCACGGGCACGGCATCCTCCTCGAGCACCATCCCCACGTCCGCATCCGCGGCCAGTTCGTTGAGCACCGTGGCGACGCCTCCGCGCGTGGGATCACGCATCACCCGCAGCTCCTCGCCCGCCGACTCGATCAGCGCCGACGCGAGCGGCCACAGCGGCGCCGTGTCGGATGTGATATCCGCGTCGAGATCGAGCTCGCCGCGCGCCAGCATGATCGCGGTCCCGTGGTCGCCGACGTAACCGGAGCACAGGATGCGATCGCCCGGGCGAACCGATGCGCCGGAGAACTCGTAACGCGACTCGCCGAGACCAATGCCTGTCGTGGTGATGTACATACCGTCGGCCTTAGTGCGCTCGACGACCTTGGTGTCCCCCGTCACGATGCTGACGCCGGCCCCGTGAGCGGCGCGCGCCATGGCGTCCACTTCTGCCCGCAGCACAGCGGAATCGAGCCCCTCCTCGATCACAAATGCGGCCGCCAGCGCTGCGGGCCGCGCTCCCGCCATCGACAGATCGTTGACGGTTCCGTTAACGGCGAGCTCGCCGATGGAGCCGCCCGGAAAGCGCAGCGGCTTCACCACGAACGCATCGGTGCTTAGCGCAATGCGCAGGCCCCCCAGCTCGACGATCGCGGCGTCGGCGAGTTCTGCCAGCGCGTCGTTTCTGAAAGCCTGTTCGAAGAGTCCGGCGACGAGCGTATGCGTGGCCTTGCCTCCGGCCCCGTGAGCCATCGTGATGCGGTCGTCGCGAAAGCGCGGGCGCAGCTTGCGCTGGCGTTCGATGCGGGCGAGGACCTCTTCTTCGAGATCGGCCACTGCTCTAAGCGCCGGCGCGAGCGGTGGACTTCGCGAAGCGTCCGAAGTTGTAGTAGGCCGCGCAGGCACCCTCGGACGACACCATGCAGGTGCCGATCGGCGTTTCCGGCGTGCACGCGGTTCCGAACACCTTGCACTCCCACGGCTTGATGACGCCCTTGAGAACCTCACCACACTGGCACGCCTTGGGGTCGGCGACCCGCACTCCGGGAACGTTGTAACGAAGCTCGGCGTCCCACTCGGCGAAATCGTCCGACAACCCGAGCGCGCTCTGTGAGATGAAGCCCAGGCCTCGCCATTCGAAGTGCGGGCGCAGCGTGAAGACCTCGGACAGAATCTCGAGCGCACGGGTGTTGCCGTCGTAGAACACGACCCTGCCGTACTGGTTCTCTACCTCTGAGCGACCCTCGTCGAGCTGGCGCATGATCATGTAGATCGATTGCAGGAGGTCGAGCGGCTCGAAGCCGGCGACTACCACCGGTTGGCCGTAATCGGCCGGAATGAACTCGTAGGGACGGCATCCCACCACGGTGGACACGTGGCCCGGTCCGATGAACGCATCGAGTCGCAGGTCGGGCGACTCGAGCAACGCCTTGAGCGGCGGCACGATCGTCACGTGGTTGCACATCACAGAGAAGTTGCGGATGTCCTCGGCCTTGGCGCGCATGAGCGTCAGCGCGGTCGAGGGGGCCGTAGTCTCGAAGCCGATGGCGTAGAAGACGACCTCACGGTCCGGGTTTTCGCGCGCGATCTTGAGCGCGTCGAGAGGTGAGTAGACGAAGCGAACGTCCGCGCCCTCGGCCTTGGCGTCGAGCAGGCTGCCGTCTCCCCCGGGAACCCGCATCATGTCGCCGAAGCAGGTGAAGATGACGCCTGGGCGCTTGGCGATGGCGATGCCGTCGTCGACCCGGCCCATCGGAATGACGCACACGGGGCAACCGGGACCGTGGACGAGCTCGACGTTGTTCGGCAGATGGGCCTCGATGCCGTGCTTGTAGATCGTGTGCGTGTGCCCGCCGCACACCTCCATGATCTTGTAGTGGCGTTGTGCGTCGGCCAACGACGCGATCTGGGTTCCGAGGGTGCGTGCCAGATCCGCGTCGCGATACTCGTCAACGAACTTCATCAAAGGACTCCTCGAGACGTGAAATGGCCACTCCCCCGTGGACGAGGAGCCGTTCACCTTCCTGCACCGGCATCACCAGTTCTACCCCGACCGAGCCGCGCGTCCCGTGGGCGTCGGCGCAGATTGCGTCGGGTTCGCCCGCCTCGACCACCGTCACCGGCACGGCGACGTCTCCGCAGGTGAGACATCCGTCGATGACCGCGCACACCGCGCTGTACGAACCGAGATCGAGAGCGGGCAGGGGGCCGGGGTCGTTCATCAGAAGTTGCTCGACTTGAGCTGCTCGAGCTCATCCTCGAACGCTTCGCCCATGCCCTTCAGCATCGACAGCGTCGCCGTCGCCTCGGCTTCGTCGACCTTCGAGAGGGCGAAGCCGACATGAACGAGGACCCAGTCCCCGATGGCGGCGCCGTCACCGGCACGATCCAGAAGGCCGACGTTGACGTTCCTTCGCACTCCGCCGATCTCGACCTTGGCGATGTGCGTCTCCGCATCGATCATCTCGATGATCTGACCCGGTATGGCTAGACACATGGAAACTGACCCCCCGACCTCGCATCTGAAGCGGCGCCTATAGTGAAGGTTCAGTCTCCATCATCGCGCCGAACTATGTGAGCGCAAGCCATCCTTAGAGGCCCGCACCACAAATACACATTCAAGAACTCAACTTATGGTACGGACCACTTAGTCGCAACGAGCGCTCGCTATCACCGCCTGGCCCAGCGAGATCCCCCCGTCGTTCGGCGGCACGCGCCCGTGCGTCAACACCTCGAAATCCGCCGAGCTCAAGCCACTCGAGACACGATCGAGCAGCATGACGTTCTGCCACGCGCCGCCCGAGAGGGCCACGCAGGTCAGTCCCGTGACCTCGCGCGCCTGCTCGCTCGCAGCGACCAGAGCGTTTGCCAGCCCGTTGTGGAAGCGGGCGGCGACGGCGGGGGGCGGGCTCCCGGAGACGAGATCGTCAACGACTCCGGCAATCAGCTCGACCCCGTCGATGACACCTTGGGTCACGGTGCAGGGGTAGCCGTCGGCGACGGAGAGGTCGGCTATCTGCTCCAGCTCCGCGGCGGCCTGGCCCTCGTAGGAGACGCGCTCACGCAGCCCGCACAGAGCGGCGACCGCGTCGAAGAGGCGCCCCGCGCTCGAGGTGGCGGGTGAGTTGATCCCCCGTGCGGCCATCTGCAAGATCGGCCCCCAGCGCCCTCGCGTGGCCTCGACGAAGGCGAGCGGCAGCTCCGAGGCGGTCTCTCCGAGAGCCGCGTCGAGATACACCGCGGCCATCCTCCAGGGTTCACGGATCGCCATGGCGGCCCCCGGCATCGGCACGTAAGAGAGATGAGCGAGGCGCTCGTAGCCACGGAAGTCGCAGGCAAACACCTCGCAGCCCCAGATCGCTCCGTCTTCGCCGAACCCTGTGCCGTCCAGCGCGAGCCCGATCACGCGCTCGGCCCGGCCGTTGTCGGCGAGGCAGGCCGCGATGTGGGCGTGGTGATGCTGCACTCCCACGAGCTCGACGCCGCGCTGCTCCTTGGCCCACTTGGTCGCCAGGTAATCGGGGTGAAGATCGTGAGCGACGATCTCGGGGCGGGCGTCGAAAACCTTGGTGAAATGCTCGACCCCCTCCGTGAATGCCGTCATGGCCTCGAAGTTGGCGAGATCTCCGATGTGATGGGAGACGATCGCCCTGTCTTCGACCCCGAGACAAAACGTGTGCTTGAGCTCGGGTCCGGCGGCGAGCACCGCTCGGTCGAACGGAGTCGAGACGGTCAGAGATTCCGGCGCGTAGCCGCGCGACCTCCGCACCGGGAAGGCAAAACCCCTCCCAGTACGCACGATCGAGTCGTCGCAGCGCACGTGAATGGGACGGTCGTGGACGAGGAACGCATCGGCGAGGCCCGACAGCCGCACGAGTGCGTCCTCGTCCCGGTAGGCGATCGGCTCGTCCGAGGCGTTACCGGACGTCAACACGATGGGTGCGCCTATCTCTGCCATCAACAAGTGATGAAGCGGCGTGTAAGGAAGCATGATCCCGAGGTAACGGTTGTTTGGAGCGACGGATGACGCGATCGATCCAGCCGATCGTCTGGGGGCCAGGACGATCGGGCGGCGCGCGGACACGAGCAACTGCCGCTCCTCGGGAGTCATCTCGACGAGATCCGCGGCAGCGTCGACGTCCGGCGCCATGAGCGCGAAGGGCTTTTCCTCTCTCCCCTTCCTGGCGCGAAGCTCAGCTACCGCCCGCTCGTCGGTCGCATCGCACGCGAGGTGATAACCGCCCAGCCCCTTGATCGCCACGATGATGCCGGAGGCCAGCAGACGAGCTGCGCCGGCAATCGCATCACCTTCGATGGGACTCCCCTCGCCGTCGAGCAGCGAGACGCTCGGCCCGCAGGTCGGGCATGCGATGGGCTGCGCGTGGAAGCGGCGATCGGAGGGGTCGGTGTACTCCCGGTGGCAGTCGGAGCACATCTCGAACGAGGCCATCGTTGTGTTGGGTCGGTCGTAGGGAACATCCCTGGTGATCGAGAAGCGGGGGCCGCAGTTGGTGCAGTTCGTGAACGCGTAGCGGTGGCGGCGCTCGGCGGCGGCGAACACCTCCGCGAGGCACTCCTCGCACGTCGCAACGTCCGGCGACACCGCGGCGCGCCTGCGCCCAACGTCGGAACTGGCCCGTATCTCGAAAGAACCGGCCCCCTGGTTGGGGATCCGCTCCTCGCGCACGGACTCGACCGCCGCCAGAGGAGGCGTATCGCTCTCGAGCGTCGCCCGTAAGGTGGCAACGTCCACCTCGGCGCCCTCCACCTCTATCAGCACTCCGGCCACGTCGTTGAGGACGAACCCCGACAGGCCGAGTCGAGTCGCCAGTCCGTAGACAAACGGGCGGAACCCCACACCCTGGACCGTGCCGGTGACTCGCAGCCGAGCCCTGATGTTCGTCATCACCAGATGCTCGCACCCCGCCGAGTCATCGCCGGACGAGCACTCGAAACTCGCCCCGGCGATGCTCGCTGCCAAAGGGCTGCTCTGCGATACCTAACACCTCAACGACCGTGCCCAAGCCCCTCGCGCCCGGTAACCCGGGCATCGAGGCAACGGGCAGGACGAGCGGGCCGGGAGCTTCAGCCGTCCAGCGGGAACCGGTCCAGAACGAAGACGTCGGAGTCCGGCTTGCGGGTGTCGAAGCCGTAGCTCACGACCTCTCCTGTGCCGGTGGCCAGGACCGAGAACACAGTGATGTCGTTGCTCTGGACGTACGGTTCGGGCCGTCCGCTGGGATCCAGGAGCGGGTTGACCGTGGGCATGATGGGCTCGAGGCCGTTCGGGTCTCCCTGAGCGGTGTAGTTGTCGGGGTTCCAGGGCGGCGGGGGCACGGGTCGCGCTCGTCCGGTCTGCTCGGTGTATGCCCCGTAGCTGTTGCCCACGTTCGAGGTCTCGATGTAGTTGACTCCCGTCGGTCCCTGGAAGCGGTTCCACAGGTGTGAGTGACCGTTGAAGACGAGGTTCGCGCCCGCATCCTCCAACAGGGGCTCGACGTCCCTGATGATGTAGTCGTCGGCCTTGGGGTACTCGTAGCGAACGAACAGCAGCTCACCGCTCGGACCGCGCTCCTCGATGCGAATGGGATCGGTGAAGGGCGGGCTGATGTTGTCGCCGAGCGTGTGCGCCGGATGGTGGAACATCACCACTTTGTGCTCGGCTCGTCGGAATGCGGGGCTCCTCAACTCTCGCTTGAGCCACTCGTACTGCTCGCTACCCTTGGCGATGGGTTCGAAGATGTGCTGGCCCCAGCCCTGCTCCAGCTCGTCGTCGAGCGCTCCGATGGGCTCTCTGTACTTGGTGCGAGCGTCTGCGGTCGTGCTCGGCGAGCGCCAGATCTGGGTGACGTAAAGTCCGACCAGCCGCACGTTGCCGATCGTCTTCGACCAGTACTTCTCTCCGCCCTTACGGCTGGTGGGCAGCGTGAAGAGTTCCTCGTAGGTATCCGAGTTGAAGCTGTTGTCCTCGATCCACTGCCTGCGGACTGCCGGGTCGCCGCTCGGATTTACCTCCTCCGCTACACGTTCGTAGTTGCGCTCCGCGACCTCGACAGGCACGGGTGTGTTGAACTGCTCGCCTAGTGTCGCGCCGGCGGTCCGCCCCATGACCTCGTGGTTGCCGATAACCGGAAACAGAGGCGCGTGCTGGATCAGCTCGCCGCCTCGATAGGTGGTCGAGGCGCCGTCGGGTGAGTCGATGACCTGTGCCGCGTTGCCCTGCAGGCCGGGGAAGAACGCGCGCCCGCGCGCGTCGTCGAACCACTCGGAGGCGCGGTCCGGAATGTTGACCAGATCGCCGGCCAGGAACACCGCGTCGACGCGACCGACGGTCTCCTCGACCTTCTGCAGGTTCGCCGGAGTCATTCGCATGAGCTGATGATCGGAAGTCAGAAGGATGTTGGCGTCGTCGTCTGGCCGGGGCAGAGCGGAAAGAGAGAAGGTCTCGCTGGACACCCATGTATCGCCATCAATGCTCAGGACCCGGTAAGGCATCCGCCGACCGGGTGCTATGCCGGTCACTCTGGCCTCGTGTCTCCACAGCGGACGCCGTTCGATGCTCGAATAGGTTCGCCCGGGCACCTGTGAGGACTGGTCCTCTCTCGTCCTGCTCAGCTCGATGGTGCGAGCCGGGACGACGCGGAAGCCCGACCCACCCTGGCTCCGGCCGCGCGCCACCCGATTGAGGGTGGCATCGTCCAGCTCTCCGGCGCGCCGGCCCACGAGCACCACATGGCGGTCACCTTCGAACTCCGTCACCCAGGCGACGCGAACTCCCGAGCGCGTGGGATTTTGCAGGTAGGGATCGGTCAACAACGCCGGCTCCGGACCCGGGTCACCGGTAGCGGGAAGGGTAACGGCGATCGTTGCAACGAGAACAAGAGCGAGTGCCAGAGCGCGTGTGATCGACATCATGTCGTGCCTCCGTTCGGTGGGTTGCCCTGAGCCGCAGGTTAGGAGGCGACGGTGAACGTCAGATGTCTCCTGATTGAACCGGGTTTGTGAAGTTGATGCACGTGCGGGATCGCTTCCTCGGACCTCGAGATCGCGAGAGCGTCAGCTCATCAGAGTGCGCGTGCGGTCCACGTCGAGGGACATCTGTTCTACGAGCGCGTCGACGGACTCGAACGTCAGCTCGTCGCGCAGGCGCTCGTGGAACTCGACGCGCAGGTCCTGCTCGTAGAGATCGGCCTCCAAGTCCAGCAGGTAGGCCTCGACCCGCCACGGCGTGTGGTCCGGGTCACCACCGAACTGTGGATTGACGCCCACGTTGATCGCCGCCACGTAGACCTCTCCCGACGAGATCCTCGCCCGGCCGGCGTAGACGCCGCGCGGCGGATACGTAATGCTGCGGTCGAGCAGCAGGTTGGCCGTCGGAAAACCGAGCTCGGTCCCCCGGCGATCGCCGCGCAGGACGGTCCCGTCGACGTCGAAGGGCCGCGCCAGCAGAGTTCGCGCCGTAACCATGTCCCCTGCGGCGATAGCCGTCCGGACGCGGGTCGAGCTGACCGCGGCCCCCTCGACTCCCGCAAGAGTGAGTGCCTCGGTCACAAAGCCGTGCTCGGCCCCCAGCTTCTCGAGCAGCTCCGTGGTGCCGGCGGCTCTGTGACCGAAGCGCCAGCCCTCGCCGACGAAGACCGCGTGCGCGCCGAGGCGAACGAGCACGTCGGTGACGAACCGTTCGGGGCTCCACGAGGCGAAGTCTTTGTCGAAAGGGAGGACGACGAGGGTCTCGATGCCGGCGGCCTCGACGAGCTCGGCCTTGCGCCCCTGCGTCGTGATGACTTTGGGCTCGACCCCCGGGCGCAGAGTCTCGAAGGGGTGGCGATCCCAGGTCACAAGCACCGAGGTTCCGTCCATCGCCTGCGCCGCCTCGATGGTGCGCGCGATGAGTGTTCTGTGGCCGAGATGTAGTCCGTCGAAGGTCCCCACGGTTATGGCCGCGCCGCCCTCGAGGGGGCCGAGCGCGTCGATGCCCACGAGCTTCTTCACTTCTCCTCCTGCGGCACGACCCGTTCGGGCACGAGTTCGTCACCCTTCCGCCGATAGACCGCGACGAGATCACCGTCGTGCAGCAGGGCGACGTGCTCGTCGGCGACGACATTCTCAGACGACAGTGGGAGCCGCCGTCCGTGTGTCACCAACCTCGCCGCATCACCGTCTATTTCGAGTCCGGTGAGGTCGCGCACGGCGTGAGCCAGCGTCAGGAGATGCGCGTCGCCGATATCCTCGAGCGGAACCGCGTCGGCCTCCGTGAATCCACCGGACGCGGTACGACGCAGAGAGCGCAGATGCGCGCCGCATCCGAGATTCGCTCCGAGGTCGTGCACCAGGGTGCGAACGTAGGTGCCCGCAGAGCAGCGCACATCGAGCACCGCCTCCGGGGGCTCGATCGTGAAGGAGACGAGCTCGAGCTCGTAGATCGTCACGGGCCTCGCCGCCCGCTCGACCTCCTCGCCGCGCTGGGCCTTCTTGTAAAGGCGCTCTCCTCCGATCCTCACCGCCGAGACCATCGGCGGAACCTGCTCGATGGAGCCCGTCAGTCCCGCAAGCGCCGCGCGCACTCGCTCTTCGGAGATATCCACCGGGCGTTGGTCGACGACCCCGCCCGACGCGTCCTGGGTTGTCGTCGTCACACCGAAGACCGCGGTCGTGCGGTAGCTCTTGGGAGACGCCTGCGCGTACGAGAGAAAACGAGTCGCCTTGCCGAGGCCGAGCAGCAGCACCCCGGTGGCATCCGGATCGAGGGTCCCGGCGTGGCCCACGCGCCTGGTGCGGAACCGTTTGCGGATCGCGTCGACGACATCGTGACTCGTCATACCGGGCGGCTTGTCGACGACCAGAACCCCGTCGGGCCCCTTGTCGCGCGTGCGGCTCAAGTTCGCTACTCGGCCCGCAGGTAGTCGAGAATGGCCGTCACCGCGCTGGCGACGTCCACCGCGGTGTAACCGGCGGCGAGGTCGTGCCCGCCTCCACCGCCGGCGCGCGCGATCGCGCCGACGCTCACGGGGCCTTTCGAACGAAGGCTGACCCGGTAGTTGCCGTCCTTCTGCTCCTTGAAGATCGCGGCCACGTCCGCGTCGCGGGTCACGCGCACCGCGTCGATGAGAAGATCGGTCTCATCCGCGCCGACCCCGGTGTCGTCGAGGTCGCCCCGGGTGATCCACGAGTAGACGAAGCGCTCGTTTTGGTACAGCGTGGCGCGCTCGAGGACGCGTCCCAGCAGCTTGAGATAGTTGAAGGGCGCCGACTCGAAGACCTCGAGCGAGATCCCGGGTGCGTGGACTCCGTGGGACAGCAGATCGGCCGCGAGACGCAGGGTGGCGGGGCTCGAGTTGCCGTACTGGAAGCGTCCCGTGTCGGTCACCACTCCCGTGTACAAGCAGGTGGCGATGTCGTGATCCAACTCTATGCCGGCGTCTTTCATCAGCCACGCCACGATCTCGGCGGTCGACGAAACGGAGTCCACGACGACGTTGAGTGTACCGAAGCCCTCGTTGCCCGGATGGTGATCTACGTTGATCAGCGGCTCGACGGCCAGCGCTGCCTTCTCGAGATCACCGAGCCTGTGAGCGACGCCGCAGTCTAGCGCGATGAACGTGTCGACCTCCGGGAGCTCGGCGTGCTGCACGAGCGAATCGACTCCCGGCAGGAACATCAGAGAGGGCGGAGGCGCCACCGGTGCAGCCCCCCAGGTCGGGTAGGTCTTTTTGCCCACCTTGACCAGACCCATCGAGAGGCCCAGCAACGAACCGAGCGCGTCTCCGTCGGGGTTGATGTGGCACGCCAGCGCGACTGAGTTTGCGTTGCGCAGCGCCTCTACGCCAGCATCCCAGTCGGGAACTTCGTAACGGCTCACCGGTCCCCCTCACCCGCTTCCCCCTCACCTGCTGAGGGTGGCGACTCCGACTCGATGCGGTGCAGTATGGCTTCGAGTCGCTGAGCCTCGTCGGCGCTCGTGTCGAGATGGAAGAGCAACTCGGGCGTGTACTTCATGCGGACCTGTCTACCCAGCTCGCCTCGAAGCACCGGAGTTGCGCTCGCGAGTGCGTCCATCGTGGACTCTCTCTC
>JALZIB010000007.1 GCA_030860505.1 Actinomycetota bacterium
CCCCCCCCCCCCGCCGCTTACCGCTTTCGAGAGAATCGGGTGCGCGCAAGATCACTAGACGCCGGCCGGCAACATACGGTGACCGCGTTGGGCGAAGTGCCGATCGAAAGTGAACGCCTCCGACGAACCCTCGCGGTCCATCACGGCAAAGGACACGGCATCGACGTAGCTCCACGTCTTGTCGGCGTGGGATTCGAGGATCCGCCACGCCTCCTCCTCGGTCCCCTCGTCCACACGCAGTAGCTCTATGGCGCGCGTTTCCCTCAGGCCTCGGCCCCATGCGATCGCTTCGGCCCGGCCCACTCGCATCATCAACGTCGTGTAGGTCTCGGCGAAGATGTAGTTGGTCGTGAAGAGGCGGGCCTCCACCACCAACGCCGTTCGAGCAGCGCGCGCGGCCTCGTGCTCCCGCTCCGCCTTGTTGCGAAGGGCCACAAACGCGCTGGTGTCGACGAAGACCCTTCTCACAGGCCGTAGAGGTCGTCGTCGATGGTGGTCACGCTCGAGTCGCCTGGCCCCTCGGCCGGAGGATCGTCGAACAGGTACCGGATGAAGGGGTCCTCCGCCGGAGGGTCCTGCCGGAGCCTCGCCTCGTCGATGAGGTCGCGCACCACTTCGGCCATGCTCTGGCCGCGACCGGCCCGCCTCTTTAGCCAGCGGTACTGATCGTGGTCCAGATAGAGCTGGGTTCTGTGTCTCATGCTGTATTACAGCATACAGCATGATGACGGCCTCCGGCCGCCACCCGGCATAATGACAAGTATGGATTTTCTGTCCCAACTGAACCCGGTCCAGCGCGCCGCGGTTGAGATGCCCGAGGGACCCGTCCTCGTCGTAGCGGGGGCGGGATCCGGCAAGACCAGGGTCCTCGTGAACCGGATCGCCTATCTGCTCGCCAACGGGATCGGCGCGCATTCGATCATCGCCATCACCTTTACGAACAAGGCCGCAGCAGAGATGAAGCGCCGGGTGTTCGATCTCGTCGGCCCCGCGGCGTCCGACATCTGGGTTTCGACCTTTCACAGTGCCTGCGTGCGCATCCTGCGCCGCGAGGCGCCACGTCTCGGCTATTCGGGCAGTTTCTCGATTTACGACTCGTCCGACACACTGCGGCTGATCCGCATGTGCATGAAGGACATGAACCTCGACGAGAAGCGAATGCCGCCACGCGGGGTGGCCGCCGCCATCTCCAACTCGAAGAACAAGTTGATGGACGCGGGCCTGTTCACGGACTTCGCGTCGAACCCGTACGAGAAGCGCATCGGTTCGATCTACCAGGAGTACGAGAAGCGATTGACCGAGCAGAGCGCGTTCGACTTCGACGACCTCATCATGCGAACGGTCGAGGTCTTCGACAAACACCCCGACGCTCTCGCCCGCTACCAGAACCGCTTCCGCCATGTGCTCATCGACGAGTTCCAGGACACGAACCACGCGCAGTCTCGGCTTGCGACGCTGCTTGCCGGTAAGTGGCGCAACATCTTCGTGGTCGGTGACGCAGACCAGGGCATCTACGCGTTCCGGGGGGCGACGATCAAGAACCTGCTCGATTTCGAGCGCGACTGGCCCGAGGCCAGGGTGATCACACTCGAGCAGAACTATCGCTCAACCAAGACGATCCTCGACGCGGCCAATGCGGTCATCGAGAACAACGCAATGCGCAAGCCCAAGGAATTGTGGACCGCGCAGGACGGCGGCGAGCTCATCGTGCGCTATCACGCCTCAGACGAACACGACGAGTCTGCCTGGATCGCTCACGAGGTAAGGAAGCTCTCGGAGCAGGGTCACCCCTTCGCGGATGTCGCGATCTTCTATAGGACAAACGCTCAGAGCCGTGTGCTCGAAGAGGCGTTCAACGCGGCGACTCTCCCGTATCGCGTCGTCGGAGGCGTGGGCTTCTACGACCGCAGGGAGGTCAAGGACCTGATGGCTTGGTTGCGGGCCGCAATCAACCCTCAGGACGCAATTAGTTGCGAACGTCTCTGCGGAGCGCCGAAGCGAGGCATCGGGCCCGGTTCGGTGGCCAAGCTCCAAGCGTTCGCGGCGCTGCGTGCACTTCCACTCGGCGCAGCCTTCGAGCAGGCCGAAGAAGTCGAGGGCCTGAGTCGCAGGGCGCGGGGGGGAGCGCTCGAGATCGGCCGCATTCTCGCTCGCGTCCGCGCCCTCGATCACTCCGGTGTGCCGGTGGCCGAGATCGTCGCGACGACTTGGGACTTGACCGGTTACATGGCCGAGCTTCAGGCCGACCGCAGCTTCGAGTCGCTGTCGCGCCAGGAGAACCTCAAGGAGCTCGCCGGGGGCGCGGCCGAGTACGACGAGAACACCGAACAGGGGAGCCTCACGGACTTCCTCGAGCGCGTAGCGCTCGTCAACGACAGCGACGAAGAGGAGGGCGAGGAGACCGGGGTCACCTTCATGACCCTGCACAACGCCAAGGGCCTCGAATTCCCGATCGTGTTCATCGTGGGGATGGAGGACGGCGTCTTTCCGCATATGCGCTCGCTCGCCGACCCCGACCAACTCGAGGAGGAGCGCAGGCTCTGTTACGTCGGCATCACACGTGCCCGGGAGAGGCTCTACCTGCTGAACGCGTGGCGCAGAAGACTGTGGGGGACCGAGTCCAGCTACAACACTCCGTCGCGCTTCCTCAAAGAGATCCCCGACGACCTTATCGACGAGGCCGCCAAGAAGGATCTCTTCACGACGAGGCGCTCCTCGGTCGACAAGCCCAAGACCGTGGGAGGCCGCGACCTGAGCCGCTTCAAGGTCGGGGCCGAGATCGAGCACGACCGCTGGGGCCGCGGGATCATCGTCGACCTGCGCCAGAGCGCGCTCGGCATGGAGGCGACGATTCACTTTCCCGACATGGGCTCGGACAAGCGCCTCGACCTGACCCTGGCCCCCATAAAGGTCGTCTGACCCAGTGGTCCGGCAGGTAACGTTTGCGTGCTCAGGCGGTGCGAAACGCAAGTATGGCAAGGCCGCAGGGAGGCGGAACAGTGGAACTGTTTCGCCGACTGAGAACGTTGCCAGACGCAGCGGCTTCGCCGCCAGAGCACCCCTCAATGTTGCCTGTCGGGCCACCAGCGCCCACCCAGTCCGGGAGAGCGGCCCCCAAGGGTCCCAGGCGTCCGCATAATCCGGGGTTGGGAGCGCGCTCGCCAATAGGATGAGCCCGATATGAATGTCAAGAGAATCGTCGGGCTTCTGCTGCTGGGCTTTGTCATCTTCTTCATAATCGAGTCACCAAGCGAGGCTGCGAGCGTGGTCAAGACCACGGGCCAGAGTCTCGGCGATGTCCTCGGGGCGATGGCCAACGCCTTCTCTGACTTTCTCTCTCAGCTGTTCTGATGCCGCTGCGTCGCCCCCGGATCAGTTGGTCGTACGGCCCCCGGATCATCTACGACAAGTACCTGTCGCCGGGGGAGGAGGTGGCCTTCGAGGTCCGCAAGCATTGGGCTGCACTGTTATGGCCCTCCGTTCAGGCTGGCCTTGCGTGGTTAATGCTGTTCTTCCTGCATGCACTGCTAAACCTTCCCAGCGAGTCGAACCCGATCGACTCCCTCACGTTCATCGTTGCCATGGCATTCACGCTCCGGGCCGTCTGGAGATGGCTCGAGTGGCAGATCGCAAGGATCCTCGTTACGAATCGCCGCATCGTCGAGGTAACGGGAATTATCACTCGCCGCGTTGCTTCGATGCCGCTGGCGAAGGTCACCGACCTCACCTATCAACGGACGCTGCTGGCGCGGTGGCTCAACTACGGGGAGCTCATCCTGGAGTCGGCCGGTCAGAACCAGGCACTCGAATCGATCACCTACATCCCGCGGCCCGACGACTTCTACCAGGACTTCATGAAGCTACTGAACGATGCGCCGGTTTACCGGACGCCCGACGAGGAAGACACGGGCGAAATCCCGCTCATTTCAAACTGAAGAGCTCGCGGTCAACGGGGCAGGGCCATCCAGAAGGTCGCGCCCTCGCCCGGGCGGTTGTCGACACCGGCCCAACCCCCGTGCGCCTTGGCGACTCCTCGCACGATCGCCAGGCCAAGGCCACTTCCGGGCCGTCGCTGGTCGACGCGGCAGAACGGCTCGAAGATGCGCTCCTCCTGACCCGGCGGAATGCCACCACCATGATCGGCGACCTCGTAGCGCCATTCGTCTTCGCCCGGGACGACGCGCAGCTCGATGGGCGAACTGTGGTTGCTGTGAACGGTCGCGTTGTGAATGAGATTGATGAGGGCCTGGAGCATCCTCTGTGAATCCACGCGCACGATCTCGTGCTTGGGGGCTGGATGGATCTCGAGTCGTTTATCAGCGATCGGCGCCGTCTTGGATGCGAGAACGCGCAGGAACCGCTCGAGCTCGACCTCCTCGAGGTGCACGAACTCCGGATCCTCGATGCGGGCCAGTACGGTGAGCTCCTCGACCATGCGCGTCATGCGGTCGAGTTCGTCCGACACTACTCCGACCGCTTCATCGATCTCCTCTCTGGTCGAGTGCGCGCCGATGAGCTCGAGGTAGCCGCTACAGATGGTGATGGGCGTCCGCAGTTCGTGGGAGGCCTCGTTGATGAACAGTCGTTCCCGTTGGAGGCCGCCCTCGAGCCGGTCGAGCATCAAGTTGAAGGTGCGGGCGAGATGACCCACATCTCCCGACGCGTCGTCGTCGGGCACTCTCTTGCTCATGTTCTTCTCGAGCGAGATGGTCTCCGCAGTCCGAGCTATCTCGCGCATGCGGTCTCGCTCCTCCAGGCTGCGAATCCATCCCCGGTAAGCGGCATAGGTCATCGCAAACGGCAACGCGACGAGCACAAGACTCGCGGGTTCGCGACTCCACAGAACCGCGGCAAGTATTCCGATAGCGATGTTGCCGGCCGAATGGATCGCGGTGATGCGCAGCGAGGGCAGCACGATGGTTGCGATCGGCTGGCGCTCGATCGAGGAGATGAGCGCGCCGACCGCCGCTTCGTTAAGCACCATGAACAACGCCATGCTCGCCGCAGCGGCCGCCCAAGCGCTCGGCTCGCCCGGATCGTGGGCGCCGATTAGGTCATATGCGAAGCGAGCGACGGTGAGCGCCAGCACGTACATTCCCGCGTTGAAGGCGATCTTCAGCGGCGGGAATCGTCTGGCCATCTCTCCGATGAGGCAACCCAGAGGGCCGGCGAGCACGAGGATCTCGTGCGGAGCGAGCAGTAATCCCGCGGTGAACACCACGTCGATCTGAGAGAAGTTCTCCGTCTCGCTGCCGTGGCGCAGAGGTATGCAGAAGACTTCCGTGACCGCAGCTGCTGCGAGCAAGCCTACGAATGCAGCCAGCTCCGAGCGGCTCCACTCGAATGTCCCCGGAATGTACGCCGCAGCCGCGGCCGCACCTCCCGCAATGGTTGCGAAAATGAAGAGACGCGCCCGTTGCGGAAAGGGTGAAGCGACGCTCACATCAGTTCCACAGTCCCGCACTCCAACTCTTGGCCGACCAACCATCCGGATCCACGTCGAGCTCGGACCACGACTTCGCCGACCACGACTTGGCGTCCCAGCCCATGCCGGACCAAGTTGCGCCGCTCCAGGACTTGGCTTGCCAGCCCGGCGACTCGTTGACGAGCGACGCCCACTGCTCGGAGTCCCACGATGCAGCCGACCATGACTTGGCCGACCACGACTTAGCGTCCCATGGGTTGCCCAGTACGTCGATCTCTCCGACGACGGGTTCGCTGACGTTGTCGTCGTCGATGTCGGCCACGACTCGTAGCGAGCCGCGGCTGTCATCGAGCGACCCCAGTCCGTCGGACGCGAGGAGCCCCACGTTCGCCGGCGGGTGATTCTCGGCGGCCTCGTCGAGTGCTTCCTCGACGTCGAGGAGCCCTGCGCCGGATCCCTCCGGCGTTTCCAAAGGTTCGGCGGTCGAGGTCAGGATGCTCTTGACCTCATCGGGCGCGAGCGTCGGGTCGGCCTCGAGCAGCAGTGCGGCGGCACCCGACACGATGGCGGCGGCCTGCGACGTCCCCGTGCCCTTGAAGTAGTGATCACCGACGCGCGCCGCGGGGCGCAACTCATCGACTGTGCTGTCGACAACGCGATGGGACACGATGCTGATTCCCGGCGCAACCAGATCGGGCTTCTCCAGGCCATCCGAGGTCGGGCCTCTGCTCGAAAAGTCGGCGACGACGACATCCTCGGTCGATGCGGTGCCCGCGAGATCGGCCGCTCCTACCGTGATGACGAAGGGATCGTCGCCCGGCTTGGTGATCGTCGAGGGACCGGGACCGGCGTTGCCTGCGGACGACACCACCACGATGCCGGATTTCCACACGCGCTCGACTGCGAAGTTAAGCGGATCGTGAAGGTAGGTCTGAGTCGAGTCGGTCCCAAAGCTGAGATTGAGCACTCTGATGTCGTGCTCTGCGCGGTGACTGACGGCCCATTGCAGACCGGCGAGGACCACCGAGACATCCGTGGCGCCGTTCCAGTTGCCCGCCTTGATCGAGACGATGTCGGCTCCCGGCGCGACGCCGGCATGCCTGCCCGACGATTGCGATCCATCGCCGGCGACGATGCCGATCATGTGACTTCCGTGTCCATAGCGGTCCCATCCATCGAGCTCCGGGGTGAAGTCGACCCGCGCCCGTACGCGTGAGCCGAGTTCTGGGTTGCGCGCGACGCCCGTATCGAGAACCGCGACCGTCACTCCGTTGCCCGAACGGCGCACCTCGTCGAGACCGATCGCCGCTCTCCACTGGTCGTTGGCTGGGGCGGTGTCGTAGGCGACGAGTCTCTCGTATTGCTCATCCCATTCGTCGTCATCGTCATCGTCATCATCGTGATCGGCTGGCTCGAGCCGCCCATCCGCCCACACCCGTCGCACCGCCGGGTGGGTCGCGAACTCCTCCAGCCTGGCGGCCGGCAGCGTCCCGGCAAGGCCGGTGATAAGGGGCAGCCTGAAGCCGACCTCGCCGCCCAGGTCGGTCACGAGTTGTGACAGCGCGTGCAGTTCTCCCCGGCTCGTGGCGCGCACGATCACCGATGCGTTGCCGTCGGGACGATGCTCCACAACGTGCAGCAGAACGGGATCGAGCTTGGACTCCGTGGGCGCCGGTTCGGGCCACGCTGCTGCAGCAGGCGCCAGCAAGGCGGTCGCCAGAACGAGCGCGCCCACGATCCTTTCGACCCTGAGGTTGCGGCGTTTCGGCTCGAGTTCGTGCCCGGTCGGCAGGTTGCCGCTCTCGGTGCAGGTCATGTCGCCCCTTTTCGCATGTGTGGGTCCCCTTGGCCGCCAACTTGACGAATAGCAACCGAGGGTGAGCGGTCTATGAAAACTGCATGAGAGCCCTCTCATCTTTGCTTCATCACGCTCTCATCGCCGCTGTCTACTGTCCGAGTCTGCCGTCGCAGCACCCCATTTCGGGAGAGAGCAGGTGAGATGGCCCGAGCATTGATCGTCGAGGATGAAAAGCGGATCGCCACCTTTCTCCAGCGGGGCTTGAAGGCGAACGGCTTCAACGCCACGGTCGCCACCGACGGCAACTTTGCGCTGGCGATCGCGGCCGTCGAGGACTTCGACGTCATCATCCTCGACCTCGGTCTTCCCGACCTCGATGGCGCACAGGTGCTCAGAAAGCTGCGAACGCGCAACGTGCACACGCCGGTCATCATCCTTACGGCACGCGACGCAGTCACCGACAAGGTCGCGGGACTCGAGGCCGGCGCGGACGACTATGTGACCAAGCCCTTCAAGATCGAGGAGCTACTTGCGCGGATACACGCCCGGTTGCGTGCCAAGTCGGCGGAGGGGACGGTGCTACAAGTAGGAGACGCCGGGTTGGACATGCACAGGAGAGTCGCGCATGTCGATGGCAGAGATGTTCAGCTTTCCCATCGAGAGTTTGCTCTGGCTCTTACCTTCTTTCGTCATCCGGGAGAGATCCTGACGAGGGAGAAGCTGCTGGCACACGTGTGGGGGACAGATGATGACCCCTCCTCCAACGTCATTGATGTTCACGTCGGAGCTCTAAGAAAGAAGCTCGGCGCTCATCGAATCTCCACGGTTCGCGGGATGGGCTTTCGCCTGGAGGACTAGTGGCCGCCAAACCACTAGGGCGCTCTCATCCTGATTCAGGCTCATCGGCCAGGATCATCCGACCGTGATTTGCGGCGGGGGCCCGACTATCGTTCCTCTATCGTCACCGAGAGGATGTAGACGGGCTCGACGGGACGGTCCTGCGTCTCAGGCTCTGAGCTCGTCTCGACCGAAGCGATCGCGGCGATCGTTTCGTACGATTCTTCGGTCGCCTGCCCGAAGTGGGAGTAGAGCGGCTGCAGACCCGCAGGTGCCAGAGTTTCTTCACCCTCGAGTGCGTTCTTAGCGGCGTGACTCACGATGAAGAACTGGCTCCCATTCGTGTCCGGTCCGGAATTGGCCATCGCCATGGCGCCGAAGGTGTAGACGCTCGAGTCCTCGGGGAGCTCGTCCTCGAACTCGTAGCCGGGCCCCCCCTTCCCCGTGCCCTCGGGATCGCCGCTCTGGATCACGAACTCCTCGATCACGCGGTGCCACGTAAGTCCGTCGTAGTAGCCCTCCTCCGCAAGAAAGATGAAGTTGGCGACGGCCGCCGGGGCTTCCTCCTCGAGAAGGTCGACCTCGATTACTCCGCAGTTCGTCTCGATGACCGCGAAGTAGTCGGCGACGACGCTGAGGACCTGCTCCTGGCTCGCCGGCTGCTCATATTGCTGGGCGTCGTTCTCGGGAGGTTCGACCGAGAAGTCGCAGTCGCCGCTTTCACCCTCAGAGGCGGTGGGCTCCTCGTTCTCGCTCTGCTCGCCGGTCGAGTCCGTCGCGGCGTTCTCGTCCTCGCCGGTCTGCGCCCCGACCACGAATACGGTCAGAACGGCAAGGCCCACCAGGATTGCAAGCCCGATGATGCGCCCCCTGCGTCTGCGGGCGAGCTCCTCTTTGCGCCTGCGCGCTGCGGCTGCCTGCTGCGTGGCTCGGTGTCGTGCTCTCTTGTCTTCTTTATCCGGCATTCAGGCTCCAACGTTTGATGCGGGCGGACGAGAGATCGTCGCCCCGTTCCCACTGCGCGCACATCGGTTCGAGATGATAGGCGACCACCCTTCGAAGTGATTCAGGTGTTAGGGGCTCGGCCACGACGTCGTCGGCGATGCCGAGGCGCACGAGGTCGAAGGCGGTCAACTTGAGGAGGTCCGCCGCCTCGCCTGCGCGCGCCGGATTACGCCACAGGATCTCGGCGGCCGATTCCGGTCCGACCACGGAGAAGATCGACCCTGCGTAAGCCAGGAGCCGGTCCCCCGTGGCGAAGGCGAGCGCTCCGCCGCTGCCCCCCTCGCCGGTCACCACGCTCAGCACAGGAACGTTCACGCGAAGCAGGTCGGTGAAGAGCCGGGCGATCTCGCTTGCGATGCCCGAGCTCTCTGAAGCCTCCGAGGGATTGGCGCCGGGAGTGTCGATCAGCGTCACGACAGGGAGGCGCAGCCGCTCGGCGATCGCCAGGGCGCGGCGGGTCTTGCGGTAGGCGGCGGGACCCGGAGACATGGTGCGGTCGAGCGCCGCCATGAGCACGCGTCGCCCCGCGATCCGGCCGAGCGCGACCGCCACGGCGGGATCCTCTCGCCCGGCTCTGTCTCCCTGCAACAGAGCATGCGCGTCGAGTGCGTTACCGAGAAGTTGGGGTCCGGTGGGGCGGTCGTCGGATCGCGCGGAGCGCACGGCGTCTCGTCCCCGAACCTCGTCGGTGGGATCAACCGGCGCGGGGGCCTTCGCCGCCGCCGGGTCGTCGGGCACCAGCACGCCGAGGACGTGAGCGATCGTGCGCCCGACTTCCGCGGCGGGGACCACGGCGTCAACGAGACCCGCGGCGAGAGCGGACTGTGCGCTGTGCGACCCGATGACACGACGCCCCGTGAACGCCTCGACGAGTCGGGGGCCGGCGAAGCCGATCAGAGCGTCGCTCTCGGCGATGGTTACGTCGCCGAGCGAAGCGATGCTTGCGAACGGACCGCCGGTCGTGGGGTCGCCGAGCACCGCGATGAACGGCTGTGCCGCTCGCTCGAAGGCGATCCGAGCCGCAACCAGACGTGGCATCTGTACGAGCGAGCGCATCCCCTCTTGCATGCGCGAACCTCCGGTCTCGGTTCGAAGCACGAACGGGGTCTCGCGCTCGGTCGCTCGCTCGAGCGCGTGCGCAATTCGCTCGCCGGCGACCTCGCCGTTCGAGCCACCCAGAAAGGAGAAGTCGAAGGCGGCCACCTCGACTTCGATTCCACCGATGCGGGCGGGTCCCGCCACGACCGACTCGTCGACGCCGGAACGAGAGCGCGCGCGAGCCACAGCCTCGGGATATCCGGGCCACGCGAGAGGGTCCGAGGTCGAGAGCGCGTCGGCGACGGGTTGCCAGGAGTCTTCGTCGACCAGATGCTCGACGGCCTTCACGCGCTCTCCTTTCGTCTGAGCTCAGAAATGACCGGTGGTAGCGGCCTGATAACCTCCGGAACGGTAACAACCCCCTTGATCGGCAAGGTCAAGCGCCGTTTCTCCGGTCTCGAAGAAAGGTCAGCATGCCAGCGGGACGACCTCGAATACTCGTTGCGAAGCCGGGCCTCGACGGCCACGATCGGGGCATCAAAGTGGTCGCCAGGGCGTTGCGCGATGCCGGCATGGAGGTCATCTACACAGGGCTTCACCAGACTCCGGAGCAGATCGCCTCCGCCGCGATCCAGGAGGACGTCGACGCGATCGGGCTCTCGTGCCTGTCGGGCGCGCACATGACGCTGTTTCCCAAGGTCGTGAAGTTGCTTGCCGAGCAGGGCGCCCAGGAGATCTCGGTGTTCGGGGGCGGCATCATCCCCGAGGCCGACATCCCCCCTCTCAAGGAATCCGGCATCAGCGAGATATTCACTCCCGGGGCCACGACGACGACGATTGTCGACTGGGTCAGGGAGCACGTAGCCGACAAGCAGGAGGCGTAGGTCTTTGGACTTGTTCGAGTATCAGGGCAAGGAACTGCTGAGGCGGTTCGAGGTTCCGGTTCCCGAGGGACGCGTCGCGTCGAGCGCGGATGAGGCAGAACGGGCGGCCGCCGGCCTCGGAGGCAAAGTCATCGTGAAGGCGCAGGTCCAGGTCGGGGGCCGGGGCAAGGCCGGCGGCATCAAGGTCGCGGACTCGCCGCAAGAGGCGCGCGCGGTTGCGGATCAGATTCTCGGCATGGACATCAAGGGACACGTCGTCAAGCGGGTGCTTGTCGAGCGTGCCGGCGACATCAAAGAGGAGTACTACCTCTCCTTTCTTGTCGACCGTAGTGAGCGCAAGTTTCTCGGCATGATGAGCGCCGAGGGCGGCGTCGAGATCGAGCAGGTCGCGGAGGAGAACCCGGATGCCATCGCGCGTGTGCACGTTGACCCGACCATCGGCATTAGCGACTTTCACGCACGTCGCCTTGTGTTCGGAGCCAAGCTCAATCCTGAGGCGCGCAAGGGTGCGATCGCGATGATCCCCAAGCTCTACCGGGCGTTCGTCGAGCTCGACGCGTCGCTTGTCGAGGTCAACCCACTCGTGCTGACGAGCGACGGCAAGGTCGTCGCGCTCGATGCGAAGGTGACGCTCGACGAGTCGGCCGACTACCGGCACTCGAACTTCGCCGAGCTGAAGTCGGCGCACGAGGTCCCCGAGCAGGAGCGGCTTGCCAAGTCGAAAGGTCTCAACTTCATCAAGCTCGACGGTGATGTCGGGATCATCGGCAACGGGGCGGGTCTAGTGATGTCGACCCTCGACGTCGTCAAGGCGGCGGGTGGCGAACCGGCCAACTTTCTCGACGTCGGCGGCGGCGCCCAAGCCGAGGTTCTGTCGAACGCGATCGAAGTCATCACTTCCGACCCTGGCGTCAAGAGCATCTTTCTGAACATCTTCGGTGGAATCACGCGCGGCGATCTCGTCGCCGAGGGTATTGTCAACGCCTTCGGCCGCCTCGACGTGACCATTCCGATCGTCGTACGACTCGACGGTACGAATGCCGAGGAGGGCCGCAAGATGCTGGCCGACGCTCCTCACGAGATGCTCCATTCCGAGGACACGATGCTGGGGGCCGCCAAACGGGCCGTCGAGCTCGCCCGTGGAGGTGCCGAATAGATGTCGATCCTCGTCGACAACAACACGAAGCTCGTAGTGCAGGGACTCACCGGGCGCGAGGGCCGCTTTCACGGGCTTCGCAACCGCAACTACGGAACCGATTTGGTCGCGGGCGTTACTCCGGGCAAGGGCGGCAACGACGTCGAGGGCGTGCCCGTCTTCGACACCGTCGCCGAGGCGGTCACCGAGGCCGGCGCCAACACCTCGATGGTGTTCGTTCCCCCTCCGTTCGCCGCGGACGCGATCCTCGAGGCCTACGACGCCGGCATCGACACGATCATCGCGATCACCGAGGGCATCCCGGCCATGGACATGGCGCGGGCGGTTTCCTATATCAAGTCGGATGGGGCCATGCTCATCGGCCCCAACTGTCCCGGTGTCATCTCGCCGGGCAAGGCGAACGTCGGGATCATCCCCGGCGAGGTCTGCGAGCCCGGACCGATCGGGCTCGTGAGTCGCTCGGGCACGCTCGTCTATCAGATCGTGCACGAACTGAGCCAGAAGCACCTCGGTCAATCGACCTGCGTCGGAATCGGAGGCGATCCCATCCCGGGCAGCGACTTCATCGACGTGCTCGCCGAGTTCAACGAGGACGACGACACCGAGTTGGTCGTGATGGTAGGTGAGATCGGCGGGGACGCCGAGGAGCGCGCCGCCGCGTGGGTCAAAGACCATATGACCAAGCCGGTCGTCGCCTACATAGCGGGTTTCACGGCCCCCGAGGGCAAGCGCATGGGTCATGCCGGAGCGATCATCTCGGGGTCGAAGGGGACGGCGTCGGCAAAGGCAGAGGCACTGGAAGCCGCCGGCATCCGTGTGGGCCGCAACCCGACCGAGGTGGCCGAATTGGTCGTCGAGGCCCGGAGCAGCTGAGCCGGACCCGGAGGCGTTGGGCCGGTCCTCGTGAGTCTGATTCGTATGCCTTTCTCGTCGCGCCGACCCAAGAGCAAAGGGAGTGAGACATGAAGGAGATCGACACCGTCGCTGGGCCCCCATGGGAGCGCGCGCTGCGCGGCCGCTTCGACAAGCTCGTCGTCGAATCCGAAGTGCTCGCCGGCAATCCTCTTGGCGACCCCACCCGGCGACCGTTGTACGTCTACAGCCCGCCGGGTCTCGAGACCGCCGCTTCCGTCGTGTCCGTTTACGTCATCCAGGGAATGACCGGCCAGGTCGATATGTGGCTGGCGCGCAGCGCGTTCGAGCCGACCATGATCGAGCGGGTCGACGAACTGTTCGCCTCCGAGGACTGCCCACCCGCCATCGTCGTGTTCGTCGATGCGTGGACGAGCTACGGCGGGTCCCAGTTCATCAACTCGACCTCGACAGGGCGCTACATGGATTACCTGTGCGACGAGATCGTGCCGTTCGTCGACGCGCGCTATCCGACGCTCGCGTCGCGTGACCACCGTGGGATCACAGGTAAGTCTTCCGGCGGCTACGGGGCGATGGTCGTGCCCATGCTGCGCCCCGACGTCTTCGGCGCGCTTGCGAGCCACGCAGGTGACGCGCTGTTCGAGGCTTGCTACCAGACGGAGTTCCCGATCACCGCTCGGGTCCTGCGTGACTCGTTCGAGGGAAGCTGGGACGTCTTCTTCGAGCGCTTTCGTTCGGCCCCCAATCTCGACTTCGGCCTCTACGGCCACGCGCTGAACACCTACGCGATGGGAGCGTGTTACTCACCGGACCCCGACAACCCCGGCAAGGCCCTGCTGCCGTTCGACATCGAAACCGGCCGTCTCGACGACGAGGTTTGGGCCCAGTGGCTGGCCTGGGATCCGGTTCGCATGGCGGGGCAGCGCGCTGAGGCACTCGGGTCCATGAAGCGCATCTACCTCGACGCAGGAAAGGGCGACGAGTACTACCTCGATCTCGGCGCTCAGGCCTTCGCAAAGGAGCTGGACGCGCTGGACGTCGACTACACGCTCGAGCTCTTCGAGGGCAAGCACGGCGGACTCCAGTACCGCTATCCGGGGGCCATCAGGGAGTTGATCGAAGCCCTGTCACCCTGATCAGAACGACCCTAAAGACAAGTGCGCACGCGCTCTGCACCTGAAACGAATTGCACGAGGACGGTCGTAGTGTCGCGGGCAAACTGACCCACAAGGAGACGTGACGCCGCGTGGCAGGTGAGCCACTCCATCTCGAAGCACATGACACCGATCTGGGCTACGTCGAGCTTTACCGCTACCCACCCGGCCCGGGGGGCGAGGTTCCGAAGCACGCCCACGCCGAGTACCAGTTCTGCTTCAGCGTGGACTTCCCCGGGGAGTACAACTACAGGGGTGAGAGACATCCCGTGCCCGTGCGGAGCGTGAGCGTGATTCACCCCGGCGAGGTGCACGCGGCCCGCGACCTCGACGATCGTCAACATGGCGCGACATTCATGATGATGTATGTCACCGAGGCCTCGATGCGTGCGACCGTCGCTGAGCTCATTGGAGGTCGCACCAACATTCCGTTCTTTTCGACACCGGTGATAGTGGACTCGACGCTGGCCGCTGAGTACTCCGAATTGCATGAAGGATATCGAGCGGGAGCCCCGCGCCTTCGACAGGAGACTCGATGGATCCGCTGGCTCGGCTCGCTGGTGGCGAGACGTGGACTCATGGCGAGCGGTCGCGCCGCCACCGCAAACGACAGCCGATCGGTGGA
Organism: Actinomycetota bacterium; assembly: GCA_030860505.1. Lineage (GTDB taxonomy): Bacteria > Actinomycetota > CADDZG01 > CADDZG01 > WHSQ01 > WHSV01. The sequence continues at coordinate 14,796 of JALZIB010000007.1, forward strand.
CGCGGCCCGTCAGTTCCTCGACGCAAGCCCCGATGCCGATATCTCCCTCGAGCAGCTGTCCGAGATTTCTGGGCTCAGCCGCTATCACCTCGTGCGTCTGTTCACGCGGCAGGTCGGCCTGCCGCCCCACCGCTACCACCTGGGTGTGCGTGTAAATCGCGCCAAGACGCTCCTTCTCGACGGGAGAACTCCGGGCGACGTTGCGGCAGAGATGGGCTTCTTCGATCAGAGCCACCTCAACCGCCACTTCCGCAGGCTCGTCGGCGTGACCGCAGGAACCTACGGGCGCGCAGCAAGAACGTCCTAGAGAAACAACAGCCGCTCCTGGTAGGCAAGGCGGTGAGGGCGTTCGCCGGGCGCGAGCGCGAGCCGGATCGATCGGGGAAGGTGAGCGTGGATTCTGAGTTACGGGATCGTTTGGAGGTCGTCGAGACCTGTACCCGCATGGCGTGGTACACCGATCGACGGGAATGGGACCGCTTGGAGGATGTGTTCGCCGAGCGGGTCGAAGTCGACTACACGAGCCTGAACCGGGGCGAACCAGCCACGGTTCCTCGAGCGGAGCTGATTGCAGGCTGGCGGTCCGTACTCGGCGGACTTCGCGCCACCCAGCATCTAACCGGCAACCACCTGGTGAGCTTGGCGGAGGACAGCGCCACCTGCACCGCCACCTTCCAGGCGACCCACCTATCCGAGGATCCCCACGGAGGACCGAGGTGGACGCTCGGCGGCGACTACCTGTTCGCGCTCGAGCGGGCCGAGGGAGGCTGGCGAATCAACTCCGTCACCATGACCGCTAAATGGGGAAGCGGCAACCGCCACCTGATGAGGTTGGCGGCGGGGGACTCCGGGTGACGGAAAGGATCGCACTGGTAACCGGGGCCAACCGGGGCATCGGCCTCGAGGTCGTCCGCCGGCTCGCTCGCAGGGGTGGCACGGTCGTGCTCGGTTCCAGGGACCCGTCCAAAGGAGAGGCCGCCGCCCGGGAGATAGAGGGCGAGGCTCGCGGGGTGCTAGCGCGGAGCCTCGATGTGACCGAGCAGAGCTCGATCGACGCGCTCGCCGAGGAGCTCGAGGATGCCTACGGGCGCATCGACGTCCTCGTTAACAACGCGGCGATTCACTACGACACCTACCAGAACGCGGCGACCGCCGATCTCGGCGTCGTGAGCGAGGCCCTGGAAACCAACCTCTTGGGCGCGTGGAGGATGTGTCTCGCCTTTCTCCCGTTGCTGCGGGCGAGTGAGCACCCCCGGATCGTCAACGTGTCCAGCGGCGCCGGATCGCTCACCGGTATGACCGGCGGGACGCCCGCCTACAAGGTCTCCAAGGCGGCGCTTAACTCGCTGACGCTCATGCTCGCCGACGAGCTGCGCCGCGACCGCGTCCTCGTCAACGCAGTTTGCCCCGGGTGGGTCGCGACCGACATGGGTGGATCGGGTGGACGCTCCGTCGCCGACGGCGCGGCCGGAATTCTGTGGGCCATCGACCTACCCGATGACGGACCGACCGGCGGGTTCTTCCGCGACGGACGGCCGGTCGCGTTCTAACAAGAAGAGGAGAGCAAATGACAACCGTGCACACCACCATCCGCCATCCCGTCAGCTTCGTCAGCCACGACCTCACTCTGGCGGGCGACCTCCATCTCCCGGCCGGACATGTCGGTCCCGGCCCGGCCGCGGTGGTAACCGGGTCGTGGACGACGGTCAGGGAGCAGATGGCCGGCCTTTACGCGCAGCGCCTCGCGGAACGTGGCTATGTGACCCTTTCCTTCGACTTCCGCGGCTACGGAGCCAGCGAGGGCGAGCCACGGGACGTCGAGGCACCGGGAGCCAAGGTCGAGGACATCTCCAAGGCGGTCGACTTCCTCGCCGGCAGAGATGAGGTTGATGGGGAGCGCATCGGTGTGCTGGCGGTGTGCGCGAGTAGCGGCTACGCCGCGGTCGCGGCTACTCGGGACGACCGGATCCGCGCGCTGGCGCTGGTCGCGCCTTGGCTGCACAACGCCGAGTTGGTGAAACCCATCTACGGAGGCTCAGAGGGCGTGAGAACTCGGGTGGAGGCGGGCCGGGCCGCGCGCAAGCGCTTCGAGGCCACCGGCGAGGTCGACTACGTCCCCGCGGTCAGCGCCGAGGATGAATCCGCAGCCATGTTCGGGCCCTTTGACTACTACCTCGACGGCGCTCGTGGTGGCATCCCGCAGTGGGGGAACCGCTTCGCAGTGATGGCCTGGCCCGAGTGGCTGAGCTTTGACCCAATCAGCGTTGCTCCCCGAATCACGGTTCCCACCACGCTCGTGCACAGCGACGACGCGGCCATTCCCGAGGGGGCCCGCCGCTTCGCCGAGCAGCTTGAGGCGCCACACGACGTGCTCTGGATCGGCGGCACGCAGTTCGACTTCTACGACCAGGAGCCCAATGTCGGCACATCGGTCGACGCCGCAGCGAGTCACTTCGACGCGCGTTTGTGAGAGGGGATGAGCATGACAACATCACACGATCAACCGAACCCAACGGCCGTCGTCGAGGAGTTTTATGCGGCATACGGCGCAGATGACCTTGACCGCATGCGACGGGTCGTGGCCGACGACGTTCGCTGGACGATCCCCGGACACCACCCGATGTCGGGAACCAAAGTGGGGGCCGATGAGGTCATCGCCTACTTCCAGCGGCTGGCCAAGGCCGGTTTCCAGGCAAGCACCCTGGTTCTGGGCGCGAACGACCGTTACGTCGTCGATTGTCACCGTGGCTGGGGTGCCTACGGCGATCACGCCCTCGACATCTTGTGGTGTCTGCTCTACCGGATCGAGGACGGCCGCATCATCGAGGTGGTGAACTTCGCAGAGGATCAGCACGAGGCCGACGCGTTCTTCTGGGCTGTGTGGGGAGAGGATCTTGTTCCCATCCAGAAACGGATACGCGGCGGCTCAGACCCATCCCCTTGAAGGACCGTCGCCCGGTTGGGATGAAGCTACGAAAGCGCTCGCGGAACATCGCTGCCAGCTCCCGGGCTCTTGTCGACGCGGCCGACATCGCCACGGACACCTTGATACCCGGGACCAGCGCAGCGGTTCGCTCGAGCAGAAACTGCACAAGCTCGGGCTTGCGATACCAGACGGCAGCAATGAGGAGCGTGACCCCGTGGGTAGGAGCTTGCAGGTTGAGGAAAGCGCCGGCACCCAGAAGGAGCTTGGCGATTTCGACGCTGCCGGATTGCGCGGCGAGGTCGCCGCGTCCGGCTGAGATGTGAAGCTGCAGCAGGTCGCGCACGGCTGGAGCGGTGCAGTGGAGAGGCGCCCATCCGGTTTGTCCAAGAGGTGCGGGTCCACACCGCGCGGAGTCAGTCCCCGTTCGTCCCTCGCGTTGAGGTCTTCAGTCATCATTCCCTTTCCTCGGAAGGAGGCGCACTCGTCCAAAAGGGCCACACGCCGAGCAAGACTCACCGGCCCATGGAGTCGATATCGCGGGGTTGAACCTCGTGAACGTCGTGAAGATCCCGGGCAACGTTCTCGTCCCCGGATCGTGGAGAGTCGCCATCTTTGTCGACGATCGCGCGACG
>JALZIB010000056.1 GCA_030860505.1 Actinomycetota bacterium
GGCATGGTGCCCGGCTCGATGCCGTCCAACGCGACCTCCGCGTTTCAGGAGGGCCTCATGGTTCCGCCGATCAAGCTCTACGATCGGGGCAGGCCCAACGAGCCGGCGATCAAGATCATCACTCGCAACTCGCGTTTGCCGGATCACATCGCCGGCGACCTCGACGCCGAATGCGCTGCGTGTTCGATGGGCGCTCGCCGTGTAGCCGAACTGTTCGCGCGCTACGGACGTGACGAGGTCGAGGCGTGCTTCGACGCCATTATCACGCGCACGACCGAGACGTTTAGGCGGGAGATTCTCAGCAAGATTCCCGACGGGACCTACGTGTGGGAGGACTACGCCGAGCACGACGGCGTCGACGAGCCGCGCCTTCATACGCAACGCATCACACTGACCAAGACCGTCGACAAGCTGGTCCTGGATTTCGGCGGAACCGGTCCCCAGGCGAAGGGTCCGATCAACCACGCGGGCAACTACGCGGACGGCAACTTCCTGAAGAAGTGGATCGCTCCGATCCTGCGCAACCTCGCCGACACTCCCGAACGCATGGCCGAGCTGGACGTCAACGAGGGCGTAGTCGAGCTCATCGACATGCGTTTTCCTCCCCCCGGCACCTTGCTGACCCCGGTGTTCCCAGCCCCCACGAATGCGCGCACCTTCGTCATCCTCCGGCTGCTCGGAGTGTTCGCGGGCGCGCTTGCCAAGGCGGTCGACGGCCACATGCCGGCCGACCAGGAGACGATTCGCTATACGGGCATCACCGGATACGACTCGAACGGCGACTGGTACCTCTACCGGGAGATTCTCGGGGGTGGCTCCGGAGGCCGCTATTACGCGGACGGCTCCGACACCATCCACGTCGTGCCCGATTCGAAGAACATGCCGACCGAGTTCATCGAGACAAGCTTTCCGGCGCGCGTCGAACGTCTCGCGCTGGCGACCGACTCGGGTGGGGCCGGCCTGTACCGGGGTGGACTCGGTTACCGCAAGGAGATTCGAGTGCTCGAGGACGCGACCTTCCTGTCGATTGCCGACCGTTCGATCCTGTCGTGCTGGGGCCTGCGCGGTGGTCGGGCGGGCGCGCCGTTCAAGGTGACGATCGATCCGGGGGGGCCGAACGAGCGCGTGCTCTCCGGACTGGCCGATAACCAGCCGGTGAAGGCGGGCGAGGTGATCCGCATCGAGACGACCGGGGGTGGCGGATGGGGGGATCCGCTCGAGCGCGACCCCGAACGAGTGGAACTCGACGTGCTCCAGGGCAAGGTCTCGCCCGGCTCGGCGCGGGACGATTACGGGCTCGTCCTGATCGAGGGCGAGGGGCCCCGGGTCGATTCCGAGGCGACGAAGGAGTTGCGCGCGAAGCTGCGAGCCGAACGAGACGACCCTCCGTTGTTCGACCGGGGGCCGGGATATGCACTCTTATCGGGGGGCCGGCCGCACGCCGAGGTCGACGTTCTGGGCTCCAACCGGTGAGCGCCGCATGACGAATCGCCTGATCGTCCGGCGTGATACCTATTACGACTCGGTAACGCTCATGCTCGCGTCGCGTGATGCCGAGGAGGTCGACGGCGTCTCGCTAGCGGCGGCAGTCATCGCGACGCCCGTGAATGTGACGCTCCTGGAGGCGCAGGGCTTCGATCTCTCCGGTGAGAACACAGGACCCAACGATCTCGTCATTGCGGTGCGCGCTGATGGCGAAAGCGCGGCCGCAGCAGCCGAGCGCGCGATCGAGGTGCGCCTCGCACCAAGCAGCGCAGCCGCGGGCGGCCGGGAGCGCGAGATCCCACCGCGCTCCTTTCGCTCTGCGACGCGCAGGAACTCCGAGGTTAGCCTTGCGTTCGTCTCGGTGCCGGGCCGCTTCGCTACGGTCGAGGTCGGCGACGCGCTCGCGGCCGGGCTCGATGTCTTCTGCTTCTCGGACGGCATTTCACTCCAGGATGAGGCGGTGCTGAAGCGGGACGCCATCGATCGGGGTCTGCTGCTGATGGGGGCGGACTGCGGAACCGCGATCATCGACGGCGTCGGCCTCGGGTTCGCCAATGCCGTGAAAGCCGGCCCGGTTGGGATCGTGGGCGCGTCCGGAACCGGAATTCAGGAAGTGTCCTGCCTGCTGGACTCCGCCGGCGTGGGGGTAAGTCAAGCGATCGGCGTGGGTGGACGGGATCTCAGTCGCGTGGTCGGCGGGGCGATGACGGTGCGCGCACTCGAGCTTCTCGCCGGCGATGACACGACCGGGGTGGTGGTCGTCATCTCGAAGCCTCCGGACGCGGAAGTTGCCGCGCGTGTGGTCGAGGCGGCGGGACGAGCCGGCAAGCCCGTCGTCGTGGGGTTTCTCGGGCCAGGCGAGAGCACCGGCGAGGAACCGTCGAACGTCACGCTGGTGGGCTCGCTCGAGGCCGCGTCGGTGCATGCGGCCCACCTGATCGGTCGGAGCATCGATCCCGCCGTGGCACTCCCTGAGAAGCGCACGCCCGGCTTCGTGCGCGGGCTGTTCTGCGGCGGGTCGCTGTGCTACGAGGCGATGCTGGTCGTGGCGGCGGCGGGACGGCCGATCGCGTCCAACGTGCCGCTTGATCCGGGGGGCCGTATCGAGGATGTCGAAGCGAGCATCGGAGACACCTTCATCGACTTCGGCGAAGATGAGCTGACCGAAGGCCGAGCGCACCCGATGATCGACCCATCTCTGCGCAACGAACGCTTGCGGCGCGAGGCTGAGGATCCCGAGGTCGGCGCGATCGTGCTCGACGTCGTGCTCGGTCGTGGCGCGCACGAGGATCCTGCGAAGGACCTCGGACGGGTCATCAGCGAGGCTCTGCGGCAGCGTCGAAACGACCTGACGGTCGCGGTCTCGCTTTGTGGCGCGGCCGGAGACCCCCAGGGCGTCGATGCTCAAATGAGGAGCCTCGTGGACGCCGGTGCGCTTGTGACTCGCAACTCTGCACAGGCGGCGCGGATCGCCGTGGCCGCGGTGGGGGGCGGCGGTGACTGAGCGACCGCTGCTGGGGCGCCCTCTGAAGGTCGCGGGGGCCGGGGTCGAGCTGTTCATCGACGAACTCGAGCGTCAAGGAGCGTCCGTCGAACGGATCGACTGGCGTCCTCCGGTGTCCGCCTCGGCCGAGGCGCTGAGTCGACTTGCGCTCCGCTCCCACCAAATCGCCGCGGCCAACGACGAGGCTCTGGCGCGTTTGCAGGCTGCTCGCCCGATGGTGACGGGCATCGGCATGGCCGGCGACCTCGTCGACGACATGGACGAGCGAACCTTTCTGCACGCCGGACCCCCGATTGAGTGGCCGGACATGTCGGGTCCTCTGCGCGGAGCGATCATCGGCGCGGCGCTGCTAGAGGGGCTTGCGCTGTCCGCCGAAGAGGCGGCGGGTAAAGCCGCCGCCGGCGAGTTCAACTTCGTCCCGTGCCACGAGCGCGGTGCGGTCGGGCCTATGGCCGGCGTCGTCAGTCGGTCCATGCCGATGTGGATTGTCACCAATGAGGCCGCGGGCAACCGGGCGGTAAGCACTCTGAACGAGGGACTCGGCAAGGTTCTTCGTTACGGGGCGTACGACACCGAAGTGCTCGACCGGCTCAAGTGGATGCGCGACGTTCTTGCACCGGTGTTGTCGGCCGCTCTGAACGAGATGGGCGAGCCCCTCGACCTGCGGGCGCTGATCGCGCACGCGCTGCAGATGGGCGATGAGGGACACAACCGCAACCGGGCTGGAACGTCGCTTCTGTTGCGCGAGCTACTCCCGACGTTGCTCACGATCGACCAGCCGAGTCACGATGTGGTCGCCGCCGCGCGCTTTATCTCGGGCAACGATCACTTTTTTCTGAATCTGGTGATGGCTGCGGGGAAGGCGACCGCGGACTCCGCCGCAGGAATCGCCGCGTCGTCGATCGTCGTGGCCATGGCACGTAACGGCACCGAGTTCGGCATTAGGTTGTCGGGCACAGACGACGCGTGGTTCACCGGCCCCGCGAGTGAGGTCGACGGGCTCTATCTTCCGGGCTTCGGGCCCGAAGACGCCAACCCCGATATCGGCGATAGCACGATCACCGAGACGATGGGGCTCGGCGGGATGGCGATGGCGGCCGCGCCCGCGGTCGTGCGCTTCGTCGGAGGCAGTCCCACAGACGCGCTCGATGCGACTCGTTCGATGTACGAGATCACCTGGGGTGAGAGCGAGCACTACCAGATTCCATCGCTGGGCTTCCGCGGCACACCGCTGGGGATCGACTGTCGTGCGGTCGTGCATTCGAATGTGCTTCCCGTGGTCAACACCGGCATCGCACACAGACAGCCGGGGATAGGTCAGGTGGGAGCGGGCCTCGTCGAACCACCGATGGACGCGTTCGCCGGCGCAACGCGCGCACTTGCCGAGACACCGTGACGGCCTCGGAGGTTCGCTTCGCATGCCATGCGGTCGCCGCACCCCTGCTGAACTGGCTCCAGACGACACGCGTCAGACAAGCAACGGTCCTGGGGACTTCACCGACGAGCGCGTACCTTTCGACGGGTGAGTTCGTCATTGCGATCACCGCCAGGCAAACTCCGCTGATGCCGAACTGCGCTGCGGTTATCCAAGGCTCCGGCCTAAATGCATTCGAGCGCGGCACGCGGGCCCGAATCTCGACCCAGCAGATCGGCGCGGGAGGCGTCGTCGTCGGGCTGACTCATGCCGAGCGCTTCGAGCTCGAAGTCCCCCGAAACGAGGATCATGACACCGCCGCCGTGGCCCGGCGCGGACTCGATCTGATCGAGGCGATGGGACGCCAGCACGCGCCAGACCCGATGGCCGTCCTCGCTCGCGCTCGGCCGGAGTTCGCTTCCGGAGAGGGTCTCGTGGGCCTGCGCTCACTGCTTACTGCACTCGAGCAGCGCGACCCCAAGCCGGCCGCCGAGGCCGCGAGCGCTCTCACCGGACGCGGCCGAGGACTTACTCCCGACGGCGACGACCTGCTCGCAGCGGCGGCCGCATCGACTCGGGCGTGGGCGGGGCCAACCGGTATGAGCAGCGATGGGGCCGAATCGCTCTGCGCCCGACTGCTTGTCGACGACCTCGATCGGCGCACGGGAGCTCTGTCCGCGACTCTGTTGCGCCTCGCCGCCGGGGGTCACGTGATCAACCCGGTGCGATCGTTACTCGACCTCGGCGCGGATCGCGCCGCGTGGGCGAAAGCGCTTGCTCGCCTCGAACGGATCGGTCACGGCACCGGCGGGACCTACGCACTTGGTTGTGCCTTGAGCGCACTCGCCCTTACGAACGGCCTGCAGCACGATCACCACTGGATAAGTGTACGAGAGGAGACATCTTGAACCCGCTCGATCTCTCGCAGGACTTCAGCATGCATACGCCCGCGTTCGCGAGCTACGACGGGCCCTCGATCAAATGGATCAAGCGGCTCGCGTTCGACAAAGCCGGGGGCCAGGAGCTGACCTCGACGTTGCATGTGGGGACACACCTGGACGCCCCCGCACACTTTTTGTCCGGGGGCAAGTTCATCGGGGATCTTTCGATCGACTTCCTCGTCGGACCCGCGTGCGTCGTCGACCTCGAAAGGATGGGCGTCGGGGATTACGAGCTCTACGGCCCCGAGCACTTCGAGCGCTGGGAGTCCGAGACGAGCATTTCGATCGAGCGCAACGACATCCTCATCATCCACACCGGTTACCACCGCTACTATCCGGAGAACTGGCCCGACCGGTCCGAGACCGACGAGACGCGCTACTTCATCCGTCACCCGGGACCGACGCGCGCGTTCGCCGAGTGGGTGCTCGACCGGGGCGTGCGCTGGCTGGCGGTTGACGTGGGGAGCGCCGATCACCCCATGAACACCGTCATCAGAAAAATGCGTGCCGACGAAGCCGAGGAGGCCGAGGCCAAGCTCGGACGCTCACTCGACGACATCTTTCCCAAGTCCGACTACCAGATCATGCACACCCTGCTGTTTCCTCACGATGTCGTCCACATCGAGAATCTCGGTGGACACATCGACCGGGTGCTCGACCAGAGGATCCAGTTTGGCTGCTTCCCGTGGCGCTTTCAGGGAGGCGAGGCGGCGTTCTGCCGAGCGGTGGCGTTCCTCCAGGACTGAGTGGCCCGCCCCATTGAGTGCACGCACCTTCTGGATGCGCTGCTCTCGGACCGAACCACTCCCGAGTCGTTGCCAAGACTGTGGAGGAACTTCCCGGGAGAGGGAGCGGTCGAAGCTGCTAGATTGTAGAGGTCTAGACCACTGAAACCTGGGGGGTGCGTGAAGGGCACCAAGATGGCCGCCGAGATGGCTCAGCAACCGCAGGTGATCGCGGCTCTGACCGGGCGTCGCACCGAGCTCGTCCGGCAGATCACCTCGATCCTGCCCGATGACCTCTCGGGGATCGTGCTTCTGGCCAGGGGATCGTCGGACCACGCCGCCGTCTACGGACGCTACGTCCTGGAGCTCGCAGCCGGACGTCCGGTGTCGCTTGCCGCCCCCAGCCTCCACACCCTCTACGGGGCGAAGGTCGACTACCGCGGCTACTTTGCGGTTGCGGTCAGCCAGTCCGGGCGCACGCCGGAGATCGTTACGGTTCTCGAGCGGATGAAGGCGGGTGGCGCACGGTGCCTCGCGATCACCAACTCGCCCGACTCGCCTCTGGGAGCCGCTGCCGACATGGTGCTGGATCTCGACGCCGGCGTCGAGGAGGCCGTGCCCGCGACCAAGACCTTCAGCGCGCAGATCGTCGGTTTCGCTCTCATCGCAGAGGCTCTGGGAGCGGTGCCCTGGAACGGGAGTGACTGGGAACGATTACGCGCTCACGTGGAGGTGGTGCTGGGCGACGACACTCCGGCGCGCCGCGTCGCGACCATCATCGGTCACTCCACAGGACTCGTCACCGTTGGACGCGGCTTTCTGTACAGCGCGGCGCTGGAAGCGGCTCTTAAGTTGAAGGAAACAACCTCGATTCTGGCGGAGGGATACTCCTCGGCCGATCTCCGCCACGGCCCCATTGCGGTCGCCACCGGTGGGCTGCCGGTTGTCGCGTTCATCGCCCCCGGTCCGGCCGCGGCCGACATGCACGAGCTGATGAGCTGGCTGGATCGCAGGGGGGCGCGTGTCCTGGACGTTTCCGAGGAGGTCGGTGCGGCGCTACCACTGCCGGGGGGCCTGCCCGAGATGCTCGTAGTCGTACCCGCGATCGTGCGCGCACAACAACTGGCCCTCTGGCTGGCGCGTCACCGAGGCATCGATCCAGACGCCCCCGCGGGATTAAGCAAGGTGACGCTCACACAGTAGAGAATGCGGGGTCAGGAGGCCACATGCCCGAACGCGATGTAACGCTCGACAACGAGGTCGGTCTGCATGCGCGCCCGGCGGCGGTGTTCAGCAAGGCCGCGGCGCGCTTCGAATCGGCGGTTACCGTCGTCAAGTCCGGCGAGGAAGCTAACGCCAAGTCGGTGCTGTCGGTGCTCAAGCTCGATATCCGGAAGGGCGACTCCGTCACGATTCGAGCCGAGGGTTCGGACGAACAAGAAGCACTGTCCGAACTGGTGAAGCTTGTCGAAGACCTGTGAACACGATCGAGGGAGTAGCGGCGTCCCCGGGTGCCGGCGTTGCGCGCGCCGTCGTGCTTGCGAACGACCTGCTCGACCTGCCCTCCGAGCCCGTTGCGCAGCGGGACACCGAGATCAAGGCCCTGGCCGGCGCGCTCGAGGCGGTGGCGCAACAGCTCGAACAACGAGCGGCGGAATCATCGGGAGAGCTTGCGGAGGTACTCGAAGCGCAGGCGATGATGGCGCGCGATCCAGAGTTGGCCGAGACGGCGGGCAAGGCGATCGAAGACGACGGGACCCCTGCGGCGACCGCAGTTGTTGCCGCGGCCGAAACCTTCGCGGAGGCGCTGGCGGCCAGCGACAGCGAGTACATGGCGGCGCGCGCCGCTGACGTGCGGGACGTGTCGATGCGCGTCGCTCGCAGGTTGCTCGGGGCACCGGAGGTCGATCTGGCGGAACTGAGGCACCCGTCGATCGTTGTGGCGCGCGATGTCTCGCCCGCGGACGTGGCGGGCCTGGATTTCGAGGTGATCAAGGGACTCGCCACCGAGGAGGGCAGCAGGACGAGTCACACCGCGATCGTGGCGAGGTCGTTCGGGGTTCCGGCGGTGGTCGCGGCAGCGGGACTGGTGGACGCGGTCGACGACGGCGTCGCCGTGGGTATCGACGGGGATGCAGGACTCGTGCACGTCGATCCTGACGAGTCACTCACCGAGGAGCTCAACTTGCGCGGCGCCCGGCGGGCACAGGCTCAACAGGAACTCGCCTCTGCGGACGTTGCCCACTCTGTGACGAGCGACGGCCACGAGGTCGAGCTGGCCGTTAACGTCGGAAGCCTGAAGGAGCTCGAGACGGCTCGAACCATGGGCGCGAACGCGGTCGGGTTGTTGCGCACAGAGCTCGTCTTCCTCGACAGGAGAGAGGCGCCGACCGAAGAGGAACACGCCGAGATGCTCCGGGCCATGGCGTCGATGTTGGATGGTGGGCGCCTGGTGGTTCGCACCTTCGATTTCGGAGCCGACAAACCGATGCCGTTCATCGAGGTCGACGAGGCCTCGGACTCGGCTCTGGGGGTACGCGGGATCCGTCTGGCGCGCGCGCAGCCCGAGCTCCTCGAGGCGCAGTTGCGTGCGATTGCAACGGTCGCCGAATCGGGTGCAAACATCGCGGTGATGGCTCCGATGGTGGCAACGATCGAGGAGGTGGAGTGGTTCGTCGATCGCGCACGCGATTGCGGTGTCGTTGATGCCGGAGTCGAGCTCGGCGTGATGGTCGAGGTCCCTTCGGCGGTCTTTCTCGCGGCCGAGTTCGCAGCGCGGCTCGACTTCCTATCACTCGGCACGAACGACCTCGTTCAGTATCTTCACGCCGCCGATCGCCGCGAGGGTTCGCTGGCGTCGTTGCAGGATCCCTTCGCTCCCGCTCTTCTGCGCGCCGTGAGCGCGGTTTGCGACGCGGTCGAGGAGCGCGCATGGGTCGGGGTCTGTGGAGAGGCCGCCGCTGATCCCGCGTGGGCTCTTGCTGCACTCGGTCTCGGGGTCACGGAGCTGTCGATGGGCGCCGGAAGCCTGGCGGACGTATATGCAGCCGTCCAAGCCGCAACGATTGACGACTGCCGCGCGGTGGGCCAACGCGTACTACGTGCGGAGGGCGCATCGCAGGCGCGTTCGATCGCCCTGGAGTTGCTGCAATGACACGACTGCTCGATCTCTGGGGTCATGAGCTGGCCGAATTGGAGGGCGAGTCGCTGCGCGACGCCATACACAGCTCGGAGGGTCGCGTTGTGATGGCCGAGGTCATGGCCGCGGCCCCCCCACTACTCGCGGAGACATCTAATCCCCAACTGGCCGCCGCCTTTGGCGCGGATCTCGTCTGTTTGAACATGGCCGATCCGAGCACGCCCGGCCCCCTCGTGCAGGGCCTTGATCGAGTGACTCCGGCTCCCGCGTCGTTTTCGGATCTCGCGCGCTTCTTGGGTCGTCCGGTCGGGCTCAATCTCGAACCCGATCTCGACACCGTTCCCGCGGGGTTCAGGGCCAACGAGTCGAACCTCGCCTCGGCCGCGACCGGCGGCGCGGCGTTCGTGATGATCACCGCCAATCCCGGCCGAGGCGCGGCCATCGCCGATCTAACCAAGTCCGTCGAGCTCGTGCGGACGAGTGCGCCGCACCTGCTGTGTTTTGCCGGGAAGATGCATCAAGCAGATGCCGGCGAGCAACTCGACGTGACGAGCGTGCGGCGATTGACGGACGCGGGCGCGCAGGGAGTCCTCGTCCCCTTGCCCGGAACCGTCCCTGGGATTGACGAGGCGACGGCACGAGACATGACTGCCGCGAGCCACGACGCCGGGGCGCTCGCCGTGGGGACGATCGGAACATCTCAGGAAGGCGCCGACATCGCAACGATCCGCTCGCTCGCGCTCACCGCCAAGCGCATCGGCGTCGACGTCCATCACATCGGCGATGCGGGCTACACGGGTTTGGCGATCCCGGAGAATATCTATGCGTACTCGCTTGCGCTGCGGGGGAGACGACACACTTGGAATCGCATGGCACGAGACACAAGGGCATCCTGGGAAGGGAGTTGAGCATGGACCTTCGATCCACCGCCGAGCAGGTTCTGGCCGGCCTTGGCGGCAAGGACAACATCAAGGCTATGGAGCCGTGCATCACGCGGCTGCGCGTCGAACTGAACGACATGAGCAAGCTCGACGAAGGTGCGCTGAAACAGGCCGGCGCTCACGGCGTCATGAAGATGGGCGGCGCCTTGCAGGTCGTGATGGGAACGCAGAGCGACAACATCGAGGCCGAGATGCGCCGCATCATGGAAGCGTGATGGCGGTCGTCACGAGCCCCTTCAACGGGCACGTGGTGCCGCTCGACGACGTCGACGACGAGGTCTTTTCCGAGCGCGTCATGGGCGACGGTGTGGCGGTTCGCCCCGCGTCTGGCGAGGTCGTCGCTCCACTATCGGGACGGATCGAGAAGCTCTTCGAGGGCGGGCATGGGCTGGCCATCGAAGACGACGACGGCTTGCAGGTTCTGGTTCACATCGGGCTCGAGACCGTCAAGCTGAAAGGGGATGGGTTCACCGTTCACGCGACCGAAGGAGACGTTGTCGGTACCGGCGACCTCATCGTCACCGTCGACCTCGATCGGATGGACGAACTGGGCATCGATCTTATGTCGCCGGTGGTGGTGATCTCGGGACACGACGTAAGCAACCACGCCTCCGGACAGGTCGCATCGGGAGATCGGTTGTTCGACGCCGGTTAGTGGCCCGCCGCGTAAACAGCCGACGCATTCGGTGCTGGCGTTACTTACGCGACAGACCACTAATCGGTCAACACCAGCGCGTCCCCGATCGCGCGCTCACCGGTCGGGTCGGAGGGCCGGCTAACGAGATGGTCACCGATCGTGATGCCGGTCGAGCCACCGCCATCGAGGTTGACGGCGTCACGCGCGTCGAACGCGCGCATCACCAGGGCCTCCTCTCCGAAATCGAGCCCCACGCTGTAGCCCGGCCGCCGGCCGTCCGCGGCGATCAGCACGAGGTCACCTTCGTCGGTGACGCCTGCGAGCGTGCGGGGATTTCGCCGCACCCCAAAGCGATAGTAGAACTCCGGATTTTCTGGGTGATGGAAACCCTCGTCGAAGGCGGTGATGTCCACTGCTCCGTCGCGTACGAGACGTGGCCCGCCGTTGACGACGCCGAGCCCGTCCGGTAGCGGAAACGCCGCGCCGTCGGCGGTGACCGAAGAGATCACCTCGATCCTTCGTCCGACCTCGGCGTGGTCGCGAAGCCAGCGCGCTCCGCCGCTTGTGCCGGAGAGTACCGAACCGTCTGGGGGAATTGACCCTCCGCGTTCCGTGCGTACCTCGACCACGTTTCCGGCAGCGTCGAGCACCACTTCGGTTCCCGGCCCGGGTTCGGTGGAGTCCCCGAAGATCGGAGTGAAGTGGATGAGCTCGGAATCGTCGGTGCAGGTGACGTCGTGCTTGGGCCGCTCCGTCGGTTGGTCACCGCCCCTACCTCCGCACGAGCGAATGAGTCCGGGCTTGCGGTTGAGACCATCGACGAGCCTCGCCGCTCCGTCCGATGACGACGCCTCGATCTCAGTGTCGAACACGGCGATGAGCGCATCCTCGCCCGGGCCCGCGGGTAGCGCGAGGGAGGTGCGCCCGGCCACGGACTCGCTGATCAGCTCGCCGTCGAGCGCCGAGATACCGGCGAGATCCCCCGGGGTTCCGTCCGCCTCGCCGATGACGAAGTAACCGGCGTTGATCGAGGCCACGGCGTCGGTGCGGGCCGCGATGCTCGAGAGCAACTCGCGTTCGGGGACGATCTCGGTTGCAAGCTCAGGCTCGAGTGATCCCTGGAAGACGTCGGGCTCGATCGTCAGTACGTGCACGATCCACGGACCGGTCGTCTTGCCGCCGTCTTCGCTGGTGTGGACGACCCTCGCCGTCGAGTAACCCTCGGCCACGAGCTCAGCGCGTTGCGCATCCGCACGCTCGCTTGTCGAGAAGCGGCCCACTCGCACCAGCCAGCCAAGGGGGCCGCGCTCGGGGTCATCGGGCGCGCGCTCGGCTATGCGCTCGAAACGAGCCCTGTAGCCATCGCGCTTCAGTCGGAGCGTGGTCTCCTTTGCCTCCCGGCGCGTCGAAGTGAAGACGACGTCCACCGTGTAGAAGTCGCGCTCCGAGGCAAAGCCGCGCTCGATATGGGTGTAGGTCACGCCGGGCGTGATTTCTTGGGTGTTGCGCGACTCGGGGAGACCGGGTCGCCCGAGCGGCAATCCCGAGTGTCCGGCATCGAGCGTCAGTCCTGCCGGAGCCAGACCGACCCCCAACACCACGATCAATGCGCCCGCCACCAGCGCGCGCCCGGCGAGTTTCACGATGTCTACCCCCCGATCGACTGTATTCCGTCAAACATAGTTGCTTCCTCTGAACCCAGTAAGTCGCGCACGTGATCCACTACGAACTGCGCGCGAAGATCTCGGTACCACCGACCAGCGTCCGTTGAACGGTGAGAGCGTCGTCGAGCACCACCACGTCCGCCGGAGAACCCGTAACCAGAGAACCAAGGTCCTCGCGGCCGACGAGTCGCGCAGGAACGCGCGTCGCAGCGTCGATTGCGTCCTCGATCGACGCGCCGATGCCCACGAGGTTGCGAACGGCCTGGTCCATCGTAAGAAGGCTTCCAGCGAGAGTTCCATCCGCGAGGCGCGCCTCTTCTCCCTCGACGCTCACTACGCGATCACCGAGGCTGTAGTTGCCGTCGTCCAAGGCGGTGGCCGCCATCGCATCGGTCACGAGACAGAACCTGCCTCTGGTCGCTAAGAAGGCTGCATGCGCGGTCTCCGGGGCGAGGTGCACATGGTCGACGATCGCCTGCACGACCACATCGGCCCGCGTCAGCGCGACGCCGGCGATGCCCGGGTCGCGCGGTTTCCAGCGGCGCTGGGCGTTGTAGATATGAGTCAAGGCGCGCGCTCCGGCGTCGTAGGCACGGCGCGCGAGCACGGCGTCGGCATCGCTATGCCCGCAGGCGACGACGACCCCTTTATCGACGAGATGAGCGATGAGCTCCAACCCACCGGGTTGCTCGGGAGCGACGGTCATGTAGGTCACCGGGCCTGCGGCGCAAAGCCGATCCGCGA
This sequence comes from Actinomycetota bacterium, assembly GCA_030860505.1. Lineage (GTDB taxonomy): Bacteria > Actinomycetota > CADDZG01 > CADDZG01 > WHSQ01 > WHSV01. The sequence goes on from JALZIB010000056.1 coordinate 13,195, forward strand.
TCTCGAGGTTGGGTTCGAGGATGTGCTCGGCTCGGTGAGCCCCAGGCCAGTTCGGAGAGATGAAGGGCCCCTCGAGATGCACCCCCAGCACGCGCGGGCCACCCTCGTGCTCGAGGGCGGCGACCGTCTTCAGAGGGGTCCAGTAGGAGTCCAGGGGAGAGGTGATGAAGGTCGGCTGAAAGGCCGTGACCCCAGACGCGGCGAGCGCCCGACCGGCCTCCCCGTAGCCGTCTACGTCGGCGCTGAGGAAGTCCACCCCCGCGAAACCATTCACCTGGAGATCGACGAAGCCAGGGACGGCGAGTCCGGCACGGCCGCCCGGTGCGTTCCCCACCTCAACGATCGCGCCCTCCTCGATGATCACGTCACCGGGCACGATGTGCCCATCGAGGAGCGCGGCCGCCACTCCAAGCCGCATGTTCACTCCCAGGATTGTGGTCTAGACCACCAGACTCTAGCCGAAGCGCCCCTCCCTGTTCGGAAGGGCGGTGTTCCCTTGACAGGGTGGTCTAGACCAGCCTACGGTTTAGGAGGTCTATACCATTTCAGAGGATTTAGGGGGTTGCTTTATGGCACTGCGCGGGGGCCGGATCGTGGGCCCGCTCGTGGCGGCGGCTTTGTGTCTCGGACTTCTGGTTCCGGTGCGCTCGACCGGCGCGGCGCCGGGCGAGCGGGGCAGGGACAACGCGACGATCCGCAAGATGATCGACCGAATGACGCTCGAGGAGAAGGTCGGCCAGATGTTCATGACCTATGCGTACGGTCAGAGCGCGGACGATCCCGACCCGGCGATGGTCGCGTCCAACCAACAGACGTACGGGGTCGACAACTTCGAGCAGCTGATCGATGAGTACCACCTCGGTGGCATCATCTACTTCGCCTGGTCGAACAACGTCAACAACCCCACCCAGATAGCCGGCCTATCAAACGGGATCCAGGACAGCGCGTTGTCTCAGCGCTCGGCCATCCCCTTGCTGGTCTCGACCGATCAGGAGCAGGGCGTGGTCGTCCGGGTCGGGCCGCCCGCAACCCAGTTCCCCGGCAACATGGGTCTGGGCGCGGCACGCGAGGCAACCTACGCTCGGACGGCCGCGGAGATCACCGGGCGCGAGCTTCGTGCGATCGGGATCAACGAGAACTTCGCTCCGGTGGCCGACGTCAACGTCAACGCGCAGAACCCCGTCATCGGAGTTCGTTCGTTCGGGTCCGATCCCGGTCTCGTGTCGACGCTGACAGCCGCTCAGGTCGAGGGATATCAGAGCCAGAATGTGTCGTCGACCGCGAAGCACTTTCCGGGTCACGGCGACACCAACGTCGACAGCCACACCGGGCTGCCGGTGATCCACCACAACCGCGAGGAGCTCGACACGATCGATCTGCCTCCGTTCGAGTCGGCCATCGAGCGAGACATCGACGCCATCATGACCGCGCACATCGTGGTTCCCGCACTGGACGACTCCGGTCGGCCGGCGACGCTGTCCAAGCCGATTCTCACCGGTCTGCTGCGCGAGCAGATGGACTTCGACGGCCTGATCGTTACCGACGCGCTGACCATGGAGGGTGTGCGTCAGATGTACGGGGACGAGCGCGTGCCGGTCGAGGCGATCAAGGCGGGCGCGGACGTGTTGTTGATGCCACCGGACCTCGACCTCGCGTACAACGCGGTCCTCGAGGCGGTGCGCAGCGGAGAGGTGGGCGTCGGCCGGATCAACAAGTCCGTATATCGGATCCTCAGTCTGAAGATGGAGCGCGGCCTGTTCAAGAATCCTTATGTCGACGAGGACGCGGTGCCGTCGAAGGTGGGAACGCCCGGGCATCTCGCAACCGCAGACGAGATAACGAACAAGACCGTGACACTCGTCAAGAACGACGACGACGTGCTGCCGCTCCAGGCGAACTCGTCTCAAGACGTGCTCGTGACCGGATGGGGAGTGTCGACGACAAAGACGCTCGCAGACAGCATCGCGGAGCGTGGGGCGACAACCGAGGTGTACGAGACCGGCGTTAACCCCAACGAGGCCCAGCGACAGACGGCGGTAACCAAAGCCGGCTCCAAGGATCTGGTCGTGGTCTCATCTCAGAGGGCGTGGATCAGTTCCGGACAACAGGCACTGATCCGAGACCTTCTGGCGACGGGAACACCCGTGATCGTGCTCGCGGTGCGCGACCCCTATGACATCGCATACTTCACGGACGCTCCGACCTATGTGGCGACCTACAGCTACAGTCCGGTGTCGCTCAAGGCGACGACCAGGGTTCTGTTCGGCGAGGTCAATCCGACCGGACGGCTCCCGGTGGCGATTCCGACGGCCGACGATCCGGACACCGAGCTCTACCCGTACGGGCACGGCCTGTCGTACGGAGGCTGATGTCGACCCTCTAGGTTGCCCGGAGGACTAAGGTCCCATCGGGTTGGGAAGCTGCCGAGATCTGCGCCAGAGTATCGATGTGACGATCGGCCGCGGCGAGTTCGGTGCTGTCGTATGTGGTCGAGAGCGCGATGGTGCGCGCGCCTGCGGCGCGCGCCGCCTCTATGCCGGCCGGTGCATCCTCGAACACCACGCAGTCGGCGGCGGCGACTCCGAGTAAGTGGGCCGCCTGGGCGTAGCCCGCGGGATGGGGCTTTCCCTCTTCAACGTCGTCACCGGTGACCAGTACCGGTGGCGACGGAAAGCCGCAGGCCTCGATGCGCGCACCGGCGAGCCTGCGCGTGCCTGATGTCACGATCGCCCATGGTGCTCCGGTGAGAGCTCTCAGGATCTCGTGTGCTCCAGGCAGGGCGCCCACCTCCGTCGCCCGGGAGATCTCGTCGTCCTCGAGCGCCAGCGTCTCCGCCTGCGCGTCGAGGTGAGGAGCGACTGCTGCGATCGTCTCGACCGTGCGACGACCATGCGCGTGATCGATGACGTCTTCGAAACGAAGCCCGCGCTGATCGGCCCACACTCGCCACGCCCGCTCCACCGCCGCCGTCGAATCGACCAGCACCCCGTCGAGATCGAACAGGAGGGCGGCACATTCGAGTTGCCCCTCGAACCTCATCCCTGGACCGCTTCGATGACGTCGCACGGACCCGATGGCATCCGGACGACGATCATGAGCTTGGGCCTAGCGCCCTGCGAAGGTGACCGTCATGTCTCTCCAGTCGCTCGGCAGCACTGGTCGGGTCGCCGCCGGTAAGCAGCATGAGGATCGCCGTTTTCGCCTCCCCTCCCGCCGCCGCGAGTGCATCCCCTGCCTCCTCGTCGCTGCAGTCGGTCGCGAGGCGAATGATCCTGAGCGCGCGCAACCGAAGTTTCTCGTTCGAGACGCGCACGTCGACCATGAGGTTTCCTAATGTGCGACCCAGGCGCACCATAGCGATGGTCGAGATCATGTTGAGCACCAGCTTCTGTGCGGTGCCGGCCTTGAGGCGGGTGGAGCCACCGATCACCTCGGGGCCGGTGATGATCTCGATTGGTAGATCCGCTCGACGTGCGATCGGCGAGGATGGATTGCACACCAGCCCGACGGTCAACGCGCCCTCGGCGCGCGCATGCTCCACGGCTCCGAGCACGTAGGGGGTTCTCCCGCTTGCGCTGATCCCTAGGACGGAGTCGCGTGTGCCGACCGCACGCGCGCGCAGATCTGCGGCTCCGGCCCCCGCGTCGTCCTCCGCGCCCTCGGACGCTTGAACCATGGTCTGCTCGCCACCTGCCAGCACCGCCTGGATTCGTTCGGGGCCGGCGTTGAAGGTGGGCCCGCATTCCGCCGCGTCGAGCACGGCTAGACGACCGGGCGTACCGGCCCCCACGTAGATGAGACGTCCCCCGCGCGCCAGCCGATCGGCGATCCCATCGATAGCCGTTGCGATCTGCTCGCGCGCCGCCGCGACCGCGGCCGGAACTGTCGCGTCCTCTCCGTTCATCAACTCGACCAGTTCGGTGGTCGTCATGAGGTCGAGGGCAACGAGGTCCTTACGGTGATGCTCGGTAACGAGGCGGTCGAGGTTCAGTTCTCGTTCGTTCATGGTGGCGGTGGTCCTCCAAACCGCATGCTCGGCCCCGATGGTCCTTCGGCGGCAACAGGTATAGACCCAACAGGTATAGACCAGTGGGGCCCCACCATAGCCCCCGGGGCGAGCACGGCCCTTGCGATCTGGTCTAGACCAGTATTAGGATGCTGGTGTTCTTCAGGGTCCCTGCGCTGCGGAGGGGCCGCCGTCTGGGGGAGGGAGGATCCATGTTCGCAAGCCTGCAACGGGTCGGTAGGGCGCTGATGATGCCCATAGCGGTGCTGCCGGCGGCCGCGCTGGCTCTCGGTCTCAGCGTCTATTTTCAGACCGTGTCGTGGTTGTCGTGGGGCAACACCATCTGGGAGATTCTAGGCGCGGGCGGCAACGCGGTGCTGGCCAACTTGCCGCTGATCTTCGCCATCGGGGTCGCCATCGGTTTCACCGGCGGAGCGGGGGCCGCGGGACTTGCGGCCGGCGTCGGCTACGTGATTCTGAAGGCGATCAACGACGTCTCGATCATCACCGAGGCGACCGAAGGGGGCGAGGCGGTCACGGTCGACATGGGCGTCCTCGGAGGGATCCTCATCGGTCTGCTCGCAGCGGTGCTGTACAACCGCTACAAGGACATCCGCCTCCCCGACTATCTTGCGTTTTTCGGAGGCCGTCGCTTCGTACCGATCATCACGGCTTTCGCGGCGATCGCGGTCGGCTTCATCGCCTACTTCGTCTGGCCCCCAATCGGGCGCGTCATCGACGACTTCGGGAATTGGATCGTGGGCGCGGGTGCTCTCGGCGCCTTTGTATACGGCCTCGCCAACCGGGCGCTGTTGCCCATGGGGCTGCACCACATTCTCAACGCGCTCGTGTGGTTCCAGTTCGGCACTTATACATCTGCCGGCGGCGAGGAGGTGACCGGCGACCTCTCCAGGTACCTGGCCGGGGACCCGGAGGCGGGTCTGTTCATGGCGGGATGGTTCTTCGTCATGATGTTCGGCCTCCCGGCGGCCGCCTTCGCGATGTACCGCGCGGCGGAGCGCGAGCAGAAGAAGGCGACCGGCGCGGTCATGGGCTCCACCGGGTTCACGTCATTTCTCACCGGTATCACCGAGCCGATCGAGTTCAGCTTTTTGTTCCTCGCACCGCTGCTCTACGCCGCTCACGCGCTCTTATCGGGGATCGCTCTGGTGGTTGCGGACGCGCTCAACATCAAGATGGGCTTCGGTTTCTCAGCCGGACTCATCGACTACCTCGTGAACCTTCATCTCGCGACGAACGCGCTGCTGGCCATTCCCGTGGGCCTGGTGTTCGGGGTTGTCTACTTCCTGATGTTCTCGTTCGCGATCAAGGCGTTCGACCTGCCGACCCCGGGGCGAGAGGACCAACAGGAGGTCGAGGCGCAACCGGCTACCACGACGCCCCACACCTCGCCCGCCTAGCGGCGTCAGGACTTGAACGACTTCCTGCTGGTGGTCGCGATGGCGGCGGTGTGGTGGGTGCCGACGTTCGTGTGCCTGAGCGACCTCCAGCGGAGAAGTGGGGCCGTTTCCCACGGTCCGCCGGACAAACGAGTGCGGCGAGTCGTGGTGTGGAAGTGGACGGCGGTGTTGTGCGCGCCCGTCGTCGGTGCGCTCCTTTACTGGACAAGGGGAAGGAGAGAACTCGATGGTGCCTGACCGTGGGGAAACGTCGATTCCCGACCTAGAAGCGCGGACTGAATAGGGTTTCCATATGCCGGACGGAAACCCCACACTCGAGCCCGCACTCCACCTCCCCAGGGAGCTGACCTTCGGGCGTCCCAAGGGCGAGCAACTGCAAGAGATCCTCGAGGGTTACATCGCCTCGCTCGAACCCGGAACCATGTTGCCGTCCGAGCGGTTGATGGCCGAGCGCTTTGGGGTGGCTCGCATGACCGTTCGCAGCGAGTTGGAACGGCTCGCGTCCAAGGGGCTGATCTACCGGCTCCAGGGACGGGGCACGTTCGTGGCGGAAGCGAAGATCACCCAGTCGGTGATGCTGAGCAGCTTCAGTGAGGACATGAGAGCTCGGGGCATGACCCCGGGATCGCAGGTGCTGTCGCAAGAGGTAGTTGCCGCGAGCGACATCGTCGCCTCCAATCTCGAGGTCGCGCCCGAGTCCAACGTCGTGCGCATCGAGCGGGTCAGGACCGCCGACGGTGAGCCCATGGCCCTCGAGCGAGCCTTCCTCCCGTCCCGTAGATTCCCCGGGCTCGAGGACGAGGACCTCTCGGGAGTCTCGTTGTACGAGCTGCTCGAACACCGCCACGGAGTTCCGGTGCACACCGCCAGCCAACGCATCGGCACCGTCGCGCTCAACGATGAGGAGGCCGAGCTGCTCGGTACTCCTGCAGGCCAGGCCGCCTTTTTGATTCAGCGCGTTACGCGTGCTTCCGACGAGGGCGTAATCGAGTACGTCCGCTCGCTTTACCGGGGCGACCGCTACGAGGTCCACACGCGCCTGCGGCGCTGACCCGACCACCGGGCGGCTCAGCTTTCCGCGCCCACCTTGCCGGAGAGCGAGGCTGCAAGGGCGCATGCGCCGACTACAATGAGTTCCACTCGAAGTCCGGTCACCTCCTCGGCGAGATAGATTCTCCCCTTAATGCCTCACAGACGATCCCGCAACAGCCGCATCGCCCTCGTCGTGTCCGTAGTCGTGGTACTGATCTTGGGAGCGCTGGGTGCTTTCGTAGCTGTGAGGGGTTCTCGAACCCTAGAAGATGCGAACGACGCAGAGACCCGTGACGTCGCTGGGCCCTGGTTGAGACCCTCTTGCCGCCTTCCAGTTGAGTACTTGGAGCGCACCCAGCGCGGCTATTTCGACGGCCGTTCTCCCGACGTGACCGTGGTTCCGAAAGCTCCCAACTTCACGGGGAGCTTTGGATTCACCACGCATGCGGGTCCATGGGCCTACGTACAGCGCGTCCCGCTGGTTCTCTACGGGCCCGGCTTCATAGAGTCTCGAGGGGAGATCCGTCTCGATAGAGACGTAGATCTGGCGGATCTTCCGTCGACCTTGGCCGAGCTCCTCGACACACCCCTACCCCAGGGTGCGGGCAGCCCGATCGAGGAAGCCCTCGTTCCCCCGGATCAACGAAGCGAAGATCTGAAACTCATCGTGACGGTGGTGTGGGACGGTGGTGGCTGGAACGTGCTCAACAGATATCCGAACGCATGGCCGAACCTCAAGAGACTGATGCAGCGAGGAACGTCGCTGCGCAACGTGATGGTCGGCTCGTCGCCGTCGACCACACCTGCCGTTCATTCGACTATCGGCACAGGGGCATGGCCGAGCAAGCATGGTGCGGTGGACATTCCAATGCGCAAGGACGGAGAGATGGTGGCTTCGTTCGAGGGCTTATCCGCGGACGATGTGCTCCTCCCGACTCTCGCGGACCTATACGACCAAGCGACCGGTAATGAGGCCAAGGTCGGCATGGTTGCAGAAAGGCCCTGGCATCTTGGCATGCTCGGGCACGGCGCCTCTTTGGTGGGCGGTGACAAGGACATCGCGGTCTTGTGGAACCTCGAACACGAGCTTGTTACGAATCCGGACTTCTATCGGATTCCCTCCTATCTGGATGCGCGTCCGTCTCTTGACGAAGAGCTGAGGATTCTCGATGCGGAGGATGGAAGGATCGACTCTGCCTGGCTCGGCAACGAGGTTCTCAATGATCGCAGCGAATGGCGTAACAGTCCGCTGTGGACCATGTATCAGCCGGAGTTGCTCAGATCGATAGTGACCAACGAGGGTTTCGGCCAGGATGATGTCACCGATCTGCTCTTCACCAATTTCAAGCACATTGATGTTGTCGGGCACTATCCCAAATTGGCCATGGAGCTGCGATCCACGATTAGGTATACCGATGGTGCCTTGGCCGAGCTGATGAGAAACCTCGACCAGGACGTAGGAAAGGGACAGTGGGTGCTCGCCTTCACGGCAGACCACGGACAGACTCCCGATCCCGCTGTAACGGGGGCGTGGCCGATTGATCTCTCGGCCCTGACGGACGACGTTGAGGCTCATTTTGGTGTGGATTCTGATCGTCTGATCGAAGAGGAGCGGCCGAATGGACTGTGGCTCGATCAGGTCACTATGCGCGCGCACGACATCACTGCTGACGCCATCTCGAGCTTTCTCCTGGACTACCGCATACGGGACAACTACGAGCCCGACCGCCGTCCAGCACCCGAGGTCTACTCAGCCAGATTGAACGAGAGGTTGTTCTCTGCGGCTTTTCCGGCCGGCCGTGTTGACGGGGTATTGCGCTGCGCGGAACGCCGGTCGGGGGATTGACTGCCTGGGTGTCCAGGACATCCGAAGGCACGAGCGCCACACTCGCACCGATGAGTTTCGACGGGTGCATCGGTCCTGACTGATGATGGTGACGACCAAGGAGGAGAGACCGATGACGAAGGTGGCGGCGGGAATCACGACCTCGCTGGACGGGTACATCACCGGACCGAACGACGGGCCGGATCGCGGTCTGGGCGACGGCGGTGAGCGATTGCACTACTGGGTTTTCGGCGGTCCGTGGAGCTACGACGAGGAGCCGACGGGCGAGCCGACCGGCGCGGATAAGGAGCTCCTCGACGAGGCGATGGCCAACGTCGGCGCCATCGTCGGCGGCCGCAACACCTACGAGGCAGCGGGGGCGTGGGGCGGCCACAATCCCTTCGGCCTGCCTTTTTTCATCGTGACGCACCGGCCCGAGGACGCTCCCGCAGACGCTGGCTTCACGTTCGTGAACGGGCTTGACGATGCGATCGCCCGGGCGCGCGAAGCTGCGGGCGGCAAGGACGTGTTCGTCATGGGCGGGGCGGACATGATCCGCCAAGCACTGCGCGCCGGATACGTGGAAGAGCTGTCGATCTCGATCGCACCGGTCGTGCTCGGTGGCGGGAAGCGCCTGTTCGACGACTTCGACGAGACGGTGAGCCTCGAGCACCTGCGTCTGCTTCAGTCGCCGTTCGCGACGCACATCTCCTACCGCGTCGTGCGCTGATTGAGGCGCGGGCTCAACGATGGTCTCGCCTTTCGACGTCACGATCTTTGGATCCCAATGGCCACAGCCAGGGCATGCTAGGTCCTGTCGGCTACCGGCACGTTGACGACATCGCCGAGAGCATCGAGCTTCTCGTCAACGCCGTCGCAGAGGCACAGCAAGCGGTCAGAGACGTCGGTGGGGGCAAGCTGATCGCATCGGTGACAGACGCAGACGGCAACGTCATCGGACTCATTCAGTCACCCTGATTCCGTCGTCGGGCCAAGCCCCACTCGGCTCAGCGACATGACCTACTTCTGAGACGCCAGCCGTGCGACCGCCCGGGCGAGGATCCTCGAGCGCGTCTCCGGGGTGCGGGCCTTGAGCAGCGGCAGAATCACGGCGTACCGATCGGATCGGCCGAGGCGCTCGAAGGCGGCGTACGCCCGCGAGTTGCCGGCCAGCGCGGCTGCGAGATCGGGAGGGACCGCGGCGGTGCGCTGCGACTCGTACGCCGCCTCCCAACGCCCGTCGGCCTTCGCTGCCGCTACCTGCGCGAGTCCGGCTGGCCGCATACGCCCGGTCGCCATCAGCGCTTCGACCTTCGCCACGTTGACCTTCGACCATGAACTCCTCGGCCGGCGGCGCGAGAACCGCTGGAGGAACGATGTGTCGTCGTGGGCCCTGCGCTGACCGTCTATCCAGCCGTAGCACAGGGCCACGTCGAGCGCCTCCGCCGGCGTGACCGAGGAGATCCCCGAGTGCCGC